>JANMKN010000347.1:0-13264 GCA_031372065.1 Abditibacteriaceae bacterium | reverse complement strand
CCTCAGAATGACGCAAAGCCTCACATAATCCTGTCCGACTACTTACAATGAAAGAGGCAGGAAGCGCTACTCACGCTCGCGGTCTTTGTGCAATTATTTTTCAAAATCCACCACAAAAATTTGATTGACGCGCGTGCCATTTTTGCTTTCAACGCGCCGCTGATAAGCGATACGTTTGCCATCGGGCGAAAACACAACAGCCAAAGGTAAAGGGGCATCGGCCTCATCAAAGCGCATTGTAATTCGCTGGCTTTGCCCACCCTCTACATTCGCCACGAAGATGCTGTTATCTGCTGTATAAGCGATGAATTTTCCATCGGGTCGCCACGAAAACGCCGAGACGATGTGCCATTTATCATGTGTGATCTGACGCGGCGCGCCGCCGTTGGGCGAAATTTTCCATAATTGCACGACATCATTTTTATCGCACATCAAAAAGGCGATTTGCGCGCCATCGGGCGAAGTGCGCAGCCAATGACGCGGGCCTTGCAAGCCGGGAAATTTGCGATCTTGCGTAAAAGTGAGGCGCCGTTGCCTTACGCCGCGAGGTGGAACTGGGCGCGTGGTTAAAGTGCCTTGCAATGGCCCGTCCGAAGGCTCAAAAAGGTCATCCGGCAAATCGGCAACGAACATTTCGGAAATGCTTTGGCCGCTCTTTGTTATTACTTCGCCTTGAAAAGCCAAAGCGCGTTTTTGGCGTGTGCCATCGGGTTTCAAATAACCATTTTCGCCAATCCAACTTTCTTCAAAAGCGCGTTTGATTTCATCGGAGCCGGGTTGTGGATTCGCTTGGGTGCGCGTGACGAGAACCGAAAAATATTCGCCATCGTGATTGCGCTTTCTGTCGGGCACTTTCACGTGGCGCGGCACGCAAACGCCAATATTGCGCTGATCGCTGTCGTGTTCGGGCGTGTCGTTTTGCCATTGCCATAGTAGGTGATCGTTGTAAGTGAAACAAAGCCAGTCGCCGCGTGGATGCCAAACGTGAACGTGCGAACCGCCGCGCAACGCGCCGGGCGTGGAGGCGCTTAAATCGCGCGCATCAAGATTTATTTTTTCGTTGGGCCGCGTGGCATTTACAATCACGCCTTGCCGATGCGCCGCGCCGTATTGCCAATCGGGTGTGGGGTTTTCGGGGCCAAAAATGAAAACAACTTGCTCCCGTTTCGGATGCCATGTTGCCACGCCACAATGTGCGCCATTGTTCGATTCAAACAGCGTTTTGCTTTCGCCCTGCAAACTGACCGCTTCGATGAAACGCCCTTCAAAAACGCTGCCCTCGGCATCGGGACGCACATCATAAACAATCCATTGGCCATCGGGCGACCACACATTGATGTTCGTCAATAAGCAATTGCGCGGGCCAAAGGTGAGTTGTTTTTCCACAGTAGGTTTTGTCGATGAAGAAGGATTTGAACCACGGATAGACGCAGAGGAACACGGATATATGTAAAAAATACAAAGGACGGCGCATCCAAAAAGATCGAATGAAAATCTGTGTTTCTCTGCGTCTATCCGTGGTTCAAATTCAAGGCAACTCACGGAGGCGGATGTTTTTGAATTCTATTGGTGAGCCTTCGGATTCGAGGCACAAATAACCTGTGCGCGGGTCGGCTTCGTTGCCGCCAGACACTTCTTCGCCGTTGACCCAGAGGCGGATTTCGCCGTTGATGGCGCGGACGTAATAATGATTCCACTCGCCAAAACCACGGCTTAAATTCTTACGAGGAAAACTGCGCGCGCCGTTGGGCGACAGCGGGGCAAAGGGCCTCAGTTTTGCTTTGCCAACGGGGAACACATCACCATTTGTGGTGAACCAATCGGCCTTTTTGCCGGAACTTTTTTCGTAGGACTGGGTGTAGCCGTGATCGAGAATTTGCACTTCGATGCCGGAATCGGGCAACACTCCGGGTTTCAAATCTTTTAAGGCCTCTTCAGGTGTCCACACGAAAACGCCGGAGTTGCCGGCGTCTTTTAAATGGCGCCATTCGAGAACTAATTCAAAATTAGTGACTTTGTTTTGTGTGCGCATCACACCAACTGGCTTGCCAGAACAAGTTAAAAGGCCGTCTTTCCAACTCCATGTGTCCGGCGCGCCGTTGACAGGCACAAAATCGGCCTCGCCCAATGTGCGCCAACCTATTCCCTGCCCGTCAATGACAGCTTTTGGCGAGGTTTGCGCTTGAGGCGTTTCCTGCGCCAAACTGCCTTGTAGAAAACACGCGGTCAGCAAAAGGGCGCTGCCTGTTGCATAAATAAATTTCAAATGCGCCTCCTCATTTCAAAACAGAAAGGGCACACAAAGATTACACAGAGAAAAGCCGTTTTCGCTCAAACTCTGTGGTCTTTGTGTGCCCTTTATGCCCTTTCGGTTGAATTTTAGCCGTTGATTGTCCAGCCCGCGCGATAGGGCTTAGTAAGAAATTCGTTGGCTTCGGGCACGTTGGTGACTTTGCCAGCGGCTCCGTCATACTCGATTTTCTTGCCGACTCGATAAGCGACAAGGCCCAGCAGCATCTGCTCGATCATGTTGCCGCTGTATTCAAAATCGCAGGCGGTTTTCTTTGTCGGGTCTTTGCAGGCGTCAACCCATTGACCAAAGAAACTGCCGAGCGGCGGCAAAAGTTTGTCTGCCGGGCGCGCTTTGTAGTAGCTCATATCACTCAAAGGCGAAATGATGCGCGAGTCGAAACCGGCGATAAGGTGGCCTTTGGTGCCTTTAAACATGGCGCCGTGATCAATTTGCTTCAGGTCTATGTAACCTTTGGGCGAATTGGGCATCACGCCACCTTGATACCAATGGGTGCGAATCGGGCCGCGCCACGCATTTTTCGGATGCTCGAAATGCGACTCGCACATGACAGGCGTCACATCAGGATTGAACGGGTCGCCTTTGGCTTCTGCCGAGGTTGGCAAAGTGGCGTCCACGGCGTTCCACAGCAAGTCCATTGTGTGGCTGCCCATGTCACCGATTTGCCCGGCGCCAAAGTCCCAGAACATATTCCACGACAAGCAGTTCATGCCAGAGCCGCCTTCAAAATATTTGTCGCTGTAAGGATGTTCGGGCGACGGGCCAAGCCAAGTATCCCAATGAAAGTCGGCGGGCGGCGCGCCTGTGGCGGGGTAATAAGCGGGGCGTGGAATCTGGCGATTGCCCCACGCAAACGCGTCGGTCAGTTCGCCAATGGCGCCGTCTAAAATTAATTCGCGCACGCGATTGAAGTTATCAATGGCGTGGCGTTGCATTCCGACTTGCGTGGCGAGTTTGCCTTTTTTCTTCACCCAATTTTCGCGCACAACGCGTGCTTCATTGACCGTAATCGCCAAAGGCTTTTCGCAATAAATATGCATATCGCGGTTCAAAGCCCAGTTGGAAATAAAAGCGTGATGATGGTCGGCGGTGCAAATAACAACCGCATCTAAACCTTTGTGGTCCAGACATTTGCGCCAATCGGTATACGTCGTGGCGCCCGGAAAGGCTTCGAGAGCTTTGGGGAAGCGGCTTTCGCGCACATCGCACAGCGCGACGACATTCTGGCGACGTAAATCGCCGTAATGTGCCTCGCCCCGGCCCCAAACGCCGATTAAAGCCACATTCAGCTTGTCGTTGGCACCCTTTTGAGCCTGCGCATAGCGCGGTAAAATTAACGTTCCAGCGCCGTAAGCTGCGGCGGTCGAAACAAATTCGCGTCGTTTCACAATCAGTTCGTCTCCTTGGATTTTGCGGGAATTAGACCGATAGTTTGCGCCAACGTCGCGTGCGTGACAAGAAATTTTGCAACCCGACAAGTCACCGAAAAAAACACCGAGGCACAACAGGCAATGAAATGCCTTGGCAACGTTGTGCTTGCAGCACGAAGCATAGCCCTCGCTTCACCTTATTTTCGCGGATGTTGCATCGTTGCAGCGAAATCTATTGAGGTATTTCTCTGGCATCGCGAGTTAAAAATAAACGGTCAATTTTGGCGCCATCTTCGCGCACGCGCAGTTGCAACTTCGTTTCGCCCAGCGGCAGACTAATTTTTTGCGCAAAGCGCACCCATTCCCATTTTTCGTGTGTGCCAATGCTCCATGTTGTGAGTGGCAAAAGGTCTTTATCAGCGCTCAAAAGGCGCACGAAAAATGAATCGTCATCGGGCGTTGGCGCCATGACGCGGCCCCACAAAATATAATCACCCGCCGTTTTATTTTGTAATTTCCACGTCGCGTTGGCTGTTCCGCCTCCACCGCCCTGCCCGATTTCGCCCGACATCCACACAAATTTGCCGCCAGAAGCCGCCGCATCATCGCCAATTTCAAAAGAAGGCATAATTTGCGCGCTTTCGGCCTCAAAATATAAGTTTCTGGCCTTGGCAATTTTCAAAATAGGCACATTTCCAGCGTTAGCGGCGCTTTTTAAGGGTTCGACTGTTTGCAGAATTTTGCGGCCAATTTCTGCGCCGTTGAGCGAGAGAAGTTCCTGCTGCACAATAGGCTCGCAGTCATTACCGGAAACAGGAGCATACTTGATGCACAGTGGACCATGAGAAGTTTGGGCCTTCACCAGATTGACATTTGTCTTATCCGCAAAAACTGTCACAGCATCAATGAAACGTTGCCGCAAAGCTTGCCGACCTTGCGCACTATTTTGGAAGTTGCTTGCCACACTTACCGCAAATAAGGCCCCAACAGGATGATTTAATTGTGGAATTTCCGGTAAGGCCGCGCCGCTATAATGAGTGACAGTCAAACGAACGGCGCCCTGTGAATTGCCATCATAAATCAACTGGACTGGCGCGAACTCTCCCTCTTTGAGTGCATTTTTCCAAACTACACGCACGACTAAAGCTGCGCTGCCTTTCACCAAGATAATGGAATCCCACGATGAGTTTTGAATTGGTAAAGGGACAGATTCACTTTTACCGATTTCAAATTTTATTCTTCGATCTCCCACCCAAATCCCGTCATTGTCCAAAGGCATCACAAAATGCGATTGCAAGGATTCTATATTCGCCGAAATATCACTCACGCGGTATTGCACCAAACCCAGTGCAGATTCCTCCTTTTGAGCAGCGCCCCAGAGCGGATTTAAATGCAAGGCTTTAGAATGCGTGGCGCTTTCGGCGATTTTGACTTTGCCATAAGGGTCATTTCGCGCATCGCTTGTAAAATAGCAGCGCACGCTTTGGCGAGGGCCGGGAAAATCCACCGTTAGCGGGAAGTTCATTTTGCCGCCGTAAGAAGCGCCCGACGTGGAAAGCGCGACCTCTTTTTGAATGTAATTGGCGCGCCATTGATTGCTTTCAACGCCCCATTTTTGCTGCACATAACGCGGATATTGCTCGTTCAGTTTTTTCAAATCGTCCGATGGTTTCCAACGCGCTTGGGCGCCGTAAATGGCATCAATACTGTTCGGTTCGCCTTCAAGCCAGCCGTTGAGTTGCATTTGCGTATCGAGTTCGCCGAGGCCACGCAAATAATCATAAGAGCGCGAATGAGCGCCCGATAAACGCTGCGCGGGCGCAAACCAATTGAGCGCGATATCGTGCCAAAAATAGCGGAGCAATGCCCGCGCCTGTTGCACGCCGCGCTCGCGTTTGGCAAAGGCTTCGATCATCACGAGGGCATCTAAATCTGGCCCGTAATAAGTGGGGCTGACATATTCGTGTGTGCCGAATTCGTGAGTGTAAAGCAAGGCGTTTTCAAGGCGTTTATAGCCTTCATCGGCGACGTTTGGCTTGTTCATCGCTTCGCCGAGCAAAATCAAATCGCCCGCGTTCATCAGCGCGATGTTGGTGTAATCTTCGCGCACTTTATGGCGCATTAAACCTTCAACCGAAAACTCCAAAAGTTCGCGCAGTTTGGCTTGCGCGGGCGCGGGAATCTGGTCTTTGTGCTTAATCCACAAAAGCGAACCACCGCGCATCGAAAAATCCACGGCGTTGTAATCCACGATTTTTTCGTCTTCCCATTTCCACTTAAAGTTGCCGTAGCTTTTGCTTGCCGTATTACGATCTTGCATCTGCGCGGCGCGGTCAAAAAGCGCTTCAAGGCGCTCCAAATTCTGATTCGCCTCGCATAAAACCAAGGCGTAAGCGAAAATTCCGCGCGAGGTGACGCTGCCTGCGGGTTCTTGCGTGGATTTCCAAAAACCTTCGTTGGACGCCGCGAGTTTCAGCGCCAAAGGTCTGGTATCGGTTTGCGCGGCGAGAGGAAGCGAAAGACAAAATAAAAAGAAAAACGATCGAAACATGGCCGTAGTTTATTCACTGCAAAACGCAAAGGCGCAGAGAAAATTTTCTCTGCGCCTTTGTGTCCTCAAAGGGAAATTTAATTCACAGTTATCGTAAAAGTCCGCGCCACCGAAAGGTTCACACCGCCGTTGGTTATGCCGCCACTGTCTTGCAATCGCACCGTAATTGTTGCCGTGCCGGTTTTGTTTTTGGCTGGCTGGAATGTGAGCGTGCCGGTGCTGCTAAGGGCCGGTTGAGCCGAAAACAGCGCCGTATTGCTGTTGGTGATGGTGAAGGTTTTCGTCTGCGCGCTTTCATCCGCTGGACCAACACTGATATTTGTCGCCCAATTGGGAATCGTTTGCGCAGTCACGTTTTTCTTCACGCTGAGGCTGGTGACAGGAAGCGTGAAAGTCGGCGCATCATTGACCGCTATGACCGTAAGATTGACAGCTATAGCCGTTGCCGAAGCAGCGGCGCCATCCCACGCTTTAACCGCGAAAGCGCCGAGTGTGCCATTGGCATTAGCGGGCGGAGTCCACAACACACTGTCACCTGTGCCAAGGAGCGTGCTGCCCACAACAACAGCCGTGCCGCCTTTAGTTAGTGTGCCATTGACACTTTCGATGCGAAACGAAAGATTTGCGCTTTCCACATCGGCTTCGTTGGCAGCAGTGGCTAAAGTTGCATACGGAATCGAAACCGCCGTGTCTTCCAAACCACCTGCGAGATTGTTGATGGTTGTCAGCGTCGGAATATCATTCACTGCAACGATAGTGATGCTCACAGTCGCCGTATTGGAATTCGTCGTGCCGTCATTCACATGGAAAGTGAAGCTGTCGACACCATTATAATTCGCGGCAGGCATATAAATGCGATTGGCGCCGCTGCCGCTGAGAGTGCCATTCGTCGGGCCGCTTACAATTGTATAAATCAGCGCGTCTCCATCGGCATCATTTGCGCCCAAGGCGATATTAGATGAGGTGTCTTCCACCGCGTTTACGCTCTGATTGCTGGCAACGGGCACATCATTTTGCGCGGTGATGTTGATCGAAACCGTGGCTACATTGGATTCAATCGCGCCGCCGCTCGCTGTGAAAGTGAAACTATCGCTGCCGCTATAATTCGCAGCTGGCGTGTAAGTCAGGTTCGGCGCGGTGCCGGACAAAATTCCATGCTGAGGCTGCGACACGATAGCGTAAGTCAAAGCGTCGCCATCGGCATCGGTTGCGCTTAGGATTATGCCAGCGGCGGTGTCTTCGTTGGTGCTCACGCTTTGCGATTGCGCGATGGGCGAATCGCTGACAGCTTCTACCGAAATGGTAACGGGCACTGCTGTTGATGAGGTTAATTGGCCGTCCCATGCCTTGATGGTGAACGCAACACCAGTGCCATTGGCATCAGCGGGCGGCGTCCACTTCAGAGTCTCGCCCGCATTGAAAATGGTGCCCGCCACAACAGCAACGCCGGTTTTCGTCAGTGTTCCGGCTTCCACACTTTCAATGCGAAACGCGAGGCTGGCGTTATCAATATCGGCTTCATTGGCGGCGTTTTGCAACGTCGCAAAAGCAATATCGAAAGGCGTGTCTTCAAACGCGCCCGTGAGTGTGTTAATCGCGCTGAGTGTCGGCGCATCGTTGATATTAGTTAGCGAAAGTGCAACAGTTGCTTCTGCCGAATCCTGCTGACCATCGTTGCTGACGAAACGAAAGCTATCAGGGCCAGCATAGTTGGCATTTGGCGTGTAAGTGAAATTCGGTAGCGTGCCCGAAACCGTGCCTGTCTGCGGCTGAACTGTAATGCGAAAAGAAAGCGCGTCATTGTCCACATCGCTGCCCGACAAAGTGCCGTTGACTGCTTGGTCTTCGTTGGTTGTAAGAATTAAATTTTGCGCTGTTGGCGTGTCATTTATCGGAGTCAGATTCACGTTCCAAGGCACTGCGTTGGCCGATGACAGCGAGCCATCGAAAGCGTGCAAGGTGGCAACCGTCAATTCGCCATTGGCGTTGGCAGGCGGCGTCCAATAAATATAGTTGTTCGGATAAATCGGCTGGCCGACAAACGCCGGGACGTTGCCAATTTGTAATGTTCCTGCGCCGAGCGATTCAACTTTCAGATAAATCGGATCGTTATCTACATCGGCAGCCACAGTTTTTCCGATAAGAACATGAGCCGGAAAAGCTATGGGCAAATCTTCGCTGCCTGCGCTCACTTGAATTGAGGTAATCGTCGGCGCATCGTTGATGCTATTGACAGTTATGCTGACCTTGGCCGGTTGCGAATCAGCTTTGCCATCGTTGGCGGTGAAGAAGAAACTATCGCTGCCATTGTAATTGGCGTTCGGCGTATAGGTCACGTTGGGCAAAGTGCCGATTAAAGTGCCGTGCGAAGGCTGTATAAAAATCGAATACGTCAATGCATCGCCATCAGCATCTGTCGCCGACAAAGTGATATTCGCCGTCGCGTCTTCGTTGAGCGCGACATTTTGTGCCTGCGCTTGCGGCGCGTTGTTGGACGAAGCGACATCAAATTTGACAGGCACAGGGGTTGCCGAAGCCAATGCACCGTCCCACGCTTTCACGGTGAACGCTGCGGTTTCGCCCAAAGCATCAGCGGACGCTGTCCATGTTACATTCGCCGCATCGGTGATGAGGGAACCAACTTCGACAGGCTGCCCGTTAGATGTGAGCGTGCCCGCTTCGATGCTCTCGACACGGAATTGCAAGGTGTTAGCTTCGTTATCAATATCGGCGGCATCGGAAAGCAGCCAGAGTTGTTCCCTCGACAAAGTTACTGGCCGTCCTTGCACGGAACCATTGGTTGTATTGATGCGCGTTAGCGTCGGCGCATCGTTGACTGGCGTGACGGTAATCACACCATTCTGTGCAATTGTGGTTGTTCCGTCGCTAAGAGAGAATCCGAAATAAGATTGACCATTAAAATTCGTGGTTGGCGTGAATGTAAAATTCGGTCCGGTGCCGGAGATAAAACCGACTTGAGGTGCCGGTTGGATAATCGAATACGTCAGAGTATCGCCGTCCACATCAGTGGCTTCGATAGTGAAATCAACCGCCGTTTCTTCCATTGTGACAACGAATGAATCTTGCACCACCGGATTATCGTTGACTGCGTTCACAGTGAGGAAAAGCGTGGCCGTGTTGGAATCCATTAAGCCATCGTTGACTTTAAAGGTAAAACTGTCGCTGCCATTGAAATTGGTAGTGGGCGTGTAAGTCAGGTTGGGCGCCGTGCCGCCTAATGTGCCGTGTGCGGGGCCATTTAACACGGAATACAGCAAAGCATCGCCATCGGCATCACTCGCTATCAGCGTGATATTTTGCAGCGTATCTTCATTTCCGGTGACGTTTTGGCTTTGAGCTATCGGCGCCTGATTGCTATCACCTAAAACGCGAGCTGCTGCAAATTGCTGAGTGCCCGAAGTTGGATCGCTGCCCTCGCCAGCCAGCACAATGCGCCCATCGCTTTGAATCAAGACGCGATAAGCAAAATCCGAGGCGCCGCCAAAGTCAACGGTCAGTTTTCCGTCACTGCTAAAACTATTATCTGGGCTGCCATTAGAGTTCAAGCGAACCACTGCAAAATCATTATTCGTGCCGGTTTTGCTCACGCCACCCAAGACAATTTTGCCGTTGCTTTGCAGCGCTACGCTATAGGCTTGATCAGTGCTGCTACCGATAGGAATGAAAACCTTGCCATCGCCATCGAAACCGGAGTCTAAACTGCCGTTGGAATTTAAACGAACGGCGGCAAAACACGTTGAAATGTTGATGCCTGTTCCAGCGAGGATAATCTTGCCGTCATTTTGCACAGCAGCAGAATAAGCCTGATTGCCACTGCTGCCAACGGGCACGACGACTTTGCCATCACTGTCGAAACTGCTATCAAGGCTGCCATCGGAATTCAAGCGCACCGCCGCAAAATTTGCGGTGTTGCTCGTGACCGATTCGCCAGAGAGGATAATTTTGCCGTCGCTTTGCAATGCCACACCATAAGCCTGATCGGTGCCCGCGCCAATCGGTATCAGCACTTTGCCGTCACCATCAAAACTAAGGTCTAAACTGCCATTGGAATTTAAGCGAATGGCGGCGAAATCGTCGTTGGTGCCGTTAGAACCAAAGCCGGTGACTACAATTTTCCCGTCCCCTTGGAGAACCAAATCTACGGCAATATCGTTGGAGGTGCCGGCCGGAATCAAGGCTTTGCCGTCACCATCGAAACTAAGGTCTAAACTACCGTTGGAATTCAAGCGGGCTACAGCGAAATCGTAATTAGAGGCGCCAATTCCATAGCCAGCCACTACAATTTTGCCGTCACTTTGCACGGCGACACAGCGCCCAAAACCAAAGGGCACAAAAGCCTTGCCATCGCCATCAAAACTACTATCGAGACTGCCATCGCTATTCAAGCGAGAAACCGCACAATTGTAAACCGAACCGTTTAACGCAGAGCCGACCATCAAAACTTTGCCATCGCTTTGCAAAGTCGCCCCATGAGCAAAATTATCGTTGGAAAAACGCACGAGTTGCTTGCCGTCATCGCTAAAACTTGTGTCCAAATCTCCGACAGTAGCTCTTACAGGCGAGGTAGCGCAAAACACAATCGATACGACGAAAGCAATGAAAACTGTCAACAGTTTAGGCACTCGCATTTTCCGTTCCTTTTTGTATCCAGCACAGAAGAAGCAGGGCAACAACCTAAATGGGTGTGTTGCGCGCTGATTCATACTGACTACAAGCAACTTTTACGACATGAAATTGCAACGCAGTATCTAAGACTGCCATATATACGTCAAGAAATTATCACCATAATAACTATGGCAAAAGGGACAGGCATCATGCCTGTCCCTTTTGATATTTTTTCAACCACCGCGCCGAATTTTGATGGCGTGTTCATAAACGGCTTCGTAATGCGGCACGGTATCGTCCCACGAAAAATGCTGCGCCATCGCGTTTTGGCGAAGTTTGGCAATATGGTCGGGACGATCCCACCATGTAGCGTTGGCCCAGCCGATGGTATCGTAAAGCGCGCCGCCAGTGGGCGCCCAGAATTTGAAACCAGTGCCGTTCCCGGTGTTGACATCGTAGTTTTCCACCGTGTCATCCAAGCCTCCGGTGGCATGAACAACCGGCAGCGTGGCGTATTTCAGCGAGTAAATCTGGTTCAATCCGCACGGTTCATAAAGAGAAGGCATCAAAAAGAAATCGCTGCCCGCTTCGATGAGATGCGCCAATTCGTTAGAGTAGCCAATATAATCACCGGCGCGGCCTGTATGTGTGCCTGTCAGCCAGTGAAAAAAGTTTTCGGTGTCATTATCGCCGTTGCCCAGTGCCACGAATTGCATATTCATCGTGTTGATAGCGCGCGGCAGCGCATCCATCAGCAAATGCAAGCCTTTTTGGTGCGCAAAACGCGACACGCAGGCAAAAATCGGCACATCGTCGCGCACTTGGAGATTGAATCGCTTTTGCAATTCGCGTTTACATTCGGCCTTGCCCGCTAAGTCGTCCGCCGAATAATTCGCGGGAATTAATTTGTCCGTCGCCGGGTCCCAATGATCGTAGTCGGCGCCGTTGAGAATGCCAAACAAATCGGCGCGCCGGTTGTTGAGATACGGCGCCAAGCCGTGCCCGCCAATTGGGTCGAGAATTTCAAGCGCATGAGTCGGAGAAACCGTCGTGACGGCGTCACTGTAATTAACGCCCGCTTTCAGCAAATTCACTTGACCGAAATCTTCCATGCCGCTGGGGTTAAAATGTTCGTTGCCGATGCCGATATAAGGAAAAAGCGAGCCGTGATAAACACCTTGATAGCCGACATTATGAATCGTCAACACGCTGGCCGTTTGCGAAAGCGGTGAGTAAATGCGATCCCATGTTTTGAGATAAACCGAAGTCAAGGCCGCTGGCCAATCGTGAACGTGGGCCACATCGGGAATCCAATCGCGGTCTTTGCAAACTTGCAGCGCGGCTTTGCAAAACAAGGCGAAACGAAATCCATTGTCGCCATATTCGTGACCGCCGAAATCATAGTAACCCGGACGGCCAAAATAGCGGTCACATTCTACAAACCAAACCGGAACAATGCCCTCAAGCAACGCCTTATGGACGCCGACCCATTGTTCTTCGCCTTTGCCCATGTGGGCGCACGACGAGCCATCGCTTTCCAGCTTGTAGCGAATGCGGTCAACAGACGAATACAACGGAATGATGACGCGAACATCGTGTCCGTCAGTTACGAGCGCTTTGGCAAGTCCGGCCACGGCATCGGCCAAACCGCCAGTTTTGGCAAACGGCGCACATTCGGAAGCAACAAAGAGGATTTTCATTTTTTCGGGCATCGCAAACAAATGTAACGCTCTACGCCACGCATAACAACCCAGAACGATAAATCGTAGCCGTTTGGAAGGATTCTTGGCTAAAACGTGATACCAGCCTGCCCTTTATTTTTCTGCCACAAAAGTCCAGCACAGATGGGATTTCCGAATTTTAGGGGCGGCAAGAATTTTACAAGCGACAAGAACCTTTACCTTAGTTTTGATTGTAGTCGCCAGAAAATCCCCGCAACAGCACGAAATGTGACCTTCAACGCTGACTTATCTATAAACGACTGCTGGCCTTTGCCGATTTCGGTTGTGCTTCGCAAAGACGGCAAGAACATCACGCGCGACGTGCCAGAGCCGTGAGAATAAGTCTCTTCGCTTCAATTGAAACAGTTTCAACTCCTCTGAAATCTACTAAGATACGTTTCTGAATCAATAAAAGACGTGATTTATCTACTGAAATACGTCTTGTATCTACTAAAATACGTCTATCATCTACAAAAATCCGTTTGAAATCTATTAAAATATGTATTTCAGTAGATAAAGCACGTCTTTTACCTAATAAAACACGTCTTATCTCTACTAAAACACGTTTGGAATCTACTAAAATACATTTGACGACTCCTAAGACTCCTTGTAAAACTTCATCACAGGCTCCTTGCGCTGCGGCGAAATCTCATCGGGAGCTATTTTGGACAGGAGAAAAGGATTA
>JANMKN010000324.1:0-21591 GCA_031372065.1 Abditibacteriaceae bacterium | reverse complement strand
GAGGCCCGCCCCCACTATCGTTCTGTGTAGCTCGTTTCCTGTTAAGCGCTATATAAATGCCCTCTTGTATCGTATGACGGCCCGAAAGTATCGTCTAAGTGCCCATCCGTATGGCAGTTGGAGGCATATGTAAAGTAGTTGGGAGCATCCGTATCGCTTGGGTGGGCATCCGTATGACAGTTGGGGCCATCTGTATGGGACTTGGAGGCATCCGTAAAGCAGTTGGAGGCATCCGTATAGCACGCGAGGGCATCCGTATAGGACGCAGGGGCATCCGTATAGTGCGCGAGGGCATCCGTATGGCAGTCAGGCCTATCCGTATAGCAGTCGGGGCCAAGTGAAGAGCCGTCAGAGGCATCTGCGATGGCTTTTTAGGCAGCTTTTTGGAAATCCGCGACGAATTTCGAGAAATCTCAGCGCATTCTGTAGAGTTTGACCGCTTTATCTGTGCTAACCGCTAAAGTGCGATTGTCGGGCGACAAAGCAATGTCTGAAATTGGCACTCCTACTTTGATTTCGCGTAGGAGTTTGCCTGTTGCTGCGTCCCAAACGAAAATGTTATTTGGGGTGGCGGGTTCAAAGCAAAGCAAGAAGGGTTTCGCATCGGAAGACAGCACGCTGAACATGTATTCATTTATCTGCTGGTTACGGTGGAATAAGCACAAGTGCGGCTATTCCCGCGCGGCGTTTGGTGAGGCGAAAGCGGTTCATCAAAGAGAATTATGCAACAAAACGGGAGTGCGGCGCGTGGGGCTTCTGGGGCGTTTGAATCAACAGGGTATGTTGAGTAAGGTAGTATTGTTGTCCGCATCAGCGACGAGAAGGAAATTGAGCCAGCGCACCATGATACTTTCGCCCCAAGAATTAGAAAGCCAAAAGCTCCAACCCGAAACCTTTCGCCTTGCCCTTCAAGCGGTCAAGATGAACGGCTTTGTTTTGTTTGAAAATGTTTTAGCGCCGGACTTGCTTTGCCAACTCAAAACGGAGTTTCTACGCGTGTTTGACGAGCATCGGGCCGCCAACGAATCGAATCGCGGCGCGAATCGCTTTCAGATGCACTTGCCTTTTCGCGCGCCCTTTAATGATGCAGCAGTCATCGAAAATCCGCTGGTTTTGGCACTCATTGAGCAACTCGTCGGGCCGGATTGTGTGTGCCACTATTTCGCTTCCGACACGGCGCTTCCCGGCTCCGATTATCAAAAAATTCACGCCGATATTGGCTTGCTCTTTCCCGAAACACCGCTGTCGCTTCCCGCTTACAGTGTGGTTTTGAATATCCCGTTGGTTGATCATCGCGCCGACAATGGCCCGATGGAAGTCTGGCCCGGCGGCACGCATTTGATGCCGGGCGGTCTTGATATGCAGGAATTATCGAAAACCATGCATTCGGAACCTTGTTTGATGCCTGCCGGTTCGCTTCTCCTGCGCGATATGCGAATGTGGCATCGCGGCACGCCCAATCGTTCGCAGGAAGCCCGCCCGAATCTGGCGCTGATTTATTCGCGCCCTTGGCTAAAAACCAATTATCCGCCTATCGAAATTGCGGCTGCCACTTATGAAAGCCTGTCTGAGCGAGCGCGCCAACTCTTTCGGATGGAGAAGCGAGAAGCGAAATGAAAGCGCCTTTTGCAATCGGAAGAAGCGTCTGCCCGATTCTGATTGAGCAAGCCGCAACAAAATCTCTTGGTGAAATAAAGTGAATATTATGAGTTTGAAATTAGCATTCATCGGCACCGGGCAAATTGCCGGTTGGCATTTAAATGGAATCGCGGCGCTCAACGAACACGCCAAAGCCAAAGCGTTATCGAGCGAACCGCTTTTTGAATTGGTGGCTATGGCCGATCCGCGTCCTGCGGCCTGCGAAGCGCTGGCGAATGCCGCCGCAGAAAAATTAGGGCACCGTCCCGCAACCTTCAGCGATTATCGCGAGATGCTGAACAAGGTGCCGCTGGATGCGGCGGCGCTTTTGGTGCCGCATCATTTGCATTGGTCAATCGCCAAGGATTGCTTGGATGCCGGGTTGCATCTGCAAGTGCAAAAGCCAATTGCCATTACCATTGCCGATGGACGGCGCATCATCGCTTACGCGGCAATGAAAAATAAAGCGCTGGTTGTTTCGGAGCCTTCGGTGTTAGGACGCGGCACGCGCGCTTTGATTGACGCTTTGCGTAGCGGTGAATTAATCGGCGCACCCACGATGCTGCTTGATTACGCCGTCACGACTTTGGACGGTGGATTTTTTATGAATACGCCGTGGCGCCATATTAAAGGCTTGGCCGGCGCTGGTTGGTTTCTCGATCATGGCGTGCATCGCACACATTGGTTTTTGGAAGCCCTTGGTTCTGTCGAAAGCGCCTGCGGATTTGCCCGCACTTTCGAGCCGCAGCGCCGCGATGAAAAACACGGCGCCTTCGCAGTGGACACCGAAGATTGCTCCATGACGGCGCTACGCTTTGAAAATGGCGCGCTCGGTCACTTTTTAGTGGCCTCGGCGGGACAGGGCAGCGGCTTTGGCGGCGTGCGCTTGTATGGCACGCGAGGCGTGGCCGACTTATCCGGCGGCACGCTGCAAAAACAAGGTGAGACCGCGCAAAAGTTGGACGAAATCACAGCAAAATATCACGATGAAAATTTGCCCGCTGATGCGATGGCGCACTCGTTTTTGGAGTTGCATCAGCTTATCGCGCAAGGCAAAGCGCCCCTTAGCAGCGGCGAACGCGCTTTGGAGGCGTTGGCAGTCATTTATGCTTGTCTTGAGGCGTCGCAGACCAACAAAAACGTGCCTGTGGCCGATATTTTGTCGGGCGCCGCGCACGCTTATGAAGATACAATTGAAGCGGCGCGCCCACAGTGGCTTGCTGTCGAACCGACAAAAGTTTCTTGAGGAATTTCATGGAATTACGACGTTATGGTCGCACCGACCTTTATCTTAGCCCGCTTTGTTTTGGCCCGATGCGTTTTTCGGAGCGCACACCCGGCGCACTGGGCAATGGAGCGCGTCTTGCACAACCATCCGCAACGCGATGAGATTAAGCACATCCTCTTTGGTCGTTGGTTTAAACAGCGAAAAACAGGTAGCTGAAGTTTGCGATGCCGTTGAAAAATCTACCGTCTCGCCCGATGTGCCGCGCCATGTTTACGACGCGTTAAAAAACGATTTACCCGCTTAAAACAAGCAAAAAGGAACCATCAAATGCAATACACCAATTTAGGACGCACCGGCTTGAAAGTCAGCCGCTTGTGCCTCGGCACCATGAATTTTGGCCCGCAGACCACCGAAGAAGATTCGTTCGCCATCATGGACAAATCACTGGAACACGGCATCAATTTTTGGGACAGCGCCAACGTTTACGGTGGAAAAAAAGGCGAAGGCATCACCGAGCAAATTATCGGGCGCTACTTTGCACAAGGCGGCGGGCGCCGCGAGAAAGTAGTTTTAGCTACAAAAGTCTATGGCGACATGGGCGAATGGCCGAACACGTCTCGTCTTTCGGCGCTGCATATTCGCCGCGCCTGTGACGAATCGCTGCGCCGCTTGCAGACCGATTACATTGACTTGTATCAAATGCACCACGTTTGGCGTGAAGCGCCGTGGGAAGAAATCTGGCAGGCGATGGAACTGCTGGTGCAACAAGGCAAAGTGCTGTATATCGGCTCGTCGAATTTCGCCGGATGGCACATCGCGCGGGCCAATGAAATCGCTAAAAGTCGCAATTTTTTGGGCCTTGTTTCCGAACAAAGCTTGTATAACCTCAATGCGCGCACCATCGAACGCGATTTGATTCCGGCCTGCGAAGCCTATGGCGTCGGCATCATTCCTTGGAGTCCTTTGGGCGGCGGTTTGCTCGGCGGTATTTTGGATAAACCCGCTGAAGGCCGTCGCGCTGGCATGGACAAGCAAATCGAAGACAATCGCGCCAAACTCGAACCGTGGGAAGCTTTGTGCAAAGAAATGGGCGAACATCCGGCGGACGTGGCGTTGGCGTGGCTGCTGTCCAACAAGGCCGTGACAGCGCCGATCATCGGGCCGCGCACAGTGGAGCAATTGGACGGCTCACTGCGCGCTTTGGAAATTGAAATCACCGACGAGACGCGCAAAAAACTCGACGAAATTTTCCCCGGCTTCAAACCTTCGCCCGAAGGTTACGCGTGGTAGAAATTTAAGTTCATTCGTTGCGCGTTCCGCACGAATTGCCGCGTTGAATCGTGGTCTAAGAGTTTGCGCCGAAAGCCGTTTTTGCCAAAATCACTTTATTCAAAGATAGACTTTCAGTTTCTGCTGAATTTGTGTCCGCTCAAATTTGTTTGGTTTAAGGAAAACGATGCGCTTTGCGTTCACGGCTACCTTGTGTCTGATTTTGTCTACGGTTTGTGGCGCCGATAATCAGCAGTGGAAACAAGGACAAATGCAAGACGAGAGAACATAAGAAGAACGGCTTTCGTTTCAAACGTTTGACTCGTGGGAGCCGCGCACGCATCTGGATGCGGATGTGGCCTTCCGCGTCGTCAGGTTTATTTAGAAGGGGCGGCCAAGCGCCAGATGGCTTCTTTTTTGCTACCCGATGCGAGTGCCTCCACTGGGGGGGTGTAGCAGGTTGTCTAATTGTCGTAAAGTGTTGTTACAGAGAGGTTCTCAGTGTCAACTACATACGGTGCGATGGAGCAAACTGGCGGTGCGCCGGACGAAACTCCTGTCGACCAATCAACTTTCAATAACCCTGAATCTTTGTCCGGCAGGCGGCCCGTCCGTAGTCCGGCTTTGGATCCGCTCGTTCGTCTGCGTGTCAGCAGTCTGGCGAAATGGGCGCTTATTGTGGGCTTGCTGTCTCTCATTGTGTGGCTGCCCCCGCAGTTAAGACCATATAACAGGAATTTCTACTTTCTTTCGTGTGCCATCGGCGCGACGATATTGGCCGCGACAGTGGGAACAGGATTGCCGCGCACGCTGTTTCCCAAGGCCTTTGGGCAATGGCATGATGCTGCTGAAGCGTTTCGTGACTGGCTCGTTGTCGGGCTTTGCACAGGTTTGCTCTACGGACTGGGTGTGGCGTTGATGCGGGAATTGCAAGTGCCACCGTATAATCCCGAAAGCTTTATTGATTATTTGCGCTACCGTAGTCTGCTCATGTTTTGCTGTGCCGCCATCGGACTCTTAGCAGCGCGCTACATTGCGGTGCGTCGTGAAGGATTACTGGACAATAACAGCCGCAAAACTATAGCGAAATTGCTGGTGCAGGCACTGACAGTCAGCCTGATTTACTACTGGTTTTATCACGGCATGGAGATGATTTATCACTTGTCTGCGGTGATAAAGGTGCTTGGCATTGTTGGCCCGTGCAGCGTCTTGGCGACTCTTGGCATTATGTTATGGGCATGGGGCGCCGACAGCCGCCTGATGCGTTTGCAGGCCCAGCATCACACAACAGGCATCGCCGGTGCTGTGCCGATGAGTCTTACTCTGACCGTGATTGGCGGAAGGGAATCGGGCAAGACTACGATGATGGCTGGGGCGTTCTACGAATGGTATACGCAAGACTTGGGGCCACTGCGCATCATGCCGGCGGTGGCAGTTGAGGCAAACACCAACGCGGAGAGTAGCGGTAGCGCCACTCAAGAGGAAGCGATATTGGGCGGTGATCTGCGCAAGGTCGCTGTAGATTTGTATACACATAACCACCTGCCGCCGGGCACAGTTTCGTGTCAGGATTTGCCTTTCGAGTTATGGTTAGAAAACGAATGCGTGGCGCGTTTCAACTTGCTGGATTATCCCGGCGGGGCGCTCATTGATACAGCGCCTGATCCCAAGGATGTCGAGGAATTCTGGCGCCGCGCCGCCGAATCGGATGGCATTGTGCTGGTCGCCGATATGTCACACGCCAGGCGCGGGCAGCGGGACGATGACTGGATGGAAGTTATGAACCGTTATAAAACGGTTCTACAACTGGTTTTAGAGCGTAACGGCAAAAACCGCGTTGTGCCTGTGGCTTTGGTGTTGACCAAAGTGGATGAATACGCCCACCAAGCACCAGGCACCTTAGATTCGGAGCAGCTTTTCGCTCGCTTTGCCGACTTTGGTTACGATCAGATTGAGGCCACTTGGCGCCGTCTTAACAGTAAATCCGGGCCAGCGTGCATTGAATTCTCGACATGGTTGACTTCAGCGATCACTTATTCGCAGCCTGTGCGCGGCAGAAATGGACAGCCCGATTATACGCAGCCCTTCCAAATTGCGCCGCCGCCGCCGCCTATTATGCCCAGCGGCTGCGCTTCCCCATTGCTTTGGATAACTTCCAAAGCAATGCGCTGGAACGTGACGCTTTTCTGGGACTTGAAAAGTTTTGTGTTTGGCCCGTCACCCGAAAGGCGCCGCCAGATTAAGGCTATGTTGGAGTTAGAAGAGCAAGCCAATCAGCGCTCCGCAAATCCCGTTCAATGACGCATCAAGAGAAGTTCGTAAACGCTGCAAATCCAAAGAATGAAAATGTGATTTGCATATCGTGGGTCGTCTTCTCCAGCGGACAGGGACTGCGCGGCGAATACAAAACGACGGCTTCGGCATCTATTAGCGCAGCGCTGGAGGAAGAAGTCGGTGCTCTTTGTCGCGAGTTTCATCATTCCCTTGGCATAGAGGAAGTTCCAGATGGGCTACCCATCGTGCTATTCTGGAAAGCGCGTCAGTCCGCGCATTGGGTTGTCATGCAGGTTTTACACGCGCCATCGCAACCGGGACAGCGCATCGCCTACGAATATTTCAGCTTGGCGCTGATGGAGAGCGGCTTGCAAAAATTAGGCGGCAATCCGCTGCGAGCATTGGAATTAGTCGGCATAGAGCAACTGCGCGCGCGCTACTCTGCGGGCCTTCGCGAGCCTTTTGACATCACAATTACTAAGAGCCGCGCCGCCGCAAGCACACCACCAACTTCGCGGTCTTTCCAAAACGGCCTATGGCCCGCGACACAAGCAAACCGCGCTGCGTTGCTATCCTCAATTAAAAGTGACGGGGCCAGCGCACGCTCCTTCGCGACGTGGTGGCCGAATGCCACACTGCCGCGCTCCTGTGTATTCGACATTGTTCTGCACTCCGAAGCAACGCGTGTGGCGCGGCCTCAAGAAATATTAGCCATCGCCACAGAATTGAATCGTAGCCTGTCGCGTGGTTTGCCCGCACCGCCTTCCTATGATGCTGTGGGAGGACGATGCTATCGAATGTTGCTGCAAAGCGCGGACGAAGTCCAAGCGATGCTCAACGAGGCCTATTTTCCGGCAGCCTTGGAAGAATCGCCTCACCGCTGGATGACGCGTCCGCAAAAGTTAGCTGGACTGTGCCAGAAAATCGCGGATGACTTGCCCGATTACGCGGCGCGTTTACCGGCCCATTTCAGCGAAGAAATAGGGCGCGAATGCAACGACTTGGTAAGACGTTACGAGGATTTAGCGAGCGAACTCCAAAAACTGCGGCATCCGAATATATTGCAGCAAAGTCAAAAGTCTATAACGGGCACAGCTAAGAAAGCCGTTGATTATCAGCCGAATGCCGCTTCGCGTGCTGGGCACGCGACACCCAATTCTCCTGCGGCGCGGCCTAATAATGCACAGCACAGACGCGATCCTTGGGCCGAGGAGCCAATGCCTCGTCCCAGCACTGACGGGTTTATCGCGCAACTTGGCGGCACAAAGTCTGGCTATGCGTTGGAAAGCACCGCCAGTAAATTCGGCTCGATCTTGGTGCTTTTGTTGATTTCGTCTGTCGCGGCAGTCGGGGTGTTTATGTCCGAGGAAGAGCAACCTTTACCGCGCTCCGGCAACGTTGTTTCGCAATCAGCAAACACTCCTCGCGACTTGGGGCAGCAAGCCTATGATTTGGCTTATCAATGGGCGAATCAGCGCGTGAAAACAGCGCGTGGGCTGACGCGACCCCAGCGATTAGCGGCGGCGCGCGAAGCCTTAGCGCAAGTTATGGGAGGCAATGTCGCCCGACTCGATCCGGCAGCGATATTGAAACTCGCAAAACGAGCGCCGGAAAACGTGAAAAAAGCCGCTTTTCGTGGCGTAGTAAAGGGTGAGGCCGCCGCCATCAGCGCGCAAAGCCAATTATATAAGCAGTAATGAAAAAGGCTGCAAAGAACTCAGACCTCTGCCCAGCGCGTGAGCAACGATGTTATGCACACGGCGATTCGATTCACGCCAAAATATCTTTCACGACTTTGCCTTCGACATCGGTGAGGCGAAAATTGCGGCCCTGAAATTTATAAGTCAATCGCTCGTGTTTTAGAAATCTCTAAGCTCGTAACATTGGGAATAGAAGCAGCGATAATCCAATACCTGACAAAGCGCCAAGCATGGTAAACAGGGCTGCTTGCTTAACGCGACGTGAGTCGCTCAACAGATAGGCCATTGATCCCAATAGAATAAGGACGAAACCTAAAATGAAGATACCGGCAACAAAGCTAAGAAGGTAGCAAGCTAAGCTGAGATAAAGATCAGCTTTGTTCTCTTTCGTAATTTGGCTCCTAAAATACATGGCAATCACACCAGAATATCCTTCACCACTTCTCCTTCAACATCGGTTAAGCGAAAGTCGCGGCCTTGGAATTTGTAGGTGAGTTTTTCGTGGTCAAGACCCATCAAATGCAGCATTGTCGCTTGGAAATCGTGGACGTGAACCGGGTTTTTGATGACGTTCATGCCTAAATCGTCGGTTTCACCGTAAGAAATGCCCGGTTTGACGCCGCCACCGGCCATCCACAGCGTAAAGGCATACGGATGATGATCGCGGCCCCAGCGCAGTTTTTCGTTGATGTCGCCTTGAATAAACGGCGTGCGGCCAAATTCGCCGCCCCAAACCACGAGTGTTTCATCCAAAAGGCCGCGTTGTTTTAAATCTTTGACCAAAGCCGCCGAAGGCTGATCGGTGTCTTTGCATTGCGCGTAAAGTTCGGTTGTCAGCGAATTATGCTGATCCCAACCGGCGTGCATGACTTGCACAAAACGCGAACCGCGCTCGATTAAACGGCGCGCCATCAGGCAATTGTAAGCATAGTGGCCGGGCGTTTTGACGTTTGGGCCATACATTTCCAAAACTGCCGGTGATTCATCGGAAAAATCGGTCAATTCCGGCACGCTGGCTTGCATCTTGTAAGCCATTTCGTATTGCGAAATGCGCGTGGCAATTTCCGGGTCGGCGAAATCGTTTCGCTTGATTTCGTTAAGTTCGGCCAAAGCGTCCAACTGTGTGCGGCGCATTTCGCGGCTCAGGCCGTCGGGATTGTTTAAATACAAAACCGGATCGCCGCCGCGAAACTTGACGCCTTGAAACTTAGAAGGCAAAAAGCCGCTTGTCCAATAATAATCGTAAAAAATCTGACCGCAACTGGTGCCTTTGGTTAAAGAAGTCATCACCACAAAGGCGGGCAAATTATCGCTTTCGCTGCCCAAACCATAACTAAGCCACGCGCCTATCGTCGGGCGTCCGGGCATTTCGGCGCCGGACAAAAAATAGGAAATCGCCGGTGAATGATTGACCGCGCCGGTGTTCATGCTTTTCACAAAACACAATTCGTCGGCGATTTGCGCCGTGAACGGCAAAAGGTCGCTAACCCACGCGCCGCTTTGCCCTCGCTGCGAAAACGGCTCCATCGGCGCCAGCATGAGCTTGCCTTTGGGCGAGCCGGTCATGGTGCTGAATCGCTTGCCGCTGATGTATTCTTCGGGCACTGGCTGGCCGTGCATTTCTTTGATTTTCGGCTTCCAATCGAACAAATCAACGTGCGTGGGCGCGCCATCCATGAACATATAAATGACGCGTTTGGCCTTGGGCGCAAAATGCGGCAAACCCGGCAAGCCGCCGATTCGCTGCAAAGCCGGTTTCGTTGCTGATGGCGTGGCGGCGAAGCCCTCTTTTTTCAAAAGCAGTGCCAGCGCCGCCGTGCCTAAGCCGCACGCGCTTTTGCCAAAAAATTCGCGGCGCGTGAGATGGCGCTGGGCTTCGATGAGTGGATTCATGGTATTACCTTTGCCTTTGACTGTAACAAAGCCAACTTTTGACGATGCGCTTCTGCATATAAGTGACGCAGCGGCGTAGCACCTAACTCATACGAGCGACCTTGTATAGCTGTGATAGCGTTATCATTTTGCACGTTTTTGATAAAAACATTGGCGTGATGAGACAGTAGAATATCAATGGTCTTGGGGTCTGTATAGATGATGGCGCTCAGAAGTAAGGTGTTATTTCTGTCACGCTCCGCTTGAGCGTTAATATCTAATCCTGCTTTTATCAACTCGTCCAACATGGCGCGAGGCTCTTTAGAAATACCGCTTAATGTATAAAAAGAAACAGGCGTGCCCAAAAAGTCGCGCGCATTGGGATTGGCGCCTTTTCGTAATAATTCTGTGAAAGTTGAAGGCTCTCTTTTATAAGCCGCTAAAAACAGTTGTGTATCTAAATCTGGATGTGCGCCCGTAGTTTCAAGCAATTTAATTACGTCGAAATCGTGTAAAACGAAGACGCGCTTAAATACATCCGCCCCGCGATCTGGTAACAAATTCAAATCTGCGCCACGCGCCATACAGCTTTTGATGAAATCGTAATCAATTCCCATCTCTGTCATCATCTGAAAATGATAAAGGTCGTCATTATAATCACGATAGGCATCGCTGACGCCATTGACTACCGCCACCACTTGATGTGTGGCTTTCAGTCGCATCTGCCAGCGCAAAACGCCCAGTAAGACAAGCGGCAGCACTAAGAGTAAAAGCCACTTCTTTTTCATTCTTTCGACAGCGTTTCATCCAGGTTCATAATCATGTTGCACAAGGCTGTCCACGCGGCGTGTTCGATGGCATCGAGTTTTTCATCGCGTGGCGCTTCGCCGGTGGAAATTAGTTTTTTGGCGGCTTCGGGGTTTTTCGTGAAATCGGCGCGCAAGGTTTCGAGTGTCGAAAGCAAAATGCGTTGCTCGTTTGCACCCGGCTTGCGCGCTAAAAGCAATCGATAAATTGCGTCCAGACGCGCTTTGGGCGTTTCGCTTTGTTGCATCGCGCGCTGCGCTAAAGCGCGCGCGGCTTCGACATAAGTGATGTCGTTGAACGTTATTAGCGAATGCAGCGGCGTGTTGGTGCGTCCGGCGCGCACGGTGCAATTTTGGCGGCTGGACACATCGAAAAACACCGTCGGGCCGACAATGCGCCGCCAGAATTGATACAAACTGCGCCGGTAAAGCGCTTCGCTGTGGTCTTGCTGATAACTAATCGTGCCAAAGGTGGCGTCTTCCCACACGCCCGGCGGCTGATAGCCTTTGACCGGCGCGCTGCCGCGTTTTTCGACTAATAAACCGCTCGCGTAAAGGGCCGCGTCACGAATCATCCACGACGGCAGGCGATAACGCGGCCCGCGCGCCAATAAACGATTTTCAGGGTCGCGTTCGGCCAAACCGGGCGCGATTTTTGATGACTGACGGTAGGTTGCACTCGTCACCATCTGGCGAATGAGGTGTTTTATATCCCAGCCGTTTTCCTGAAAATCAACGGCTAACCAATCGAGCAAATCGGGATGCGAAGGACGCTCGCCCTGCACGCCGAAATCTTCACTCGTTTTTACCAAACCGACGCCGAAGATCGTTTGCCAAAAGCGATTGACCGTCACGCGCGCCGTGAGCGGATTTTCTTTTGACACCAGCCAGCGCGCTAACGCCAAGCGATTTTGTGGCGCATCGACGGGCAAGTGTGGCAAAGTCGAAGGCACATCGGGCGCCACTTTTTCACCGTATTTATCGTATTGACCGCGCACCAAAATGAAACTGTCGCGCGGCGTGGCGCGGTCGCGCATAATCATGGTGCGCGGCAGAGATTTTTCAAAGTTTTCGCGCGTTGTTTTCGCGTTGTCGGCATTGGATTTCGACGCCAAATACTTGGCGTCACTATCGCGCGCGAATTCAAAGAGTTTTTTGTTTTCAGCATCGTTGCGTTGGGCAACGGGCTTTTCTAAAAGACCGCGAATCTCGTTTGGCAAAGGCCGCAAAAGTGCAGCGGGCGCTGTGGTTGCCGACAAACGAAAATGGCCCAGCGTGTGCTGCCTGCCAAATTGAAAGCGCAATTTAACAGTGAACTCTTGATTTTCAAGCGGCGCGCGCAGCAGGAAAACAGCGCTAAGTGGTTTGCCAAAAGTCGGCATTACGGCCCAGCCGGAATCGAGTTTTCCATCCGTCGCGCCGCCGACAGCCCAGCCTTGCTGCTCGAAATCGGCAAACAGCGCATCTAAATTGATTTTCTTGTCGCCCGCCGTCACTTCGATTTCGTTCAAGACAAAGTTGCCGTTATCGGCGCGGCCCGGCCCTTTGTTGACAAAAGAATCATCGGGCAAGGCTTCGATTTTGAGGCCGCTTAGAATGCCTGTTGGTGCCTTAAAAGAAAGGGTGTAATCGTCTTTGTCTGGGCTGTTTCCACTTGCTAAAACGCTGCTGTCATCCAACGTTTTTAATTCGCTGCCGCCCGCGCTTTGCACGGTTTGCGGCACTAAATTCTGCCATGCGGGAGCGGCAAATTTGCCCTCGGCATCGCGCAAAGTTTTTTCCCAATCGCTTTGCTGTTCGCGCACGGTTTTTTCGAGCGCGGCGCGGGCTTTGTTGGCTTCATTTTCACTATTGCGCAAGGCGGCGAGTTTCTGGTTTTGCTCGTCGGTGGCGAGTGAAAGCAGAGGATTGGCAAGGCCACCTGCATCGTTGGCGCCGCTTTCGTCAACGGAATTATAATAGGCGTAAAGCGAGTAGTAATCTTTTTGCGAAATAGGGTCGAATTTGTGGTCGTGACAGCGCGCGCAGCCAACCGTCAGGCCCATCCACACTGTTCCAGTCGTTTCGGCGCGGTCATTGACATAATCCACGCGTGATTCTTCGGCGATGCGCCCACCTTCGCCGTTAATCATGTGATTGCGATTAAAACCCGTCGCGATTAGCTGAGATTGCGTAGGATTGGGCAGTAAATCACCCGCGATTTGTTCCAGTGTCCACTGGTCGAACGGCTTGTTTTCGTTGAGGGCATTAACGGCCCAATCGCGCCAGTAAAACATCGGGCGCGTTGGGTCGCCTTGAAAGCCATTGGTATCCGCATAGCGCGCGGCATCCAGCCAGTCCCACACCATGCGCTCGCCAAAACGCGGGCTTGCCAAAAGGTGGTCAACAACTTTTTCGTAGGCATCCGGCACTTTATCGGCAAGGAAATTATCGGTTTCTTCGGGTGTCGGTGGTAGGCCGGTTAAATCGAGAGTCACGCGGCGAATTAAGGTTTCACGCGGCGCTTGGGGTGAAGGTTTTAGCCCGGCCTTTTCGAGCCGTTCTAAAATGAAATTATCAATCGGGTTTTTCGGCCACGTTTTGTTTTTGTTCGCTGGTAGCGCGGCTTTTTGCGGCGCTTCAAAGGCCCAATGTTTGCCCCAAACCGCGCCTTCGTTTATCCAATTTTTAAGCGTTTCGATTTGCGGCGCCGTCAGTTGGCGATTCGATTTGACCGGCGGCATTACTTCATCTGCATCATGCGAAGTAATGCGTTTTATCAGTTCGCTCTCGGTGCTTTTACCGGGTTTTATGACGCCCATTGCGCTGTCTTTGTGGTCAAGGCGCAAATCGGCCTTTCGCGCACGTGCATCCGGCCCATGACACGAAAAACAAGTGTCGGACAGAATCGGCAATACATCGCGGCTGAATTTCACTGGCTCGGCAAACGAAATGCGAGATAGCAAAAGCAGAGTAAGTAAGGTAGCAAGGAATTTCATCGCGAATTAGCGGTTGTTCTTTTGATATTTTAGCTGACTCGTAAGTTGCCAATATCGCTTTTCGATTTTACTTCTTTTGAGGCGGTTTCCACGACAAAGTATTAGTAAAAAGTGTTCCATCTGCTATTTTTTCTAAATTCTTGTTGGCTGCATTTAATCTATAAAAGCCTTCTCCCTCAATGAGAAAGTATGTTAATTTACCGTCTGGAGTAAATTTAGGCCGCGTGTGTGTCCAGAGAACATCGGTTTTTGAAGAACTACCTTTTCCCTTCGGCAAAACAGTTTTTCTTGCAGTGCCATCAGGTTTCATTAGGCTTAATGAGGAAAGCGAACCATACCTTCCCGAACCCGGCATTTGGGTTTCTGAAATGAATACGATCTTTTTCTCGTCTGGCGAAATCGTCGGCAATGCACTATGCCCATCTTGGGTTAATAACTGAATTCCCTGTGACCAATTGTCTGTGTTTTTGGTGAGGTCAATTGATGCAATGTCATATCTGTGCCCATATCGTGTATCTCCGAAATCGAAAACGAGAGTTTTACCGTCAGGAGAGAATTGAGGCGAACCTATATCATATCCCTCAATCTCATTAAATCCGTAAGGCGACGGAAGGGTGCGTTTCCTTAGCGATGTGAGTTGCGGCGTTTGATAGAGTTGTTTTGAATCGGTAATTTGGCGTAGTTGAGTGCCATCACGATGAATCGTAAAAATTTGTGGATTCCACCACTGCCCCCACGCTACCATACCTCCCGTGATGTATTGGTTGGCGCGCAGGAAAACTATCTCATTGCCATCAGGAGAGAATGCCGGCTGTGAATCATTTAGGTTTCCGGTGGTCAACTGTTTAACGGTTTTTCCATCGAGAGAGCGAATATACAGGTGGTCAGCGCAATCCTCTCCCTTTTCGGGGACGCCCGCCACATAAGCGATAAAACGGCCATCAGGAGAAAAAGCCGGATGACCTTCATAAACCGGCGTATCGGTGAGTTCCGTAACACGTGACGTTTTCAAGTTCAGGAAATACAAATCGCTTTTACCGCTTCCGGCACCTGTGAAAACGATTTGATCGCCGCGTGGCGAGACATCGAAGGCCAAATCCAAATTGTCTGGCCGAGCGTGTAAATGAGTGGCGTCATAAACGAACGTGTTAATTTTAGAGGCTGCTATGCCCGTCAAAAGCAGCCCCACCACGAGAGCGATACAATGCCATCTCTTCATTTACATCAGGCCGCTTACATCTCACGCAATCAATTTCTGAATCGGTTCGGCGCCCTCGACGCCGACGAGTTTTTGATCGAGGCCGCCGTAGAAATACGTCAGGCGGTTTGGGTCTTCGCCCAATTGGTTGAGAATGGTGGCGTGCAGATGCTTCACTTTATAAGGGTCATCAACGGCGCGGCTGCCCAGTTCGTCGGTTGTGCCGATGCTTTGGCCGCCTTTGATGCCGCCGCCGGCCATCCACATTGTGAAGCCATAAGAATTGTGGTCGCGCCCGCTGCCAACGGCATATTCCGCTGTTGGCTGGCGGCCAAACTCGCCGCCCCACACGATTAAAGTCGAATCGAGCAGGCCGCGTTGCTTGAGGTCTTGAATCAGCGCAGCCATCGGCTTGTCGGTTTCCCCGGCGTGCAAGCGGTGGTTTTTGCCGATGTCGTCGTGCGCGTCCCAAGTCGTGGCATTGTGCCCGCCGCCCGAATAAATCTGCACGAAACGCACGCCACGTTCGACAAGGCGTCGCGCCATTAAGCATTGGCGACCAAAGGGCGAAGTGGTTTTGTCGTTGAGTCCATACATTTCCTTGATGGCGTCACTTTCGCTGCGCAAATCGGTGGCTTCGGGCGCGTGGCGCTGCATTTTGTAAGCGAGTTCATAGCTGGCGATGCGCGCCGCTAAGTTGGTGTTATCGCCGTGCAAAGCGTGATGCTCGTTGTTGTAATCCTGCAACGTGTCCAACATGGCGCGCTGGGCGTTTTCGCTGTATTCGTCGGGGCGTTTCAAGTCGAGAATCGGCGAATCACCGGCATTAATAACCGTCGCTTGATAACTGGCGGGCATATAGCCGCTTGTCCAGTTGCGCGGGCCGGAAATGGGGCCGCCGCGCGGGTCGAGCATAACCACAAAGCCGGGCAGGTTTTCGTTTTCGGTGCCCAACCCGTAGTTGACCCAAGAACCCAAACACGGATTGCCGCTGAGAATTTTTCCGGTATTCATTTGCAGCATGGCCGAGCCGTGAATCGGTGAATCGGCGGTCATGGATTTGAGAAAAGCGATGTCATCTACATGATTTGCTAAATTGGGGAAAATCTCCGACACCCATTGACCGGATTGGCCGTATTGCTTGAACGAAAACGGTGTTTCGACGATGCGTCCGCCTTTCTTTTTGCCGCCGCGCCCAAAAGTATCCACTGCGACGGTTTTGCCGTCCATGCCTTTCATGGCCGGCTTGTAGTCGAAGGTGTCAATCTGGCTTGGCCCGCCATACATATACAGAAAAATGACGCTTTTGGCTTTTGCCGTGTGATGCGGTTTTTTCGGCGCCAGCGGGTTTTGATAAGGCGTCACGCCATCGGCGGCGAGCGCCTGTTTCGACAGAAAATCGCCATCCAGCATCTGCGAGAGCGCCAGACCCATGAAGCCGCCGCCCGCCTGCCATAAAAACTCGCGCCGTGTGCGCCCACAAAATTCACCTTTGCTCATAAAACTCCAATTTTGAATAGAACACGGAGCCTTCGGCTTCACAGAAACGCCACAGATAAACACGGTTTTAAGAAATAATCAAAACAAACTCTGTATTGAAAATCCGTAAAAATCCGTGCCATTTCCGTGAAGCCGAAGGCTCCGTGTTCTATTCCTTTAGTCCAAATACAAAAATTCGTTCAAGTTCAACAGCACCAGCGCAAACGCGCGGCGTGCGGCGGCTTCGCTCAGGCCTTCTTTTTGTTGTAAGTCGCGCATTAAATTCAATCCGCGCGCGAGTTCTTTTTCGCTGGGCTGGCGCTGTGTGACGCGCGTTAATCCCAGTTTGACTTGCGCTTTCAAATCGTCCCCAACCTCTGCTTTGAGCGAATCGGCCAAAATCTGCGCTTGTTCGCCCAAAAACTTCGAGTTGAGCATCGTCAGTGCTTGCGTGGGCTGCGTGGTGGCAAAGCGCACCGGACAGGTTTGATCGGTGTCGGCGGCGTCGAAACCGGCTAAAAGCGGCACAGCTAAGGAACGCTTGACTTTGATATAAACGCTACGGCGCGCGGCTTCGGCGGGCGACGATTTGCCCCAACCTGCGCCGGGAACCGATTGACCAGCCAAAACTTCGGGCGGAATTTCCACGAAAATGCTCGGCCCGCCGCCTTCGAGATTCAGCGTGCCATTTACTTTCAAAACCGAATCGCGCACTTCTTCGGCGTCCAAGCGGCGCATATCGAAACGCCAGAACAAATCGTTATCGGCGTCTTTTGCCACCGCCGCTTTGTTATACAGCGACGACATTTTATAAGCGTTCGACATCATAATCATCTTGTGCAGCGGCTTCAATTTCCAGCCACCCGCGACAAATTGCGTCGCCAGATAATCGAGCAGTTCGGGATGCGTGGGCGGCGTGCCCATATAGCCGAAATTGCTGGTCGAGCGCACAATGCCACGCCCGAAATGATGCTGCCAGATGCGATTTACCATAACGCGCGAAGTCAGCGGATTTTTCGGGTCGGTCATCCAATTCGCTAAAATGGTGCGGCGCCCTGAAGTCGGCGCGTCTTTGGCACGCGCCGGAATTTGCGGGTCGGGCACGCCCAAAACTTCTAAAAAGCCGGGCTGCACTTCTTCGCCGGGCGCCGCCGGGCTGCCGCGAAACAGCACGTTTGTCGGGCGCATTTCGGGCATTTCGGTGATGGCTAAGGCTTTTTCCAAGCCACGCGGCGGATGGCGTTCCAGTTCATCTCGTTTGGAGGTCAAATCCACATATTTGTCATAATCGGCCTGCGAAAGTTTGTCGGGCACACGCTTTTTTAAAATCGGCGCGCGGTTTTGCTTGGCGCGGAAATCTTCTTTTTCGACATTTTCAAAACCCTCGCGCACGGTTTTTTCGATGTCGTCCAATTGCTTGTTAAGATCGCTAAGATTTTTCTTGAATTCTTCCGATTCTTTGGCGAAGCGTTCTTGTTCTTCTTTGGAAGAAATCGGGCGCAGTGAATTTTCCTCGACGTTGCGTCCTTCGCCGCCGTAACGGGTGACGCCTCGGAAAAACGCCACGAATTTGTAGTAATCTTTTTGCGAAATCGGATCAATTTTATGATCGTGGCAGCGCGCGCAATTGACCGTCATGCCAAGGCCGGTTTGCGCTGTGACGGAAACAATATCATCCAATTCATCAAAGCGCGCTTGTTCGTGGTCGCTTGGCTCATCATCCCATTGGCCCAACCGATAATAGCCAGTAGCTGTTAGGGCTTCGGGCGTGGCATCGGGCAGTTCGTCGCCCGCGAGTTGCTCTTTGAGAAATTGGTCGTAAGGCTTGTCGTCGTTTAGCGACTTAATGACGTAATCGCGGTAGCGCCACACAAACGGCTTGTCGCCATCGCGCTCAAACGAATTAGTCTCGGCATAGCGCATCAAATCAAGCCAGTGACGGCCCCAGCGTTCGCCATATTGCGGCGAAGCCAGCAGTTTGTCCAGCACTTTTTCGTAAGCATCCGGCGCCTTGTCATTCGCAAAATTCTGCACATCGCCGGGCGTGGGCGGCAGACCCGTCAAATCGTAATAAGCACGGCGCAAAAGCGCTTCCTTGCCGACAAAAGGCGCCGGTTTGAAGCCTTTTGCTTCGAGTTTCGCCAGAATAAAATTATCAATCGGATTAATGGCCCAGCTTTTGTTTTTGACTTTGGGGACGGGGGAATTTTTGACCGGCTGAAAGGCCCACCACGCTTTGGCTTTGGCGTCAATCGGGACGGTCATGGTGTGCTTGACAGGCGTGGCGTCCTTTTTTTCGCTCCACGGCAAGCCCATTTTGACCCATTTTTTCAGCGTATCTATTTGAGATTGCGCCATCTTTTTCGAAGGCGGCATTTTCAAATCTTCGTGGTCATACGAAATCGCTTTGAGCAGCAAGCTGTCGTCCGGCTTATCCAAAGTTACCGCAGGGCCGCTATCGCCGCCTTTGAGAACCGCTTCGCGCGAATCCAGACGCAAGCCGCCTTTTTGTTTTTCTTCGCCGTGACAGCGCTGGCATTGGGCCTGCAAAATCGTGGCGACTTCGGCATCGAAAAACTTCGCGCCTTCAAGATCAGGCGCGGCGGCCAGACGAATGGGCACATATTTAGCATTTTGCGCGGACGCGCCCGACCACAATGAAGCAGTCAGGCCAAGCCCACCTAAGAGCACCACAATGGCGCGTGAGGGTAAATGATGTTTAAAACTCATGAGAAAACAGTCGAGGATTCACGACAATTAAGTGCTATGCAGCAACTTCTTTGGAGAGTCAGTATGACTGAAAAAACTATGTATTTCGACAATCGTGAGCTGCGCGAGTGGCAAGGCTCACTTGATTGAACCGGTTGTGTTTTGGTTGGTGTTATAAAAACAAAGAAGTTGAAATGAAATGCGCTGGTTTTTGTAGGAAACTGAGCGCATTATGCAAGTTCAAACGACAAATTCGCTTCTTTTTGTGTGGCGCGCGGCTTCATCATTGCTTGCAGGCGTCATTGTGATTGCCGTTGTGGGTTGCAACAAGACCAATGAAACCGCGCCCGTTACGCCGGTAGCACAGAACTCCAGCGCGACTTCGTCACCCTCGCAAGTGCCTGTGACAGTTGTCACAGAAAAAGAACCCAATGCACCGCAACGCAAACCGGCGGCGGGCAAAGGCAACGCCATCGGGCGCGTGTTGTATGACGGCAAAGGCGCGGCGAATATCGAAGTGCAGTTGTGCGAGAAAATTGGTTTCATCGGCGGCTGCACTGGCAAATCGTTCGGAGCGAAAACGGATAAAGACGGCTTTTACATCGTTGATAACGTCACGCCGGGCAGTTACAGCCTCGCGGTGCGCATTTTTACATCCAATAAATTCATTTATCCAACCTCCGGCATTCTGTCAGCGGCCACTTTCAACATTGAAAAAGACAAGTCATTGGATATTCGCACCGTGAATTTATGGAAAGTGGATTTGCAAACCACGACGCCCAAAAACGGCGCGACGGTCAATGTGGCACAGCCGAAATTTACTTGGAAAAGCTATCCGGCTGCCAGCAATTACAAAGTGACAGTCCGCGCCAAAAGTGGCATCGCCGATTCGATGGATATGGAAACGGGCGAAACTTCCATCGCCGCCGAAAAGCCGCTGCTGAATGGTGATTATAAATGGTCAGTCGAAGCCTCAAATGCCCAAGGCGTCAAAATCGCTGAAACCTCCTCGCCTTCCAACTTCAAAGTGACAGGGCAGGCCGGTTCCAACGTCGTTGAACTTGTTAATCCTAAAAAAGGTTCGACGGTTAGCGGTGCCAATGTGACGCTGCAATGGAAAGCCCATCCGCAAGCCAACGATTATAAGGTGTATCTAAAAGGCGTCAAAGCCAAAGACGCGCTAATGAGTTTTGAAAGTGTGCCCGGCACGTCCTACCAAGTGCCCCAAACCCTGCCGCCCGACCAGTATTTCTGGAGCGTCAATGCCCACAAAGGCGGCGATAAAATCGCTGGCAGCGAATTAGAAAGTTTTACGGTGAAGTAGCGTAATCTTGCTTCATTTTACGACTTTCCAAGGCCCTAACCCGAAAATCTGCAAAATTCTGTAACATTTCTGACATTGAGCGCGGTTGGTAGGCTATTTGGCATATCAGTTTAAAAGTTAAAGTTACTGAGGTCTGGCGCTTCGACCTGTCACAAGCGGCCTTTGATTAGTTTTGTAGTAAGAGAGCCAATCAGAAGTCGGAACGGAGACTGCTAAGATCGGCACTAAGCACGACCTGGCCTGATTTGGAGCGAAAGTAGAGTTCATCCGGATTTTGGCCCACCCACAGGCTAATCTCAGAAGAACTGACGTTCCTGTAAAACATTAAAGACCATCCTAAATCCTCACCATCTGCTTGGTCGGGATAGACAAGGTGGGCAAAGAAATAGATATTAGGGCTCATATCCTCCATAGGAGACACCAAGACCGCCACGATTTTTTTATTGGGGCGTTGATAGCGGTAAGTCCGCGCCAAATCATGAATGGAATGCGTTCGGGCCCACCGGATAATTTCTTTTTCAGTTTTGAACCAGTAGGGCCAGCTGGAGGCTGCTTGCACTTGCTGTGCGCGAGTCTTCTTCTTGAAGTCTTCATCGATTTTCTCGTATTCTTCCGACCAGATATTTTTTTCAATAGTGGGCGAGATTTTCTTGGCGAATTTCGGCGCCTTAAAAACATTGGTTGCCAGAATGTCAGGACGAGTGTTGGAATTGTATGATTGGCTTCTAAAGGCAAATCCGCCGACTAACCCCAGACAAATTCCCAGAGCAAGACAAACTAAAGACAAACTTTTGCGATTTAAATTCGCTAATCTTTCGCGCATCATCATCCCTTAGCACAAGGCTTTGCCCCCTAAACACAAACGGACTTGCGTCAGCTTATTGGACACATATTCTCACACAAATCTTCTTTTAAAAGCGTCTGGTGGAGAAGAATTGCATCAAGGCTCCAATCAGGCTTAAAAGAAAGCCCATCCAGCCCACTTCGGGAGGCACGACGCTAAACCACGATAGTGTAATGATAAGGGTGCCGATGAGCCACAAGGCGGAGGCAATGCGGTAAATGCTTCGTTTTCGTTCCCCCTGACGTTTTAGTTCTGCCAAGCGTTGTTGTAAC
>JANMKN010000306.1:0-27953 GCA_031372065.1 Abditibacteriaceae bacterium | reverse complement strand
GCGGCTCGTCACGTTATGTATATTACGGAGGAGAATAACGGTGCGCATTCCTTATCAGAACATCACCAAAGCGGGCGTTTATGCTTTGCTTATCATTTTAAGCTGCCTTTTTATCGCGCCGTTTTTGTGGCTGGTCAGCACGTCGCTCAAGCCCGATAAACAGATTTTCGCGTTTCCGCCGGTGTGGATTCCGCACCCGATTCGCACGGAAAATTATGTCGAAGGTCTGACGCAAATTCCCTTTGGCTTGTATTTGGGCAACACGCTGTTTATCTGCGTTTTTAGCGTGATTGGCACCGTTTTAAGCTCGTCAATGGTGGCTTACGGCCTCAGTCGCATTCCGTGGCGCGGGCGCGAATGGTTGTTTTATGCCATCGTCGGCACCATGCTTTTGCCGCCGCAAGTGACAATGGTGCCGGTTTTTAGCATTTTTAAATCGCTGGGCTGGCTCGACACTTATTGGCCGCTGATTTTTCCGCACTTTTTAGGCGGTGCCTTCAATGTGTTTTTGCTACGCCAGTTTTTTCGCTCGATTCCCAAAGAACTGACCGAATCGGCGCGTTTGGATGGCGCCAGCGAATGGGACAACTATCGTTTGATTATTTTGCCGCTTGCCAAACCCGCGTTGTGGACAGTGGGCTTATTTGCTTTTATCGGCGCGTGGAACGATTATCTGGGGCCGCTGATTTACTTGTTTGATGACCGCAAATATACGCTGTCCTTGGGGTTGGCGATGTTTCGCAGCCAATACAGCGCCCAATGGGGGCCGATGATGGCCGTTTCGACTGTCGTCACCGTGCCGCTGATTATTTTGTTCTTCTTTACGCAGCGCAGTTTTGTCAAGGGAATTACGATGACGGGAATGAAAGGCTGATTCGAGTGCGGAAAATTCGCGTTACTTTTCGTCGCGGAACTTTTGGCGCATCAGGGCGCAGATGAGCAGCAATTCGCCACAGCCGACGGCGAACAGCATCAGTGGACAGAACGTGCTGAGTCGCAGGAAATCTTGATAAATCATCAGACTTTTGGCAAGTTCGCGCTCGGCTTGCTTGGCGTTTGCTAAATATTCGATTTGGTATCGTTGGTTTCGGCGATCTGTATCGGCCACCCATGTTTTGTATTGGCGAAGATACGCCAATTCTGCTGGCTTTGGAGGTTTGCTTAGAGTTGGCAGAGACATATATGGCATTGGAGTTGGATAATTCATGTAATTCTCCAACACCGGCGGATGTTCTGTCAAAATAGTGAGTGCGACTACAGGATTCCATAGTGCCACACGACGCAGATTGGCATAACGTGAATCATCCGATTGATTAAAGTTTGGCGAGTCAAACGACACGCCCAACAGCAACGCAAGTGCCAGAAGTGTCAGGCCGATGGCGATGGGTGTGCGGCGGCTAAACCATGAAATCAGTAGCGCGGTGCAGGCCGTGAAAAACACCGCGCCCGCGATGATGCCGAGCGCCGCTGTAAAATGCCACAGCGTCAATTGCACGCCGTTTGGCTGGCTTTGGCCCATTGGCGCTGAGAAATCGAAAAACTCCCAATTGTGAAAGTTCGGGCGTAGGCACGAGAACAGGGCTACGAATAAGGGCACCGCAAGCAGCGCCGCCACGCAGCAAAGTGGCGTCACTTTGCCGCGCACGATTTCTCCCGGTTGGAGTAGCGAAAGTTTGAGATTCTCCCATGTTCCTCCTTCGCGCTCGCGGGTGAACGCGCCCGCTCCGCTGACAGCGGCGTAAAGCATCAACAAGAATAAACCACTGAAAGTGAATTTCTGCCACGTCGCAAGTTGATACGGCCCGTCCAGCGCATCGGCGAACAATTGAATGGCGAGCAGCACAGGATACATCACCAGCAGAATGCGCAGCAGCCACATCCACCACGGCGCGCTACGCAAGCGCGTGCGACTTCGCAATTCGCGTCCAAAGACGGGATTGTTGTAACTGCGCCCCGACACCAGCGAAATCTCCGCCACCAACGCGCGTTGTGCCCGCTGTTTTATATTCGTGGGCTGCTGGCGCGGTGCAATTTTCCAGCGCGCCCGCAATTTATCTATCCACTGGCGCCGCTCCAACCACAGCGGGTCTTTGGTCGGCTTGGCGGCAGCGCGAATTGCCAAAGCAATCCACAACAACGCGGCGCAGCCTTGCAAAATAAAATTGAGGCTCAAAACATCATTCGGCGCCAGCGGCAAAGGGCTACCATCTATCGGGAAATAAAATGGCGCTGCGCCTTCGACGGGAAACCGAAATAAAATGGGCGTAGTAGGATGGGCCAGAGAAAGAACGGCGAAGAATTGCTGGACGAAAAGTGGAAACTCAACGAAGTAGCCGCTGGAATCGAAGAACAGAAAGGTCAACGCCGACCACGCCACAACGCAAACAAACGCATCGCGCCATGCCACAGCGGGCCGTCGGCTGCGGCTGGACAAAAACAAGCCAAACGCCGTCAAATTGAGCGCGCTGACAACAAGCAAAAGCAGCATCACGACGAATTCAAAGGGCGAAATGCCGCCGAAGAGAAAGCAAAGCGAGACGCAAGGCAACGGCACCAACATAAGCAGCGCTAAAAAACTCAAAATCGCCAGCCATTTGCCCAAAACCACGCGCCGCGCCGGTAATTCCGCGAGTTGCAAGGCTTCCAATAAGCCTTTTTCGCGCTCGGCGGCTACCGTCGGCGCCGCAAGCGCCGGGGCAAACAAGAGCAAGGCGATGGCTTGCAATAAAAGCAAACCGGAAAAGAGGCCGCGTCCGATTTCAGAGGCCTGTGTGCTTTCCGCGAAATTGACAAAATCGGCGTGCCCGGCTCTTTGCTCGTAGAGATTCGCCATAATCAGCGCCGTCGGCGCCGCATAGAAAAACAACGTCAAAAACGCCACCGGACGCCGCCAACGAGCGCGCAACTCACGCCGAAATACCGGATTCGGCTCTCCCAAAGACCGAAAAATGTCGAAAAGGCGAGCAATACGAGGCATAGAATCTTGGTTGCGAAGCGTATGTAAGAGAACCGGAAAGCCAGTTTAGTTCGTAAATTCGTATTTTAGCGCGCTGATATCCTATCATAAATGCTACAGAACCGTTCGGAAGCGCTACGAGACCATGTGGGAACGCTACGAAACCTTGTTGGAACGCTACGAAGCCTTGTTGGAACGCTACGAAGTGTTCTTTAAGCGCTACGAAGCCATCCAATAAGGCTGTCGGGAGCTTGACATCTATTTCTCAATCGCGGCGCGGTGCCACACTTCGTCCCAATTCTGCACGCCGACCATCGGTTTGGCGAAGGCGATGGTGGCGGCTTCATTGTCGGTATCCAGCGCTTGAAAAACAAACCAAATCGGTTTTTTGCCCAAAGGTTCATCGGCATCATCGGGAAAGCGACGTAAGCCGATGCGCAGGCCGCCTTCGCCCCTGTTGTCCACCCAATTGTGATAATCGAAGGCTTTTATGGTGTCGAGATGCTTCAATTTTTGCCATGTGTAAGCCATGCCCGCCGCTTGGTCTTGCAGCGATTTTTCGCTGTAATCCATCGAATTTAAGCCTTGCTCGGTCAAATGCACGATGCGCGGCCTGCCATTGAAGAGGGTGCGCGGCTGTTTCATCCACGCATCTAAAACTTCGAGGTTTTTGAAGGTGATTTTGGGCGTATCGAAGGAAAATTTCACTTCGTTGTCTTCCCAAACGCGCGGCTTGAAAAGGTTTTGCGGGTAGGGATGAAAGGCCAAAGCCCAGTCGAAATCGCCTTCGGCGTGCGAAAAATCGAGCAGCCAATCCATTAATTCGCGCCCGGCGTAAATGCGCGAATTGGGACTGAGCCAGTGATGTTCGAGCGAGATAAACGCTTGCGCGTGCGCATCGTATTGGCGCGCGATAAGCTGCGCCATGCGCATGGACTTGTGATACAAATCCATGTAAAGCAGCGGCGTTTTTTCGCCCGCGTTTGTCCACACCCAACCGGCGTTGACTTCGTTGTGCATTATCCAGTGATGAATGCGGCCAAACTTGCCATCGGGACGGCTGTAACGCTCGGCGAGATAGTTCAAAATTGCCGCATACGCTTCGGTGCCGTCCTCGCTTGATACATTGGGCATGGCGAAAATACCGGACGGGTCGGCGTCGGGATGCGCGATAAGTTGGCTAAACGAACCTTGCGGCGCGTTGCCCGCTTGACCGATGAGAATAATGGCCGAAACGACAATTTTGCGCTTGGCGGTTTCTTGCAGTATCTTATCGAAGCCTTCCATCGCTTTGTCGTTGACGTAGTAGGTTTTGCCCGCGAATTGCGTTGGCGAAAAATCGGCGCGCGGCGTGCTGGACATCAGGCTGTTTAAGACTATGTTGACCGTAGCGTTCGCAATATCCAAATCATCGAAATCGCTGATGGGATAGCCCATATGCACGCCGCCCAGCCCTTTTTTATTGCGCGGTTTTTCTTCGGGCAAATCGGCGCGCGGTTTCACCTCGTCGGCATAGCGCGCGTGCGAGAGCAATTGAAAAGCGTCGCCGTTTTTTTGCACGATGGCCCAGCGCGATAAAAGGCGGTCATAAGTGTCGCCGTTGGTCACACGTATTCGAGGAACTGTCTGCGAAAAGCGGTTTTGTGCGTCCAATTTCAGCTGTGTCACCCACGGAAATTGCCTCATCTCGGTGACGTTTTCAAAGAGGGGCACTTCAGCCAAGTAGATGGGTGCCCGCTGGTAAACAGGGATGAAGAACTTCCGATAGTCCCCTTCAATTGTTACATTTCTTTCATCGACGGAAACCCGTATTACTCTGGCGAAATCTTTTTTTGCCAAATACTCGCGCAGATGAATTTCGTGTTGTTTTTCGGCTTCGCGTCCGGCTTCGCGGCGTGCGGCCAGTTCGATTTCCTGCGCTGTTGGCACGCGCAGTTGCAAGTTGCGCAGGCGAATGGTTTTGCCGGCCTGATTGCCAAAATCAAGGCGCAATTGTTGAGGGTTTTTAACTTTTTGGAGCGCTTCGTCCACGTCTATTGAAAACGACGACCAGCCTTCGCTATGCGCCAATCCTTGCCCCGTTACGCTGTTGGCTTCGCTGATGGGCGGCAACAAAAACACTTGAAACATATTGGTGCCCGTCGCGCTAAAAAAGTCAAACGACAAATAATGCTGCTGCGGCGTGACTTGAGTTTGCAGCGGCGCCGTAAAAACATACGGGTCGCCGCCCGTGGTTTGAATTTCGTAGCCACCATCCACTTCGCGCAGCGTGGCGTCGTGAATGTTGGCGGGAATCAGTTTTAAGGCGATGTTTTGAGCCTGAGTGGGCATAAAAGGAAGGATGGCGCACAAACCCATCAGCGCGAAGCGAACAAAATTAGTTTTCATAAGAATTGACTGCGCAAGTGACTGCGCAAGCAGGATTCACTTTGACAAATCCGGCGCCTTTGGTTTTGCAGATGAATCTTGCAGCGAACCTTTTGCGTGTCTAAGTTTCCTAAAAGGAGGGCTTAAGGCGCGGAGCCGTCAACTGCTTTACACTGTGTTTTTGTTTTCCCTTGCGAATTGGTTTGGTCTTGAGACAACGGAGGTTCCATGAGGTTTTCTCGTTTGTCGTTGCTGTTCTGCCTGTTGGTTTTTTTGTGTGGCGCGTTATGTAACGCGGGCCGCGCCGCGACTTTTAGCGGGAAGGTTGTTTCCCCTGATGGAGTGCCTGTTGCCGGAGCCAAACTGTGGGCGGGCGCTTTGGGGCTGACGCAATATTCCGAAAAAGAAGGCACCATCAAAGTGGCGTCCACCAACGCTGAAGGCGTTTTTAGCTTTGATATAGATGTGCCTAAAACGGCGGCTAATTTTGCTTTTCTGCGCGTGCAAGCCGATAAATTCGCCATCGAAGACACCGTCTTAAAACCGGGCGATCAGGGTGTCAAATTAAGCCTGCCAACGACTGTGCGCGGCATCGTGAAAAATGCCAAAGGCGAGCCGGTGCCGGATGTGCCGGTGCAAGTGGTTTTCGCGCCGGGAAGTATGCAAGCCATAGAAAGCGATTTGCAGGGCGGCGGCATGAATGTCTTCATTAGTTTGATGGGCTGGACTTCCAGCTTGACGCCGCAGGAGGGCAAAAGCGGAGCCGATGGCAAATGGGCCATTGAAACCGGAAAATCTTCCATTTTGGCTATCAACGACCCGCGCTTTGCCCGCGCTTTTGGCATGGCAGGCATGGGCGGCGTCAGGGGCGTCGAAGACAGCGGTTTTGTCACGATGGTGGCACAGCCGGGCGCGACCTTAAAAGGCTCACTTTTAACGACTGAGGGCAAGCCCCTGAAAGACGCCTATATCATCGGCGCCAGCGGCATTTTCGGGTCGCCTACCAAAGTGGCGGCAGACGGCTCATTTTTGATGGACAGAATGCCGCCCGGCCCGGCTACTCTAATTGGAATATCATCCGACCCCGATTGGATTGTCGCGCCGCTGCAAATTACGCAGCCTTTGGAAGCCGGAAAAACGACCGAAGCGCCCGCGTGGAAAGCCTCGAAAGGCATCGAATTAACAGGCACCGTTATCAACAAGAAAACCGGTAAGCCGCTTGCTGATATAGGCGTGAGTTCGGTTATTGGCGGCACCTTCAAAACCGATGCCAACGGGCAATTCAAAATGCGTGTGTCGCCGCAAATGGGCATGGTGCAAATCGTTCATCCCGATTATGCGCCGTTCATGAAGAACTTCGACAAAATGGGTGATGGCCCCACTTTCGATGCCGGTCAGCTTGCTATTGAACCGGCCATCAAAATTAAGGGGCGTTTGTTGGATGCAGCGGGCCAGCCCGTGAAAAATATAGGCTTGCTGGGCACCGTGAAGCAGGAACCGGGCAACTTCATGCCTTCGTTGGGCAACGCCATGACCGATGACAAAGGCGCTTTTGAAATGCGTCTGGCGAATGGCTCGATAACCTTGACCATTCAAGACAAGAAATGGGAATTGGAAGCCGGGCCGTATTACGAATTTAAACTCGACGAAAAAACCGCGCCGCTCGAATTAAAAGCCAAAAAGCTGGTGGCGCAAAAAGCCAGTGGGCGCATTGTGCGCCCCAACGGGCTACCGGTTGCCGGTGCGACTGTGATTGCGCAAATTACAAAACCCGATCCGCCCGCAGGCGCCGTTTACTTTTCAAGTCAAGATCAGGCCAGCAGCGAAACCGATGCCGAAGGGCGCTTTGCCTTAGAGGTTTACGGCGCGGCCAAAGAAGTCAAAATCAGCAAAGTCGAAGGCGAAAGCTATTTGATGCGCCAAAGTGGTATCGGCAAAAAAGAAGGCAACGATTGGAAAGTGTCCGACACGATTGTCGCCTTGCTGAATGCCACGGTAAAAGGGCGCGTGTTGAATGCCAAAGGCGCGCCCGCTGCGGGCGCGTGGGTCGCTTCACCGGAATCGGCCTTCTTTGCGCCGATTCAAACGGATGGCGAGGGCAATTTTACGCTGGAAAAACTGCCCGAAGGCGCGGCTGTGATTTTCGCGGCGCAAGACAAAGATTTCGTGCGTGGCGCGGCGAAAAACGAAACCATCGAATTGCAATTGGCGCCGCCGGGCCGCTTTATCACGCCGATGCGCCGCCAGTTTTTCCAACAGGCGGCCAAAGATGGCGTGGATTCGCTTTTTCCTTATTGGAACGCTGTCGGCAGCGATAAAATGTTAGCTTTTGCCTTGCAATCCGATGGCGCGCTGACTTATGGCGAAACCACAACCAACGGCGCCGATTGGAATCAGGCCGGAAAAAATGCCTTAAATATGCTTGCCAATAGTTTTTCTTATGATGCGGCGTGGCTGCGCACCAGCGGTTTTGAAGCGCTGGGCAAAGTTCCGGCGGATAAAAACGACGACGAACGCTTCAAAGCCGAAGGCGCTTTAGCGGCGGCTCTGGCGTTTGGCGATGATAAACAGCGCGGCGCGGCCAAGCAATGGCTTGATTTTGAATCGAAGATGGCCGATACGCGTGACAACCCCACCAAAAATGCCGCACGCTGGTTTTTGCTGGCCGGCATTGCCGGTGCGCTAAACGACGCGCGCGCCAATAATTTCACGCTTAGTGCGCTGTCTTTCTCCGATGCCGCCGGAAAAAAAACCGTCAGCGACAATGCGCGCTATTGGGGCCGGTTACTTGGAATTGGCGGCACAAAACTGATGTCATCTTTAGAAGCCGAATGGCCCGCCAAGGAGCGTGGCGCGGCTTATGAAGGCGCTATTGAAAGCATCGCGCCGCTGGACTTGAAAAAAGCGCAAGTCTATCTGGAAACGTTGAAGCAACTTGAACAAGACCCCGAATACAAAAAGGCCCGCGCCGCCGACGAAAATGCAAATCGTGGTCAGCAAGTCGCAAGCGAGTCGGCTAATACACGCATTGTAAAAGCGTTGGCCGCCACCGATCCCGCAGCGGCACTGGCGATGATCGAAAAAGACAAAGGTTTCGACTGGAACCTGCGCGATAGCATCGCCCGCAGTGCATGGCGCGCTGGTAAATTCGATTTGGTGGCGCAAACGCTGCGCCCCGCGTTGGAACAACAATGGTCGCCCGCCGGAACGATGGCCCGATTTGCAACTATGGCCGAAAGTTTCGACAAAGAATTGGCCGGCAAGCTATGGGCAAAATCAGAAGAACGCCTTAAGCAAAACCAGACGCAAATGCTGCAATCGGACTCGTATCGGGACTACAGCGAGATGGCCGAATTCGCTTTTTATCGTTCGCCGTTTACGCCTGCCTTGTCGCGCTTGCGTTTGGAAACAACATGGCCCGAAGCGCGTCCCACCGGAACCGATCAGGTGCGTGCCAATCGTTGGTCGCATCACAACCTGATTAGCGCCATGATCTCTCTCGATCCTCTACGCGCTTTGGAAATGATGGCCGAAAGCGACGACAATGGCCGCCGCAACGCGCGCAATCGCATCATCGCCTACCTTTTGGCCGACGACAAAGAACGCGCCCTTTTGAACGCCGACTACAACTAAACCTATGCAAAAAAGTGTTCTTTTGTTCCTGTTGTGGATTTGGTGTTCTGCCACGCAAGCCCAACCATTCAAAGGTATCGTTCTCGCGCCTAATGGGCAGCCCGTTTCGGGCGCACAGGTTTGGATTGGCGTTGCAGGAGGGCTTTCCTATGCTGAGAATGAAGACACTTTGCGGCGTGTGGAAACCAATGCCGCTGGTATTTTTTCTATTCAGTTTCCTGATCGTCCTGGGGCATTGCCACAAGCGTATGCGCGAGTGCAAGCGGCAGGTTTTGCCACTCAAGATGTAATTGTCGAGGCTGCTAATGCCGGTGCCAGTCCTGCAATGAATATATTTATTCTGCGCGCGCCTCGCTTGGCGCGTGGGATGGTGCATGATCTGCAAGGCAAAGCCGTCCCTAACGCAAAAGTTGCCGCTGTGCTTCTGGCTTCTGAAAACATAGCCGGACTTTTAGAAGATAAGGGGTTTCCTGAAGTTGCCAGTCTTTCTTTGTGGGCTGCTGCGTTGCCACCTATTGAAACCCACAGCGATGAGCAAGGCACATGGACTATTGAAGCATTGCCAGATGCCATCATTGCTTTACATGATGAACGTTTCGCGTATCATTCTATATCCGTTCTGGCAAGCCAACTAATGTTGCCGAATCGGCCTATTTCAAGTGTCAGTTCAGGTTCTTCTTCATCTGCAATCAATAATCGTTCTGTTAGGAGTATCCCTATGATTTTGCTTGCTTTGCCAATTGCTTCACTGCAAGGACGCCTGCTTGATATTGCAGGAAAACCTGTTTCTGGTGCCTTGGTGCGTAGCGAGTCTGATGCTTTTCATCCTCCAGCTATTTCCGATCAGAGTGGCAATTTTACACTGACGAATTTACCTGCGGGGCCTGATGTTTTATGTGCCTTCGCTAACTCACCAAACTGGTTTTTCTTACCCTATTATCCTGCTTTGAAATCAGGTGAGACGATAAAAATTCCTGATTGGCAGGCCGTCGCAGGAACGGAAATGCGCGGCACTTTAGTAGATGGTAAAACGGGTGTGCCTCTCACGCGAGCGAAAGTTATGTATGGCCTCAATTTGCCCGTTGTCACTGATGCTACAGGCCGATTTTTTCTGCGTGTGATGAGCGTTTATGCTCCCAACGTAAATCTTTTACGTTTTTCCGCTCCTGACTTTGCCCCGTTGTGGCATTCCGTGACCGGGCCGGAGCAACCGCAGCCTAAAGAAAACGAAATTCCAGTTGATCCCGCTACTATGAGGGCCGAACCGCCCAAGCCGATTGATATTGGGCGTATCGCTTTGCAGCCTCTTCCTGTGTTAAAAGGCCGCGTTATAGATGAAAATGGGGTTGCAGCGCGCTCAGTAATATTAATTGCCACGCGTTCCGATAATCCAGAGCGGCGATTGGTGCCGACTAACCATGAAGGTTTTTTTGAAATGCGAAACGTTTCCGGTTCGCTAATATTAACGATGGCTGATGACGGTTTCGTATTACAGCCAGACCGTGTCGTTAAAATTGATTCTCCTGAAAACGCGCCACTCCTTGCGTTGAAAGTGCAAAGACAAACAAGACGCAAAACAACGGGCCGAGTTATTACCGAGGCAAAAGTTCCTGTCGCGGGCGTGACGGTAAAAATAAAAGTGGGACGCCCACGCCCCGGAGACCTTAACAATGCAATGCTCATCAAAGAAGAAATTGCAGTCACAGATGCAGAAGGTCGGTTTGAGGTTGATGTCTCACCAGAAACAAAAATTGTTAAAGTGACAGAGATAAATGGTGCAGGATATTCGATTGTCAAAGCTGGCGAACACCAAAGCGACGATCAAGGCATCAATACACTACAGATAACAGATAGCATTGTGAGATTTACAGCGCGGTTAAATGGGCGCGTATTAAGTGCGCAAGGCAATCCACAAAGCGGAGCCTTAGTCATGGTTTTGGAAAATCGGAAATATGAACCTCTGACAACGGATGCAGAGGGAAAATTTTCGATGCCAATGCCTATTTTCGCTGCAAACGCTCAACAAACACTGATTGCTGCTCATGGATTCGACTTTGCGCGGGTTATCATTGATGATAAAGCAGGCGCAGGCGGGTTGGAATTGCGTTTACTACCGCCCGGCACCATTAATGGTAAGCTGCGCCGCGCCGCGTTTGAAAGTTTGATTAAAGGCGGTGTGGCGAGTCTTGATAGTTTTTGGTCAGTGTTGGGTAGTGAGAAAATTGGAGTTGTTGCTTTACAAGCTGATGGTGCGCTGACACCCGGCGTCATGGAGATCGAACACACGGATTGGAATCGCTCTGGTAAAAATACACTCCGTTTTTTGCAAGAAGTAGGACGCCGCAATGCGCCTTGGTTGAGAGCTAATGGGGCGAATTGGTTGAGTCGCATTCCCGAACAGGAAGCAGACCGCGAAGCTCGCTGGCAAGCTGAACGGGCGATAGCTCTGGCGCTTGCATACGGCGATGAGAATCAAAGGGCCTTAAGTCTCACTTGGTTGGATTTTTCCAGCAAAACCAAAGACGCCTTAGGCGAGACCGAACGCAATGCGACACGCTGGTTTCAATTAGCTGGATTAGCCGGGGCATTGAGTGATAATCGGGCCAAAAATTTTACATTAACGGCGCTGTCTTTGGCGGAACAAGCCGGAGCAGCAACAATTAATCGCATGGCCCAGCGTTGGGGCGAAATGTTGGGGCCGGGTGGCTCAGAAGTTTTCAGCTTACTGGCAGACGAATGGCCATTAGCTGCGCGAGCCAATGCTTTAAGCGGGGCCATTAAAGGCACTGCTTTTTATGACCTCGTGCGGGCACAATTACTAATTGAACAGTTAAAAGCCCTATCCAAAGACCTGCCCAAAGACCCGACAACATTAGCGTCAGTCAGCGAATGCGAAAAAAAAGTTTTGTATGCTCTGGCACGCTCTCAACCCGCCGAAGCATTGAAAATCGAAGCAAAACGAGGTTCGTTCGATTGGCCAGCGAGAGACATCATTGCCCGTGAAGCAGTAAAGAAAGGTGAAAATGGTTTGGCGTCTGAAGCACTTCGGGCAGCAGCGCAAACCTTGCCTTCCAACGTTATGGCCCCTCTGCCCGGCATTGCGTTGTCCCGCCTCGCTGTTATAGCCGCTCGATTCGATAAAACCATGTCGGATAATCTTTGGAGGAAATCGGAAAACAGTTTGCGCTTTCAGATGTCATCCAATGAGTCAGAAAGTATATTCCGTAATTATTCGGAATTAGCCGAGTATGCGTTTCTGCGTGCTTCGCTTGAGCCAGAGAAAAGCCGTTTTCTATTAGAAACCAATTGGTATCAAGCGCAGCGTGCTATGTCAAAGGTAAAAGGCCCTGTCCAGAATCGAACGCATGAGAATTTGGTGGGAGCGATGATGCCCCTTGATCCGCTACGCGCCTTAGAAATGCTGGCCTCGACAGACGCTGAAGCGAAAGACCCATTTACCTATAGGGCTATCGGCGCATCGCGCATCATCGCTTATCTTTTGGCCGACGACAAAGAGCGCGCCATTTTGCAAGCTGAATACAATTAACCATGAAATTCACAACGCTTTGTCTCACCTTTTGCCTTTTGCTGCCTTGTTTTGCCGCGCCGCATGAAGTTTCCATCACGCTGCAAAAAGCGGATGGGCAACCGTTGGAAGTCAGTCCCGATTTCGCGTTAGCAGGGCCGGAGAACCTTTTTAAAACAGGAAAACTGGAAAGCGGCAAAGCCACCACCCTGTCGCTCGAACCCGGTTACTATTCGCTGTATTTGTGGCCCGGTGTGTCCACATTGCCTGCTAAAGTCTGGCACGGTTTAGCGGTAAGCTCCGAGGCAAAGGATGTCATTAAATGGGATTTGAAGGTGCCAATCGCAGCGGCTATCCAAGGGAGGCTTATGCTGCCGGACGGCAAGCCGGCGATGGACTGTCTCGTAGTGGTGCAAAGTGGGACACGCAAGGCATTGGCAGAGGTGGAAAACAAGACAGCAAACACCACACAGCCAGAATTAAACAGTTTGACATGGGAATCGTGGGCCAAAAACGCCTTTGGTTCACAACATGCTTATTGGTTCGCAATAACCGATGCCGCAGGCAATTTCACGTTGAAGAATTTGGTGCCCGCCAATTACGTGTTGGATGTTTATGAACCAACCTCAAAAAAATGGTTCACCATTCCCTTTGCGCCCGCTTTAAAAACCGACGCGGAAAAAGGTGAACCGACGAAACTCGGCGCGTGGACAGTGCCGGAAAACGGCTGGGATTGGCTTTTTGACGCTGCCCCGAAACATGGCGGCGCGGCCTCGAAATATATTGGGCAAGGCAAAGTGACAATCGAAAACGGCGTGTTGCGTTTAGGCGTCGGCGACGACATGACCGGCCTCAACTGGCCCGATTACGACAAGGAAAAATTGCCGCGTCAGAATTATGAGATTTCTTTCGATGCGCGTCGCGTTGAAGGCACCGATTTCTTTACCGGCCTAACCTTCCCTTACGGCGACAAGCCAATTTCATGGATTGTCGGCGGTTGGGGCGGCACTGTGGTCGGCCTGTCCAATATCAACGGCTTCGCCGCTGTCGAAAACGAAACGACCAAGACGATGGAATTTGCAGATGAACGTTGGTATCGCTTGCGTTTGCGCGTTTCCAAGATGAAAATCGAAGCGTGGATAGACGAAGAAAAAGTGATTAACCTGCCCACGATGGACAAGGAATTCACGATTCGTTGGAGTGTCGAACCATCCTTGCCATTGGGCTTTGCGACATGGAAAACCGGCGGTGAATTGCGCGATATTCGCCTTCGTTCGCTGGAAAAGGACGAACTGGAGGCTATCGAAAAAAGTTTGCAAGAATGAAACACTCCCCCTCGTGTGCTGGGCTTATGTTAGGCGCTGTAAAGAGCGAAGTAGTCGCTCTTGGCTTTATGGCCACAACACTGTGTAAGATGAGTAAAATACCCCAATGAAAAGACTTCTCTCCGTCTTTCTCTTGTGTTTGATGTTGCCATTGCGCGCCGAAACAGTGCAATCGGTGCCTAATCCATTGCGCACCAAGCGCAGTTGGGTCAGCGATAACGCCAACGTCATTGATGGGCAAAGCGAATTGCAAACTAACCGCGCTATCGAAGCGTTCAATCACCAAACTGGCGGCGAAATCGCGGTGGTGACGGTTGAAAATACCAATGGCGAGACGCCCAAAGAGTTTGCCACAGCGCTTTTTAATTATTGGGGCGTCGGGCAAAAAGGCAAAGACAACGGCGTTTTGGTTTTGCTGGTCATGGGCAGGCGGCGTTTGGAAATTGAAACCGGCTATGGCACTGAGGGCGATTTGCCCGATGGCAAAGTAGGCGAAATCCGCGATCAATATGCGATTCCCGCCTTCAAGAGCGGCGATTTTGGCGGCGGCGTTTTAGCCACTACCAACGCCATCATTCAAGAATTAAGCCCCGCCCCCAGCACGCCTAAACCCAAAACCGCGTTTCCAAACTCGAATCCGAAGCCAGCGCATCCTGCCAAGTCGTCGCAAAAACCTGCGCATTCGCCGTCCTCTGTGCCACAGCGCAGCAATCAGCCTTATAATCAGCCTCACTATCAGCCCGCCACACAAACTTCGTCTGGCCCCTATGATGTGATTATTGGCCTGTTTATTTTGGCGCTCTTTCCGATTGGCATTGGCGTTTTAATTTGGGGCGTAGTGGCGATTTTTAAGCAACTGGCAACGCGCAAATGCCAAATGTGCGGACGTGTTATGCGTCGCCTCGATGAAAAAGAAGAAGACGTGTTTTTGTCCTCAGACCAACAATTTGAAGAGCGTCTTGGCGGCTTGGATTACAAAGTTTGGAAGTGCGACGGCTGTGGCGTTTGCCACATCGAACGCAGTGCGCGCTGGATGAGCAACTACAAAGAATGCACGCGTTGCCATCACTACAGCATGAAAGTGACCTCGGAAACCGTGCAGCAGCCGACGTATCACAGCACAGGCTTGCGAGAAACCAAACGGCGCTGCGAATATCCCAACTGCGGCCACTACGAACACAGCGCAGAAACTTTGCCGATGCTTGTCCATACAACGGTATCGTCCGGTTCAACCTCGTTTGGCAGTTCGAGTTCTAACAATTCGTCGTTCGGCAATTCAAGCAGTTCCAGTTCTGATTTTTCCAGTTCGAGCAGCGATTTTGGCGGCGGCAGTTCGGGCGGCGGCGGCGCGGGCGGCAACTGGTAAAACAAGAAGCGTCGCTGATTAAAAATCAGCGACGCTCCTTGTATCGAACTGAGGCCAAAATATGCACTCAATTTCAATCGGCTTTGTCCATTTCGCGGCTGGGACGCAACATTTTGTTGTAAAGTCCCAAATTGAGAATTGTGGGTGCCCACAATCCTACAAAAATGCCCGTCTCACGCTTGCCCGACATGAACAGCGCAATCGAAAGCAGAATCGAACCAACGACTCCGCCATAATAAACACTGCTCGGCATATTTTCGATGCCTTCCAAAATTTCATCCATTTGTCTCACTCCTTCAAATTGGTGCGGCTTGTTGATGCTCTGCTTTGCAATTGTCGTGCCTTTGTCTGAGTTTTGGTGAAAAAATGTCTAATAAAACGGATACATTTACCGACGAAAATTATTCGCCTGAAGAATTGGAGCAGGTTTACGAGCGTGCGGCCCAACTGCAAAGCGAAGACGCGTTTGCCGAGCCGGATGAGAATCTTGACCGAGCCGCGTTGGAACGCAGCGCCGGACGCGCGGGCCTTCAAACCAAATATGTGCGGCAGGCGGTCGAAGAATTACGCGGCGAAGAAAAATCGGTGCGGGCACAGCAAATCGAGGCCGAACAGCAAAAAATCGCGCGCCAAAAACTGCTCAAAAAAGCCGCCGTGCCGCTTGCTGTCGTGGTCGGTTTGTTTGGTTTGATTTCGTATTCATCGCTGAACAACAAAGCCAACGAAGTGCAGGCCCGGCAATCACAACTCGAAAACGTTTTGCAGCGCCGCCACGATTTAATTCCAAATTTAATCGCGGCTTCCAAGTCTGCTGCCGCGCTCGAAAAAGACGACTTAGCCGCGCTGTCACAACTCGAAAAGCAGGCGCAAACAGCACCGAGTTTTGAAGCGAAATTGCGAACCGAAAATGAATTGTCTGGCGCGGTTCGGGAGGCTTTAAATTCGCTGAAAGAAGGCAGCAGTCAAATGTTTATTCGCCTGAGTGATGAAATGTCCGGGGCCGAAAATCGCATTTCAGTAGAGCGCAAGCGCTACAACGAAGCCGTGCTTAATTACAATCGCGCGGCAGGTGCCTTTCCGGTGATGATTTATCGTCCACTATTCGGTTTCCCCACGCAAAAGCCCTATTTTCAAGCCGAAAGCGGCGCCAAAGCAGCGCCGAAGTTTTGAAGGAATTAATCATGTATCGAGTATTGTTTTTTGTTTTGCTGTTTGCGATGCCGCTGCGCGCGGTGGAAGTGCAAAATCACGGCTACCAATGGGAAAAATGGGTGCGCGACACCTTTTTTGAAGGCTATCAAGGCGGTTACACCGACGTGTAAGCCACAGTTCTCTCAAAAACTCTCTACTTTAGCGGGTTTTTCCAGCGCTCTTTTTCGTGGCGTTCATCACTTTTGGCGTGGGCCGATGGCAGTTGCGAACGCGATTTGATAACTAATGTTCCTTGCGGCCAATTCAGAACATAGGCGAGGTTTTTAGTAGCCGTATCGGTGCGCAAAACAATATCTATGTTGACATCGTGGCTTTTCCCAGCGCGTTTTCGGGCGTATGGGTAAATCGCTTCGATAAACGTTGAAAGTATTTTATGTTTGTCGGCACCGGAAACACTATGTGAATCAAGAGCCTTTTTTAAGGCACTGAGCGGTAATTTTTGAGGAGCAGTAAAAACCGGTGCTTCTTGCTCAACCTCGCCGATTTGTGCTGCCTCATCTTCTAAGGCGCGGCGCTCACTGGCAATGCGCCGCAAAGCGGCGTCGAAAGGCGCTGTATCCATATTGTCGATTTTAGCTTCGATGCGACTTTCGGCTGCAGCCGCTTCTTTTTTCTCGATTTTTTCTAACTGCTTTTGGATTTGCGCGGCGCGTTTTTGATTGCTTGGCCCGGATGCCTCAAACAGCGCTTTCTGATTGGCGCGAAACTGTTCTCTTGTCTCGGCAATCAGCGAGGGATTTTGCAGCAAAATACTGATGGCTTGCTGCACGTGTTCGAGCAAAGGGGACTCATTATACATTTGCGATGAACAAACGAATTCGCCTCGCCTGCTGGCGGCACTGGCACGTGAATCGGTGGCATAGGTCGGCGCATGATAGCAGCGATAATAACGATAACCAGCAGCAACAATGCTACGCAAAATCGAATTGCAATGCGGGCAACGCAAAAGGCCGGTCAGTGCCCTGCGGTGGCGAGGATTGCCGCTACTGATTTTGCGCGCCGCCCCCAGTCGGACTTGAACACGATTCCATAAATCTTCGCTGACGATCTCGGGCACTTTGAACTTAATAACCGTGTCTGGATCGGCGGCGACGTGGTAATCAATTCGCTTTCCTAAAGCATCGCGTGTTTCGTCCACGACGCGCTTTTTTTTGCCATACGTGCCAACGCCTTTATAAGATGCATTTTGCAGGATGCGCGATACGGTCTTCGATGTCCATACACCGCCGCGCTTGGTTGGGATTTTATTTGTCAGCAAATATTGCACAATCGAGTTCAAGCTATCGCCAGCGGCGCAACGTTCAAACATTTCGCGGACGACAAGAGCCTCCCCTTCGATAATTTCTTGCTTGCCTAATTCCTCCCATTTGCAATCGCCTCGTATTGCATCGGATTTACACCAAATTTTGTAGCCATAACTGAAGCGGGCACGGGCGACCTGTTTGCCTTCGGCAGCCTTGGCGCGTAGTCCATTCACCGTTCTCTCGCGAATCAAGGCGCGTTCAAACTCAGCAAAAGCGCCCAGTTGCGTAAACATCAAATCGCCAACGGCACCGCTTTGAAAATTGAGGCCATCGGCAAATACCATCTGCCCGCCCGCTTTAGCCACGCGGCGCCGAATATCGCGCAGATCATCCACGTCGCGCCCGGTGCGATCAAGGCGCATCACGATAAGAATATTCGCCGCGCCCGCTTCAATGAGTTTGAGCGCTTTTTGGATTTTGGGGCGGGCAAGGTAAAGACCGCCCGATTCCACCTCTTCGAGGTGAGCAACGACCTCTGCGCCCATATCAGCCGCTTTTTTCTGGCAGGCAACAAACTGAGCGGCCAAAGACGAATTATCTTCTTGCGTCTCAGTGCTAACTCGCGTATAAATGACAGCTTTGAGGGGTGAGTTATTTGTCGACAAATACTATTCCCCCAACAATTGGTTGATATGATGGCGCAGAATCAACAGTTCATTGCGCGGAAGGGTGCCACCGGCCTCAATCCATTGAGCAGCGGTATTAACGTGGTGGGCGGCATGGCGAACGGCCTGAGACGCTTCCTGCGTGGCCTCACGCTTCGAGTGGGTTGTGATTTGCTGCCCGCGCGACATCGGCGCGCTGCCACTTTGAGCGGCTTTGCTTTGGCGCGATTGCGTTTCGGCGTCGGGCGGCATATAGTTTTGACGCGCCTGCTGCTGGTTCATTTGGTATTCGCTGATTTTGGCGCGCACTTCGTTCACGCTGGCGCGCTTTTTCCCTTTGGTGTCAAATAAGCCAATCAGCGTTTCGCGCAACGGCCCGCCCGTGGCGTCAATCTCAAAAAGCTGTGTCATCACACCGCTGTGGGCCTGCGCAATGGGTTTCAAATCGTCGCTGATTGAATCGAGCTTCTTTTTGTTGATCATGTATTGCGCGCTACGGTTGAGGCGCCTGCACATTTCGTTTTGGCTGATCTGCTGGCCTTCGGCTTCCTCGTAAGCACTCCACAATTGCAAAACGGCCTGCGCCTCATCGTAATCACTGAGCGGCTCGCCATCGGTGTTTTCGGTTAGTGCGGCCCGGCGCGCTTCGAGGTCGTCCAAGGGGCGCACAACGGCGGGAATCCATGTATAACCGGCTGTTTCAGCAGCGGCAGCGCGGCGATGACCGAAGATGAGTTGATATTTGATGCCTTTGGTTTTCTTGGCGGCGAGATGTGTCTTGGAAAGGGTTTTATCGCATTCAATGGGACGCACCCACGGCGGCTGGCGAACGCCGCCATCGGCGATGATTTGCGCGGCGAATTCGTCAATATGGGGCAATGTCGTGCGCGGCTGAAACGGCGAAGGTTCAATTTCGCTCAGTTCGATGCGCACCGGGACGGGCAACGCCTCAGGCTTGGGTTTTGCTGTCATGTTGTGCGTTAGAGCTTGGTTGCTGGAGCTTTTTGCGTTCCTCTTCTTGCTGTTGGACTTTTATGTCCCAGGTCACTCCAATCATCACGACGTGATGAATGTTGAAGATAAAGGACTGTAAGATCATCAGAACATATACGAAACTGGCCCCCATAATCGTATATCCTGCAATGCAGATAAATGCTTTTGCATTTCCGGCGCTGGATGGAAGCATTGCAATACTTCGCGATAGAGGCCCGTCCGAATAGGCAAAAAGCTTTACTCCCAAACAGAGAAGCGTAAACATCCAATACTCAAAAAAAACTCTTAACAGTCGCAGGAACGAATCCTTAAGGAAACTAAAACCTGTGATATCGTAATTTTCGTGCGGCGTTTCCGCCATACGACGAAACATCTCGGCTTTGCCGAGTGATGCGAAAATGGTAAATCCAGCGATGAGGAAACCAAGAACCGTTGTCGAAAATGACAGACCTAATTCCGCCAAGCTGCGCGTCTGCGTAGCCATTTGCGTGGGAGCTAAGCCCAGCAATTTTGCGGAAAGAAGTAATAAGGTAGCAGCGCCTGCCGTCCAGCAAATTGTGGCTGTGCTCGGCGGTATGCAGCGGCTGGCACGCCACACTTGAAATAACGTCTTCTCCTTTAATAATTCCTTGATTAAAGTATCTTGTTTTTGGGCTGGAGTCATGGGAATTTGGGGTGAAGCAGGCCCAACGGATGAACGTTGATGCCTACTGATTTTGCCAAAAGTTCTGGCCCGAATTTGGTTTTTCATTAAATCTCTCCTTCTTAGCCCATGTTTATGCAGTGCGTTAACATGGACGCTTTAGAAGTGCTGAGGCTGCAAGTTTAAGAGATTGTAGTCAAGGCGCTTACGACAGTTAACTCTGCGTTGGCTGCTTTCCTGAATCTCGACTTTGCTGGTTGAGCTGACTCATGTTTTGTGTGATTGGCCGCAATTTCTCAAGAGTGGTTTCTGGCACTGCTGGGATTGCTTCTTCATTCAATGCTTTTCTGTCCCTTGCATCTTTATACTTTTGGTAAAGTTTCATAGCAATACCTCGGATATTCAGATCTCCACGTGTCTGTTCGTAATACGGCACACGCAAACGCACCTTTTCATTATCGCCTTCAAGCTGGTGCCCGTCTTTGTTTGTGCCTTTAAACTTTACTTCTGCATTTTCGGTTTCTAACGCCTCAGTAATGTATTTTTTTGCCGGTTCAGGCGTCAAACCATTATCACTGCCAAAATAAATATTTGTATCTTTGGCACCCAGCAAACTCTTTTCTCCAAAAACCATGCTGATAAATCCCTCCCCGTCAATCTCGTCCGCATTTGGCGTAATAAACTTGACGCTAACTGAACTAATTACATCGAATGTATCCAAATATTCAGATGTCGCGTCTCCTCCGGACAGCGAAATAGCAACCACGTCAGGTCTTGGTAAATTCTCAGTAAGGGCAACTTTGGTTGGTCTTTTTAGTGGTATGCTTGAGCCTGCATCCCTTGCGCGCTTGAATTCGTCAAGTTGGCGCCGGTAAGTTTCATCAATATGATCCTCGTGCTTGTTTCTGATGAAAATGCGAGATGTAGTTGCAAAGGTCTGTAGCAAGGGCGCATCACTGGTTTCGCGCAGATAAATAAGTCTGTGATCGTTAAGGGACAGAACAAAAATTGCTGAAGGTGCATTCCGAAGTTCTATTTCCTCCTGCACCAAGTCGTCTGCACGCTCATCAAAATACTGCGAGCGTGTCAGGACAGTATCTTTAACAAAGCGCCCGGCAATAGCAACGACAGGATAATCGCCCGCTTTGAAAGTAACCAGCCTCACTCTGTGAAAAAAGTAGGTGGTTGTATCGTATTTTCTTTGCATCTGGCGATCAAGAAACGCCGGTAAAACGACTTCTTGTGCGGCATCAAGCATATCTCTTTCGCCAAATTTGCAGACGAAGTTCGCGAATTCGATGTAATTTGTTCTGGTGGCCATTTTGAAATTCCTTTTTTACTACGATTGAGAGTAGTTCAGCAAAATGCGATGAATCATCCCTTTGCCAAATTGCGCAAAAATATTCGCGTCGGTTTAACACGGCTCCTTCTCATTAATTTGAGATGTTTGTGGTTAGCCGATGGGGTATCGTCTTCGCGACGATAGTTTTGGGAAGACTTCAATAAAAACATGGTGATCATCCATGTCTGTAAAAGCGAAACGCGTCAGTCCTTCGCTTTTCAGGAAGTCCTGAATATCCTGATCTAACGCGATTCGGTCTGTATTTTCCTTCCGCTTTGGACCGCTGCCAACATCAAACAAAATCGGTTCCCAAAGACCAACTGAGGTTTCTTCGGTCACAACAAAAGCCAATCGCGGTTCGAATGAGAGATAATTCCCAAAGATTTTGAATTTGCGTCCCTTCTTCTCCAAGTAATCTCCTCCTTTCAAATTCGACTCCCCAGCACCGACACGCCAAACGACAAACCAAACGACACGCCAAACGACAAACCAACCGGCACCCAGCCGACCCGATGCAAATACTGCCAGATGAAGCCTGCACCATAAACAGCAGGCATCCATACCCACCAGTAACGCAGCAAAAACGGCATTAGCACGTCGGGCAGTGAGCGCTTGTCGCCATCGTGCGGATCAGGAATCGGCGGTTTCATTAGGTAACCTGCATGACTGAATTAGACAAGGTGCCGTTGACCGTTTGCATTTCTTGTAACATCGCCACTGTCTTTCGATATTCAACGGCCTCGGCATCGTGAATAATGTCAATTTCGCCATGATGCTGTTTGACGACCTCGGCAATTTCATCAATTGTTACCCTGAAAAACTCCTTGCGCTCATTAATGCGATTGACTCGGCGATGCTGGAATTTGCGATGCAGGGCCGCTTCGAGCGCTGGGGCATCGGTAGAGTAAATAATGGCATGAACATCGAAGAGAAACGGCACAGATGCATCACCGAGTTCTCGCACCCGATCCAGAGGGTCAAGGCGGCGCGTCATGCCAATTTTATAAACATCTTCGCCAAAGGAGCCGACATTGGAAATAACGTAAACGTGACCCGATTTAGTCAGTTGGGCCTGCGCTATGGCGCGCTCTTTCTTTTCATGGGCCTCGGCTAACCGGCGCTCCAATTCCTCAATCTGCCACTGCAATTTCTCCTGCTTGGCTCCCACAGAACGTTCCGCTTCAGCCTTGGCTTTGGTGAGCATATCCTCGTAGCGTGTTTCTTCGCGCTCGGCTTCCTGTTGGGCGCGTTCCAATTCTCGGCGGGCAATTTCCTCTTCGCGCATTTCCTCGCGGATGCGGCGCTGTTCTTCCTTTTCGGCCTGCACCTTTTCTTGATACTCGTGAACAAGATAAAGTTCTTGAAGCTTTAAATTCAAATACTCCGAAGAGATAGTGCATTGCAAAGAGCGGTTTAATTCGTTGATTGCGCTCCACGCTTTATTAATGCGCCCCTCCATAATATGAACGTTGTTGTATTTCACTTTTGCCGTTGCCGCGTCGCACTCACCATTAAAAGCACGAAGCATCAATTTAAGGGTGCGGCTTACCATTTTACGACCTTCTACCTTGCTGCCAGCGACCTCCCACTCAACGGGGCAGACTGCGGCCACATTGGTTTTTACCAGTTGCTTTTGCCCTGTTCTGACGCTATCTAACCTTGATTGATAAGCGCTTGAGCTTGAAAAATCATAGCGCGGCTCATAGAAACCAAAAGACCGAATGCTCTCCTTTTCCTCAAGTGGCTCTAATTCAGCGCGGAGTTGTTGTAAGCGGTTAGTAATCTCGGCGATCTGAGTTTCATTCAACTGCTTTTTTGCCTCAAATTCTTGCCCTTCCTGCTGGATTCGCGTAGCGCTATCCTCTTGCATTTTCTGCTTCTGGGCTTGGAATTTTTGGATCCACTCCTTCCCGCCCTCCTTGATGCGCGCCAACTTCGCCTCAAGTTCAGCAACTTCTGCTGTTTTTTCGGTGAGAATGCGCTGTTTTTCGGCTTCAACATCAATGATGCCTTGATACTTAGAATTCAGTGCTTTTTGCTCATTAAGCTGAACCGTAAACTTTTTTACCTGCCAAAGCAAGAAGGCGACAACAATTAAAGCAGGTCCTAATATCGCAGCAATCAAAGCGGTTTGTGACATAAAAACATCCTTCAAGAAAAATCCATCACTATCGGGTGCTTCCAGTTACACAGCGGACGCCGCGCCCGATTTTGAAACATCCATTCGTCAATAGCTTCTCGCGCGTGCAATAAAATCTCGTTACGGCTTTCGTCTAATTCGCCGCGCTCAAATGGGCCGTCGTGATAAAAAATCAGAAATTCAATGGTTTCTTGCTTATCCCAATCCCAAACCGTAACTTCCACACGATAGAGCGCGCCACATTCGGGAGCGCGGCGCAGGCGCAATTCGCGGGTTTCGTAGCAGCGCTGCGGCGGCGCGTAAAATTCAGCGTGGATATTAATAAGGGCATCGGCATGGTTTTTCATGTCACAGCGCCCCGCTCACGAGGCGGCGAAATAATCATCACCGCTTACGGTGCGCACGTTGCAATAATTTTTAATCAAAGCAAAGTCTTTGGTGTTGTCGGTTACAATCGTCACCCCGGCGCGCTTGCAAGTGCGGGCAATTAGCACGTCGCTGGTAATTCGGTATTTTTCATCAGCAGCCAATTTAGGAGTCAAGCCGCCCGCTTGTGATTTACGTTGTCTTTGAAGCCGATTAATGATTTTGCCGACTTCCCACCAATCGCTGGCATCGGGCACAAGTAAACGCCCCTCCTTTTCGTAAGCATGGCGAGCTGCACTGAGCTTTTTGATTTCCGTTTCGTCTTGCGCGCCAACAACCAGTTCTTGCAACACGACAACGGACATATAAAAAGCATCAGGCAATTTATAAATCTCGATTATGGGGCGCGAAATGAAGATGTTGGTGTCGAAAGTGACACTTGACATTAATCTTTTTGCCGCTTGGCGATTAGCTTCCACGCATCGGTCATCGCTTTATCGGCCTTGTTGGGACGGCCAGCGTTGGGACGGCCAGCGGGAGCCGGGCGGCCCTTTTGCCCCACTGTGGAAGCCGCCTTGAGCGTTTTGTCCGTTGTTTTTGTTGTGGCTTTAATGGTTTTGGTTGTCATGTCTTTACCTCTCCTTGATTTTTATAATCTACCCATCACGCTTTTTGCGATCGCAATGCACTCTATTTTTGCGTCCCCCGGTAATTTTACCGGCTTGCCGTCGCCGTCCAAAAGCGTCGGCTGCGCATTGCTACCTCGAAAGCCGTCCCACTTTTTAATCTGGCTTTCGTAGATTTCGCCGTCTCGGATAATATGAACCAAAACAATATCGTTTCGAGCCGGGCGATTGCTGAGTTCCATCAAAACGAGTTGGCCATCTTTAATTCCCTCGCCTTTCATCGAATCGCCGCGCGCTGTGACAAAGACATCGTCCTCGCCAGCGCGCATTACCTTGGCAACATCTCGGCTGAGCGTAATAAAACTGCTGGTTTGCGCGATAACCTCAGTCAGGGGCCCGCAAGGCGCTATGCCAATATCGGGAACACGAACCGTGTTCAGCGCAGGCCCATCGTTAATGATGACAGCAGGCGTTTCCTCCTCGCCCAAGGCTATGCGTCGCATCCACGTTGAAATGTCTTTACCGCCCGCCCTCTTTTCAAGGAGTGGCAGATGGTCTTCCGTAAACAATACCTTTACGCTTTCGGTTAGCGGTTTCCCGTATATAGGTGCCCGACCGGGCGCTTTTGCAGGCATTGTAGTCAGATGGAACATAACGGCATTAAACGTGTATTTAATCCCATTGTTCACCAATAATTATATTTTAATCCATGCCCTATATCTCTTGACAAGTGGAATGTATACCCCTATAATTAAATATATAAGGCGAATATATTCGCCTTTTACGTGAGACCCCCTCAAAAGGACGCCAATGGAACCAATAAAAGAGCAGCTTTGGACACAGGCCGCAACCGCGAAATATTTAAATATTTCGGTGCAAACACTGACGCGCTTGGGCGATGCTGGCGAAATCGCCCGCTATCGCATCGGTGAACAGTGGCGCTATGCCAAGGCGGATATTGACGCGTATTTGAGCGGCGCGCGGCAACCGGCAATGGCGCGCGCTGAAGAGGCCGTTGAGACCGCCAATCGCGGCTAAACAGGAGGTGTCTGATGGCACTGCGCGACATCTATAACAAAAACCATGTGCTCGTCTGGCCCGGACGTTAAACGGGCAAAGAAAAACCCGTGCCTATTTGCAGTAGGACGCGGGCATCGGACAAAACCGATGATTATTTTCCTCCAAACGGAGAAAGGACACAAACCAACAAAATGAAAGGCTTTGTAAATCTTCAAGCAGTTCGCAGTTATGCCGAAGTTGGAGATATTTTGGGCATTTCTGCTGATGCTGCTTACCAGCGCGAAAAAAGCGCCTTGCGCAAATTAGAGCGCTCGCTCGCCGTAAAACTTGGCTATCAACCGCCGCCCGCGCCGCCCAAAAGAGGCAGGCCGAAAAAGAATCAAGAGGAGGCGCGCTGAAATGTCACGAATTCTTAGCACCATCCCCAACCCGACGCCCGCACAGGCGCGCGTCCTTGGTGCGCTACGCCATGCTTTTGGCGAGCGCCACGAACTGAACGCGGCTGACAGCCTCGCCATTCAAAACGAATATCATCGCCGCCGCGCCGCTGGTGAAGGGCAAGAGCGCGTTTTGCGCCGCGAAGTGCAATCTATCGCCAGTCTGCTGGGCATCACCTTTTCCGATGCGCGGCAGGCTCAAGATGTGGCCTCGTTGCTGTCATTTCAGAACATGGGCGCCGCCGCGCAGCGGGCCAGTGAATGTCGCCGAATGCGGCTTTTGAACAGCCAAATTGTTGAATTGGACAATTTAACCGATGTGGCCTATGACGTCGCCGATGATTTGGGCGACGCTGCGCCGGAGTATCCCGTTTACGGAGGCGGTGCCGAGTGAAAATCTACGTCGCGTCTTCATGGCGCAATCAAATACAACCCGAAGTCGTTTCTGCTTTGCGCGAAGCCGGTTTCGAGGTTTATGATTTTAAGCAGCCGCAGCCCGGCGATAACGGTTTCCATTGGACGGAATGTGACCCAAATTGGAAGAACTGGACACCAGATCAATTCATTGACGGCTTAGGTCATCCGATTGCCCGCGCTGGCTTCAAGAAGGATATGGACGCGCTCGAAGGCTGTGATCTCTGCGTTTTGGTGGTGCCGTGCGGACGCAGCGCGCATTTGGAGGCGGGCTACGCTATCGGCGCCAACAAACCAACTGCTATTTTGTTAGCCGATGGTGAGCCGGAATTGATGTATAAAATGGCATCCAAACTTTGCACTTCGATTGAGGAAATCGTTGAGTGGTGCCGTTACCGTTGGCATCAGAGCCTGCGTCCTCCGTGCGCTTGCCCGCACTGGGATGATGTCGAGTGCCTTTCTGTTCGCCTCGGCATGGATGGGCCAGAGGATGTGCATCAAGGCGATGCGTGCGAGTGTTCTTGTCATGATGGCGACGAAGACGGGCAAACCGAATGGGATGCCTATTTCGATGCGCTAAAAGGCGGTGCCCAGTGACGAAAATAATCAACCTCTGGAAAGTCTGGCATGACTTGCTCCGCTGGCACTGGTGGGACGATCTTCTGGTGACTGCCGTTTTTATTTGCGCGCCGCTTTTTGCGTGCCTGCTCGCGTGGCAGTGCTTTATGGCGCCGCTTCCGATTCAAGCGAACCCAAACATAAAAACCATTGATGAGGTGCCGGTTTCGGTGCGCGTGGATGTGGCGCGTGGCTGCGTGGTTTACCGGCGCCTTGGCCCGCGCGATTGAGATGGCGTCTTAGCGTCTTGAGGCGTTTTAGCGTCTGGATAAGTAATTTGATACGCATCTTGAAGGACTCACTGTGGCAACTGAGCTAATCTCCCCCAAAAGCCCTAAACCGGCATCTCGGAAACGCACTCTTCCTTTAAAGAGCCTGCGACAACCGCGAGGCACTGCCAAAGGCACTGCCAAAGGCACTCTTCAAAGTGTTCCCGACGGTGTTCCCGCAAGTGTTCCTAAAAGTGCTGCTGATCGCGCGCCGACGTGCGTAGTGGGTCGGTTGCTGGATGATGAAACGACAAACGCGGCTTGCGTGTCGCTGGGACAAGATCCTGTTTTTCAGGCAGGCTTGATGCGCGCCTTTGCTCTTGCCGAAGCCTTGCACGCGCAACAAAGAAACTGCTCAGAAATCGCTCCTACAACCGCCGCCCAAAAGCGGCAGAGCCGGAAAAAATAAACCTCGGAAATAAACTTCAAATGACAACCAACAACGCTTTAACACAGGCTTTGCCAGATATGGCTAAGAGCGCAAGAACTGTCTGTCAGGCGCGTTATCACGCCGCTGGCGATCAGATCGAATTCGATTGGCTCAATGCGGATGCGCCGGGGACAAAGCCGCACGGCAACGAATTCATCAAGCGTGTCGACCTGCCGGATGACCTCATTGATTTGGCTACTCGCTGCCACGAGGCGCTTCGTCACGGCGGGCGTGGGCAATGGGTGGAATTGACGCGCGGCGTAATGGTGAGCTATGGGGTGAAAAGACTATGAACGCACTTGATTTTCAACTTATTGTCGGTGATTTGCATTTCCAAAATTGGGAATTCAATATCGGCGAC
>JANMKN010000290.1:0-4917 GCA_031372065.1 Abditibacteriaceae bacterium | reverse complement strand
TCAACTTTCGCACCCATCTCAAGCGATTGCAGCGCAAAACCATTTGCTTTTCCAAATCACTCGAAATGCACCAAGCCGTCATCAAACTATACATCCATGCCCTCAATTCAAAACAGCATCACTTCTGAAACACGACCAAATTTCTTACCGTCCTTTAAGTGACAGACGAAAGCAATCTCTTTTTTCTTACCGCCGAGGAGCAAACCGGCCAAAGCCCCAGCAGGGCCAAAGGTAGCAAGTCCTATCAATCCCCATCCTGCTTTGCCAAGAAGTTTATGTTTGTTTTCCTCGGTCAAAATCTCCACGTTTTCTACCATCTCGTTGAGATTAATTGATTCAGGAATTGACCAAATCTTCTCGGTAGGTAAAACAAGGCCAAAGTTGCCCCAATGCTCTTGCCCTAACGTGCCTTCTGGAAAATCCCCCGCCACAAATCGAAACATAATAAATCCTTTCGCTCAAAATTCAAATACAGAATGTCAGACGATCTGCTTGCGCTTCAAAAGAAATTTGCGTAAATTTGCGTCCTTTTGCGAAATTTGCGTTCTATAAAACAGATTATTTACCGTTGCGTTTCCATCGCCGGAGCGCCGAGAACTTGAAAAATAACGGCGCCGAGCGTGTAAAGCGCAATTAGCGGCGGGCCGAATGAGCCGAAAATAATTAATGCTGCTGCTGCCGAAACGACGGCACCGGCTAACATGGCGCGCATGGCGTAGCGCACGCGCAAATAATTGCGCAAAGCGACGCGCGCACTGGTTAAAAAAGCGCCCGCGCCTAAAGCCGTCGCTAATAAAGCGACGTTCCACCACCAATCCGACCACGTTGCCAACCAGCGCGGCCACCATTCAGCTAAGGCCGTTTCGAGGCCCGGCGTGCCTTGGGGAATTAACAGCAAAATACCTAAACCAAAAACCCCGGCAATAATCCAGCGCCGTTTGCGCAAACGCTGCGGTCGTTCAGCGCGTTCGAGCCATAAACGCAGCCAAAACGTGCCGAAACCTAACAATCCTACAACGCCCGCTGCCGCGTTATGGCCCAGCGGTGCCAACCAAAGTAACAGTAAAACGGCGACCATCCAAAGCGCTGTCGGGCGCAAATTGATGATGCGACGCGACGGGCGATCTTGCGCGTCCTCTTCGTCATATTCGCCGTCCCGATTGCGGCCCAGCAAAGGTTCGGCAGCGAGTTGTGCCAGCGTGCGCTGCGAGGGCTGCGCCATGCCACCAATGCCAAGCAGCGTGGCAGAAATTAAAAGCAACGACCAAATATCGCCCGAACGCGAGGCCGAGCCTTCAAGAACCGGCGCACCGAGCAGCGAATTCCACGGCAAAGCAAAACCACCGATCAAAAGCCCGATAATTGTCAGAAATAAATAAATCAAGCCGACGCGCACACCACGCAAGCGCGCTCGCGAAAACCATGTGCGCGCCAGTCCAGCCAGACCAACAATAAAAATCGCGATCAGCATCAGCGCGACGGGCAAGCGCCAACTCGTTGGCGAGGACGATTGATCGGCGGTGGGCAACGCGCCAAATTGCCACGTCGCTTCGATGCAAACGCCGCCCAGCCACATCAAGAGCGGCAAAAGCATAGTGGTGCTCCACCATGCCCGCGCCCAGTTTTGGCTGCTGCTCAGGAGTCCGGTGGGCGTTTCTGTCACTTGCCCAAAACGCACGTTGGGCGTGGATTGCGTGAGTAGCGCGACCAGAATAATGATCGAAACCAAAAAGAAAATCGCCCAAATGCCGTGCGCCACAGGACGCGCCGCATCCAGCCAGGCCCAGCCCGCTTGCAACGAAGAAAGACGGTTAATGCGGTCTAAAGGCGGCGAAGAAACGCCTTGAGAACCCAATGGCAAGGCCGGATTATTCGGCGCCATGTCTTTGGGGTTGGAAAGCCGCGTCAATAGCGTTGAAAAGACACTTTCCAGCGGCGCCACGCCATCGTGTTCGCTGCCACCCGAAATCAGACCGCCTGTTTTAGCGCGTCCGACCGAAGCCGGACTCCAATAGGCACACGGAATCCATTGCGGGCGCGGCGTATCCAAATCGGGCACGCTGATTAAAAACAACCGATCTTCTTTATTCAACTTGTTTAAAACGAGGCGCAAAAACTTATCGGCGCGCTCCAAAGCCAATTTTTTGTGGCGCTCGGCGATAAAAGGTTCGCAAAGCGGCGCATAAAGTGCGGCGCGGCGTGTATCGCCCCATTCGACAACAATCAAACTGTCCTGTGCATCCAACGCACTTTGCACGCGCCCCAAAAGCGAAGTGCCATCGGTGCGCACACCAAAAGGCGCTTCCGCGTCGCGCGTTAATAAAGCTGTCGAGACATCACCTTGGGGCACAGTGCCTTTGCTGTCGCAGGCCAGTAAAGCCCATTCGCGGAGCGGCAAAGTGCGCAGCGAATTGTAGTTGGTATCTGCCGAACCAAACGCCGCCACGCGGGCACCACTGCGACGCATGGCGTCACCGAGCGCACCAAAGCGTGGCAAAGTGCTGTCTGCCGGTGCCACATCACTGCGCCACAGTGAACCGGCTAAATTAACCAAACTAACGGAATTGTCAACGCTCGAAATATCTTTTCCAACGCGACGCGCATAAGCGGCTGAAGGCGAGGAATCTTCATAACCGGGCGTGCTGTTGCTCCACGCCTCATCCACACCCAAAGTGGCCGTGGCCGCCAACGGAATTTCCGGCACACCGGAAGCGGGCCATCCCATCGGCTGACCGGTGGAAATGGTGGCCGCCGCGCGCAAAATCGTGGGCGAAACGCGAGTGCGCTCCATGAGCGAACGCTCGGCCAATAACTCGCCGTGGCTGTCCGACGCTTCATCCAATGTTTCGCGGCGCGGCGCGCCCGGCAAGCGCAAGGCGCCTAAATCGGCGCCCGTCAAGAGAAAATTCAAACCCGGCGTGGAACCAGCCTTTTGCGCTGCCAAGCGCGCCCAATCGGGCCAACCGATGCCCGCCATCAACACCACCACATTGCGCCCTTTGGGCGGCTGCGTGGCTGGCTGCGGTGCAATATCGCGCGGAATAACTTGCGTGTTGCGCTTCACTCGCGATGGATCGCGTCTGTCGCGTGGTAGTGAAGGAGAGAGCGGCTGTGCGAATGCCGGCGCCGGCGAAAGTCCGCCAAAAAGCAACACCCCAATCAACACCATGCCAAAACGCCCCGCGCAAAAAAAACAACGCAGGGCGAAAGGCCATTTAGAATTTCGATTCGAGAATCGGGAGCGCATTTTTATGAGTGATAAGTTTTGAATTATGGGTTTTGAGTTGTCCAAATTAACTCAAAACCCATAATTCAAAACTCATTACTTTAATCCATGTGGTCAATGATATTTTGACCGAATTCGGAACACTTGATTTCGGTGGCGCCCTCCATCAGGCGGGCGAAATCGTAAGTCACTTTTTTGCTGGCGATGGCGCCGTCCAAGCCTTTGATAATCAAATCGGCGGCTTCGTCCCAACCCAAGTAGCGCAGCATCATTTCGCCCGAAAGAACCACCGAACCGGGGTTCACTTTGTCCAGATTAGCATATTTGGGCGCCGTGCCATGCGTGGCTTCAAAAATGGCGTGGCCAGTGTGATAGTTGATATTGCCGCCCGGCGCGATGCCAATGCCGCCGACTTGGGCAGCTAAAGCGTCGCTGAGATAATCGCCGTTGAGGTTCAGCGTGGCGATGACATCAAAATCTTCGGGACGCGTTAGAACCTGCTGCAAAGTAATGTCGGCGATGGCGTCTTTAATAAGGACTTTGCCGGCGGCCAAGGCCGCTTTTTGCTCGGCATTGGCTTTTTCTTCGCCCAATTCTTTTTTGGTGCGCTCCCACTGCGACCATGTGTAAACATAGTCGGCATATTCGCGGTCAGCGTGTGCATAGGCCCAATCACGAAACGCGCCTTCGGTGTGCTTCATGATATTACCCTTATGGACAATCGTCACGCTTTTGCGCTTGTGTTTAATAGCATATTCAAGGGCCGCGCTGAAAAGCCGCTCGGTTCCCGGACGGCTGACCGGCTTGATGCCAAAACCAACGCGCACCGGCTCATCGGCGCCAAAGCGTATTTTCTTGAGTTCGTTGGGGAAGTTTTCTTTTAAAAACAGCAGCAATTGAATGGATTCTTCGGAACCGGCTTTGAAATCAAGGCCCGCGTAGATGTCTTCGGTGTTTTCGCGAAAGATCACCATTTCCACTTTTTCGGGGTGCTTGACGGGCGAAGGCGTGCCCGCAAAATAACGCACCGGACGCAGACAAACATACAAATCCAGCATCTGTCGCAACGCCACATTCAAACTGCGAATGCCGCCGCCCACAGGCGTGGTAAGCGGGCCTTTGATGCCGACGAGATATTCGCGGAAGGCTTCAACGGTTTCGTCCGGCAGCCAGTTTTGCGTTTGATCAAAGGCGGTTTGCCCGGCGAGAACTTCTTTCCAGACAATTTTGCGCTCTCCGCCGTAGGCTTTTTCCACAGCGGCGTCAAAGACGTTCACCGACGCAGCCCAAATGTCGGGGCCGGTGCCATCGCCGCGCACAAAGGGAATAATCGGATTGTTGGGGACGTTCAACTTGCCGTTTTCAATGCTAATCTTTTCGCCGGAAACAGGGGATGTCGCTTCGCTCATGGGCAGACAAATTCCTTCAATGGGTAATTTTTTCAAAAATGGCGCTTGGAAAGCCTTGTCACGCCAGCCTTACGGCCTGATGCCATTATATCAAAGGCCACAGAAATAGGCCCTTGTAGACCACAGATCACAGGGCAATCGCATGATGATTTTTCGCCCGACATTTCTAATACGGTTGCCCTGGCCTTGCGAGAATTTGCGCAAATCTACACCAATGCTCTCGAAAACCCAGCAATTCAGGCCCAAAAGCCGTAAACCGGCCCCGCCAACCATAAATCCGGG
>JANMKN010000259.1:0-8798 GCA_031372065.1 Abditibacteriaceae bacterium | reverse complement strand
CATTCCCTCTCCCCAGCGCAGCGTTTGGGGGAGAGGGTTAGGGTGAGGGGCGATGAGCCGCGAAGCGGCTCTTTAACTCCCTTAACTTAATGCCATTGGGCCATTAGCCCCGCTTTTCCTCGTCTGACGCTTCTTGTGGTGAGATTCGTGAAATAGATGGTTTTCAGCTCTTATCTTTTCATTTTTTACTTTTTGCCGCTGACGCTTTTGTTGTATTATCCGCTGCCGTGGCGCCCGCTGCGGCACTTTTTTTTGACGCTGCTCAGCTACGTCTTTTACGGTTGGGCCAATCCGAAATTCATCGTTTTGATGTTTGCCAACACGTTGATTGATTACCTTGCCGGATTGGTGCAAGCGCACAATGGCTTTCGCGGCTGGCGCAACCAGCCGCCGCTTTTGGAGCCAAACGCCGCGCGCACCAAAACGCAAAAAATCGCCCTCGTAACGTCCATTACGATGAACCTCTCGCTGCTGGCATTTTTCAAGTATTTCAATTTCGGCGTGGATAGTTGGAATGCCGTTGCTAACGGCTTGGGACTTTCCGGCGCGCAATTCGATAATGCCTTGCGCGTCACGTTGCCGCTGGGCATTAGCTTTTACACATTTCAATCTATGAGCTACGCGATTGATGTTTATCGCGGCGACACGCGCGCCATGAAATCGTTCAACGATTACTTTTGCTTTGTGGCGATGTATCAACAACTGGTGGCCGGGCCGATTGTGCGCTTTTCTGAAGTCGCCGACCAATTAAAAAATCGCTCGCACACCGTTGATAAATTCGCGCGCGGCGTGGCGTTGTTTTCGCTGGGACTTTCGCTCAAAGTGTTGCTGGCAAACCCGTGCGGCAAAATCGCCGACACGGTTTTTAACGCCGGTTCGGTGCAAACCTTTGATGCGTGGTATGGCCTTGTCGCGTATGCTTTTCAAATTTATTTCGACTTCGCCGGTTATTCGGAAATGGCAATTGGTTTGGGGCTTATGATGGGCTTTGTTTTCGCCAAGAATTTCGAGACGCCTTATCGCGCCGATTCGATTACCGACTTCTGGCGGCGCTGGCATATTTCGCTTTCGACGTGGCTGCGCGATTACCTTTATATTCCCCTTGGCGGCAATCGAAAAGGCGAAGCGCGCACTTATATCAACCTGATGCTGACCATGCTGCTGGGCGGCTTGTGGCATGGCGCGTCGTGGAATTTTCTGATTTGGGGCGGCATTCACGGCGGGATGTTGGCCTTCGAGCGCAAGCAGGGCAAACACAGTTTTTATCGCCATTGGCCCAAGGCACTGCGCGTGAGCCTCACCTTTTTCGTGGTGCTGATTTCGTGGGTCTTTTTTCGCTCCGGCGACTTGCCCAGTGCCGTGCGTTATTTCGGCAATATGACGGGCCTTGCACCCGCGCAAAACGGCGCGGGATTAATGAGTGGTTTGCTTTATCAACCCTATTATTTGCTTAGTTTTTTGTTGGCTTGCGCGGCGGCGTGGTCGCTGCCAACGGTGTGGGAATGGACGCAGAAAATCACATGGCCCAAAGCGGCGCTTTGCATGGGATTTTTCTGGCTGTCGCTCCTTGTTTTGCTGACACAAACCTACAATCCGTTTATTTATTTCATCTTTTAAATCATGCCCATTTCCGAACTGAGCCGCGAAGACGAAGCCAAATTATATCTCGAAAACACCGCAATCACGCCCGCGATTGCGTGGGCCATGACGCTGCTGTTTTTGCTGACTATCGTCTCGGTGCCGCTGATTCAGCACGTCGTCGAAATCCGCCGCAATTTAGCGGCGCGAAACTTAGAAAAACAAGCGGGCGAAGCGCCGCAAGGCCGCCTATTGCCGCAAAGTTACGACACTTTTGCACTTCTGCCGACCAAAGACGAAATGCGCACGGTGCGTTCGCCAAAAGACGCGTGGGATTTGATTGCAACGCCTGCGGAAATCCGAGACTACGAAAGCACGTTGGAAGATCAATCGGTTGTCGCGCAGTGGCTTTTGCCGCGCACGCAAACGTTGCTTACGAAAAATCTCGGCGTCGGCAACGAGAAAGCCTACGTCGGGCGGGGCGGCTGGCTGATGTATACGCCAGATGTGGATTATCTGACCAGTCCCGGCTTTCTCGACCCGTCTTTACAGCGCGTGCGCAAGCGCAGCGGCGATGCCACGGATATTGCCGTGCAACCCGACCCGCTTAAAGCCATTGTGCGATTCAAAGAGCAATTGGCCGCGCGCGGCATTGGACTCATCGTCATGCCGATGCCGGTCAAGCCGATGATTCACGCCGAAAAAATGGCGGCGCGCTACAGTTGGCATCATGGCCCATTGCAAAATCCGTCTTACGAAAAATTCCGTCAGCAATTGCAAGAAAACAATGTTCGGTTGTTCGATGTTTCCCAAACTTTATTGCAAGCAAAGCAAACCAGTAATGCGCCGCAGTTCTTGAAAACCGACACGCACTGGACGCCCGCCGCAATGGAACTTTGCGCGCAGCAATTGGCCGTTTTCATTGAGAAAAATCGGCTTTTGCCGCTACACAAAAGCGAAGACTACACGCGCGGCACGCAAACCGTTTCCAATTTGGGCGACATTGCCGAAATGCTGAAACTGCCGCCGCAACAAACGCTTTATGGCAAGCAAAGCGTGACGATTCATCCCGTCAAAACGCCCGATGGCGAATTGCTTTATGCGTCGCGCGCAGCCGACATTTTGCTGCTGGGCGACAGCTTTTGCAATGTGTATTCGTTCGCCGAAATGAACTGGGGCGAAGCGGCAGGTTTCGGCGAACAACTAAGTTATTATTTACAGCGCCCGCACGACGCGATTATCAATAATGCGGGTGGCTCACACGTCACGCGCCAGCAATTAGTGCGCGATTTAAGGCGCGGCAAAAATCGCTTGAAAAATAAAAAGTTAGTCATCTGGGAATTTTCCATGCGCGATTTACTGGGCGGCGATTGGAAAATTTTGGACTTGCCCAACGTGGAACCAGTGAGGGATTGAAATGCACGTATAAAAACGATCCTGTTGACAATCATGGCACAGACAGAAAACAAATTCACTTTTGCTGCCGAATCATCTCCAAAAACTCATCTTCGCTGAGAATCGTCACGCCGATTTCGCGGGCTTTGTCAGCTTTGCTGCCGGCGTTTTCGCCGATGATGACGAAATCGGTTTTCTTGGAAACGCTGCCCGCCGCGCGTCCGCCGAGGCGTTTAACCATCGCTTCGGCGGCGCGCCTGTCGAGAGAAAGCGCGCCGGTGAAAACGAAACTTTTGCCCACAAATCGCTCGTCGGTTTCGTGTTGTTCCGATTCCTGCGGCGCGAGGCCTGCGGCTAACATTTTATCGAGAATTTTCTGGTTTTCCGCGTCGTCCAGCCACGCGCGCACGCTGTTTCCGGCAATCGGGCCGACATCGTGAATGCCGGAAATTTCTTCCAAAGTCGCGGTGCGCACCGCGTCCAAAGTGCCAAATTTATCGGCGATAAGTTCTGATGTGTTGGCGCCGACATAGCGAATGCCGAGCGCATAAAGCAGGCGCGCCAACGTCGGTTTTTTGGCGCCTTCGATGGAATTCATCACGTTCTGCGCGCTTTTTTCGGCCATGCGCTCCAAGTTCATCAGTTGCTCTTTGGTAATCAGAAAAACATCCGCCAAATCTTGCACCAAGCCATGCGCGACGAACTGTTTAATCAATTTTTCGCCGATGCGATCAATATTCATCGCGCCGCGCGCCACGAAATGTTCCAAGGCGCGTTCGAGCCGCGCCGGGCAAGCATTGTTCGGGCAGCGATAAACCGCTTCGCCTTCGGGACGCACGACGAGCGTTTGGCAGCGCGGGCATTCCGTCGGAAAAATGAAATCTATTTCCTCGCCGGTGCGCCGTTCTTTCAGCACGCTGACGACTTCGGGAATGATTTCGCCCGCCTTGCGAATGATGACGTAATCGCCAATTTTCACATCTTTGCGGCGCATCTCGTCTTCGTTGTGCAGCGTGGCGGCGACCACGGTAGTGCCTGCCACTTCGACAGGCTCAAATTCGGCGGCGGGCGTCAAAGAACCGGTGCGCCCGACGTTGACAGTGATGTTTTTAATTTTGGTGACGACTTCTTCGGGCGCGAACTTGAAAGCGCAAGCCCAACGCGGATTGCGGCCCACAAAACCGAGTTCGTTTTGCAATTGCAAATCGTTGATTTTGACGACCACGCCATCCGTCGCATAGTCCACTTTTTGCCGTTCGATGTCCCATTCTTTAATGAAATTACCCACTTCTTCAATGCCGTGACAGATGCGGCTTTTCTCAAAGTTGACGCGAAAACCGGCTTCGTGCAGCGTTTGCAAACTTTCCCAATGCGTAACGAATTTGAGGCCTTCATAAGCGCCGAGCGAATAGGAGAAAAACGTCAGCGGACGCGACGCGGTGATTTTCGGGTCTTTCTGGCGCACGCTCCCCGCGCCGAAATTGCGCGGATTAGCATACAGCGACTTGCCTTCGGATTCCTGCTGCGCGTTGAGTTTTTCAAAGTCTCTGCGCCCGATAAACACTTCGCCGCGCGCCTCGAAAAGCGACGGCGCGTTTTTCAAACGCAACTGCCAAGGAATCGCTTTAATGGTGCGCAAATTATGCGTGATGTCTTCGCCGCGCCGCCCGTCGCCGCGCGTTAGGCCGCGCACGAATTTTCCGTTTTGATAAATCAGCGACATGGCGAGGCCATCAATTTTCGGCTCGCAAACGTATTCAAAAACGATGTCGTCGCCGACGTGCAAATGCCTGCGAATGCGCTTTTCCCAGCCGAGCAATTCCTCGTCGCCTCGCACATCTTGCAGCGAGAGCATGGGCAATAAATGGTCAACGGTTGAGAAATCGCCTTCAAGCGGCGCGCCGACGCGTTGCGTGGGCGAATCGGACGTAATTAGTTCGGGATGTTCCGTTTCCAATGCCACCAAACGCCGCATCGCCACATCATATTCGGCATCGGTGAGCGATGGATTATCAAGAATGTAATATTGATGATTCGCCTGATCCAACTTCTCACGCAATTCGGCGATTTCTGTTTCGAAGTTCATAAGAGATTAAACACAAAGACGCAAAGAAGACACAAAGAAACACAAAGAGGTTTGAGTATCATCCGTTGACGACGCGGCGAATACCGTTTTTCAGAGGCATTTCGTGAAAGTTTATGAGCAAACCGAGCCACAAATCGGTAAGACGTAGACATGTCAGCACTTGAACCTCATGGATCGGATCAATCTTCTCGACGGCTTTGATCTCAACTATCACGAGTCCTTCCACTAAAATGTCTAAACGATAACCAAATTGAAGTTTTAAGCCTTTGTATTCCAGAGCACGCAAAGTTAATTCACGACACAAACACTGTTTGTAAGAATTTCCCAATACTCCCGGCCCCAGATGCCGATGCACTTCAATCGCCGCGCCGATGATTTGCTTCGACAGCGCATTCGCCCGCAAAATGCTGTCTTCGTCAGCCATAAATTTCCTTTCAATACAAAGTCCACAAAGATTTCACAAAGGGACAAGAAGAATCTCAAAAAACTTTGTGTTTCTTTGTGAAATCCTTAGTATCCTTTGTGTTTATTCTTCATAAAACGCCAGTGCTGCGAACGAGACGATGGATTCTTCGGGCGCCTCCGCTTGGGCATAATGCAAAAGTTGGGCGCGCAATTCGGGGAAGGCGTGCATCACGGTATAAACCGCTGGATGCGCGTCTACATGGCGCGCATTGGCGTCGGCGGCTAAGGCATCGTGAAAACTTTCGATGTCGCCAGCTTCAAGATGTGAAAGCGCAGCGCGGTCTGCGTTTTCGATGGAGATTTGGCGCTTTTGGGTAACGGGATAAGGATGATCAAAATTCGGCCCGACGTGCGCCAAATCCACGCTGGCGATAATGCCAACGCGCTCACCCTTGGCGCGGCGCTCTTCAACTAATTCGCGCAGTGCGGCGCAGAATTCGGCCACGTCTTGATTGGTCGCAGGAGAATCGCCGGAGCGCAGTTCGTTAAAAAATCCGCCGCAGATAATCGGCACGAAACGAGTATTTTTCAGTTCGTCGCAGGCTTGCAAAAACACCGCGACAAATTCCACCGAATGCTCGTCTTTATGTGCGTATTGTTCGGCAGTTAGTTTTTCGCCGACGCGCGCTTGCAAGGCTTGCACAAATGTTTTATCCGTCTTTTGCAGGCCAAAAGGCGTCTCGAAATCTTGCGTGGTGGCGCAGTATGGATATTGCACGCCGCTGTGCGCGATGCCAAAAGTAATCAGCAAATCGAAGTTGGCCTGTCGCAGTCGTTCATAAGCCAACGCTTCGACGGCGCCGCCACGCTGAAAGTCAATATGCGGCACAATGATGCCACGCAATTGCGCAATGTCGTAGCAGGGCGCAGACGCATTTAGCGTGGCAGCTTTGGCAAAATGCCCTTCTAAAACGCGGCGCAGTTGGTCGGCATCCGCTGGATACGCGCCACCAGCCAAATGCGCCGGGCGCGTTGGCAAAGTAGCATAATCTTGCAAAATCTGGCGCCGTTGACGAGTGAAACGCGGCGAATCGAGCAAATACATTTCGTCAAAATCCGCGATGATTTGTGTCAACCAAGCGCCCACATCGCCGTCGCCTTCCACACTCAATTCGGCGATTAAATCGTCCAACGAATGCTGCCCATCAAGGCGCGCCAAAATCGGCCCCCATTCGCGCGGCAGACGCACTTCGGTGGCCAATCCGAGTGGATCGCGCACGAAAAACCATTCTTCGCCGTTTTCTTCGATAGGAATGAATTCCAGTCGCCGCAGTTTCGGTTTCATAAAGGCTAACCTGACGCTTTATCGTTTGAATTCGTAGCCAAAACTGAGCGTGATGTCCGGCCCGATATTAAAAAGTTTCGGCAAGTTATAGTTGCGAATATCGCCGTTTTCGCCGATGGCTAACCAGTAAGCACTTTTATCATTCAACTGTTTTTTGTAACCAAACGAGCCGACGACTGGACGTTTGTCAGCAAAGGCGTTATCAGTGGTCACTGCGCGTTTTTCATAATTAATCTGACCTATCAACGAGTCGCGGCGCCCGGCTTTCCATTCATAGCCCATAGCGCCCCAAAAGCCATTACCTGCCGCGCCGGGAATCGAAGAATTGCCATATTTCGCCACGCCAAGGTTGCCAAAAAGCGCGACACGACGCGCCACGCGATAGCGCGCATCCACAGCCACACCAGCATCGAAGCCGCCGCTCCCCGTTATGTGGTTTTCGCTGCCTGTGGGAAGTTTCAACGCGACACTGACCGCACTGGAAAACTTTTCGTTGCGCGAAAGCTGCTTTTTTACCCACAAAGTCGTATCACCCAGACCAAAAGCCTTACCTTCGGTGACACCTTGACCAACGGCATTTTGAAAGGAGAGAATCGAGCGATCACGCGGAAAATCTTCGCGTTTCAAACCACCATGATCGAAACCATCGCCTTCGGTATCGAAAATCTTGTGAATGGCTTCAATGCCGCCATCTAAAAAGCCGCCATTGCGCGCCGTAAGATTGGCGCCAACGCCATATTCCATGTCGCGCCCGAAACCTTTGCGCCACGCCACTTTCAAGCGTTGCGTTTCAAAATCTTCAATTACAGTCGCGCCGTTCAGTCCTGCTTTCGGGATCAGTAAATCGTTGGCAATATCAAGTTGCACACCGAGGCGCGTTTCGCCGCGAGAGAGAACATCGGGATTCTGTGCGGGCAAATGCAGAAAAATCGCTTGCAAAGGCCGTTCGTTATTGACGGGCAATGGCCCCTGCCATTCTCCGAACTCGGCGGCAGCATTTTTCGTGGTAGGCGCTGACGGAGCATCTAATTGGGCCAAAACAGGCGAAGCAATCGCAACAACACACATAGTTAAGACGGAGCAAGCAGAATATTTCATATTTCAAAGAATACCCGAAATAACAGGCGGTTTACAATTGGTATCCAGCTGCTCTCACCATCAATAATTCAGGTTTTAATCGCAGGCAATTCTAATAAACTGCTTGCGAGCGTTGCTTTCGTTTTGCAAAGGAGTTTGGGTAAATGGAACTCGTCCGTGCCGTCGCTTAGTATGCGGCGCAGAGCATTTTGAAATTAATCGAACGACATTTAAATTTTTATGAAAATCGCGATTTATCCGGGCACTTTTGATCCGGTAACAGCAGGCCATCTCGACATTTTGCACGAGGCCGCCTCCTTATTCGATAAAGTCGTGGCGGCTGTCGGCATCAATCCCGGCAAAGTGCCGCTTTTTAGCGCGCAGGAGCGCGTGTTACTTTTGCGCGAAGCCGTTAACGAAAGTAACTTATCCAACATTGAAGTGGCGGCGTTTGAGGGGCTAACTGTTGATTGTGCCCGCGCGCATGAGGCGCGTTTTATTGTGCGCGGTCTGCGAGCTGTCACGGATTTCGAACACGAACTGGCGCTGCTTTTAGCCAACGAGCAATTGGATTCGGACATTAAAACGGTGTTTGTTATGCCCAGCCACAAACATTTGTATTTAAGTTCGAGCATCGTGCGCCAAGCCGCTCAATTTGGTCGCCGCGTCATCCCCGGCAGCGTGCCCGCTTGTGTCGAAGCGAAATTGAAAGAAAAATTTGAGTTTTGATAGCGATGAGCGGTGAGCTTTTAGAATTTGTTTAAAAAGTCCCTTTGGGTAGGACTCAGGATGACAAAAAGCCTTTTTTTCGCCTCAAATAAGGCTTTTAAACAGATTCTGAGCCTCAACGACGGTTTTTGAAGTGGCAACGAGACTCGTTATCGGTTTAAAAGTCACCTCAAAACCGATAAC
>JANMKN010000188.1:0-10471 GCA_031372065.1 Abditibacteriaceae bacterium | reverse complement strand
CTTATGAATGGGTCTTCTAACGCATCGTTTTGGTTATCTAACGCACCGTTTCAGTCATCTCACGCAGCAAAACAATAAGAATACGTGCCTGATTAATGATCTTCACTAATGAATGGGTCTTCTGCACAGCGTTTTGGCTTTCTAACGCATCATTTTAGTCATCTGACGCAGCCTTTTCCACTTTTATGATAACGTTTTGGCAGGGGAGAAAAGCCCTTTGTTTCAGGACTTTTCAAACTACTTTTTAAGGCGGTCGCAAGTTTGCAAGAGGAAAGTCGTTTGCGCCGCCTTTTATTAAAGAGTTGCTATGCCTACCTCGCCTCCACCCGCCCCGGACGCCGTTGATGTTGATGAAGAACAGCAAGCATTAACATCTAACGTTTCGCGTTTATCGTTCATGACGCGCGCCTTGCGTTATCGTAATTACCGCTTGTTCTTCGGCGGGCAAATCATCTCGCTACTCGGCAGTTGGATCACGCAAATCGCGACAACGTGGCTGGTTTATCGCCTGACCAATTCGCCTTTATTGCTGGGCGCGGTGGGCTTCGCCGGACAAATTCCCGCTTTCTTTTTGGGGCCAATTGCCGGCGTGATGATTGACCGCTGGCCGCGCCATCGTCTGCTTGTCATCACCCAAACGCTGGCAATGCTGCAATCTTTTGCTTTAGCGGCGCTGGCTTTGAGTGGGCACATCGTTATATGGCACATCATCGCGCTGATGGCGGTGCAGGGCTTGATTAACGCCTTCGATATGCCGTGCCGCCAAGCCTTTGTCGTCGAATTAATCGAAAACAAAGAAGACCTCAGCAACGCCATCGCGCTGAATTCTTCGATGTTTAATATCGCGCGTTTGCTTGGCCCTTCGATTGGCGGCTTATTGATCGCTTTTATCAATGCGCGCGGCGGTCACGGCGAAGGCTGGTGCTTTGCCATTGATGGCATCAGTTATTTGGCCGTCATCGGCTGCCTGTTAGCCATGAAAGTGCCGCCACAAGAAGCGAAGCCACTCGACACAAATCATTGGCAACAATTGAAAGAAGGCTATCGCTACGCCTTCGGTTTTGGCCCGATTCGCGCTTTGCTGATTTTGATGGGCATTATGAGCCTGATGGGAATGCCTTACGCCGTATTAATGCCGGTTGTCGCCAAAGATGTGATGCACGGCGAGGCGAATACTTTGGGCTTTTTGATGGCCGCTTCGGGCATGGGAGCCTTGGCTTCAGCCTTGGTCTTGGCGGCGCGGCGCAGCATTCGCGGCTTGGGCAAGCTCATTCCGATTTGCACCATCGCCTTTGCCATCGCACTGTTTGGCTTTGGCCGCGTTAATGTCGTGTGGATGGCCTTGCCGCTGCTTTTCGTCATGGGCTTTTCGATGATGATGCAAAACGCGGCAGCGAACACGATTTTGCAAACCATTGTTGAACCCGACAAACGAGGCCGTGTGATGAGCCTCTACACGATGGCGTTTATGGGCATGGCGACGATTGGCAGCCTGTGGGCAGGCGCTTTGGCCGCCAAAACAGATGTGACGACCACGCTTTCCGTTAGCGCGATTGGCTGTTTGCTCGCCGGTTTGTGGTTCGCGCGCCAACTGCCCGTTTTGCGCGATGATGTCATTCCAATTTACCAGCGTTTGGGCATTATTCCCGAAGTCGCCCAAGGCGTCGAAAACGCCTCAGAATTATCGCGCCCACCGCAACGCCAAGGTTAAATTTTGCACCAGCGCATGACGTTGAAATCAGGCTTGCGCCCGTGATCCTGAAGGTCTGGCGCATCTTGCAATTGCTCTGGTGTTGGAAGCGGCTCGTCGAAGTATTCCAATACTAAATCATTGGCTAAAAAGGCTTTCATATACGCCGAAAGCGGGCGGTGCCAGTTGATAACACGAATGCCGCGCCATTCAACCCATTCGGGGCGCTCGGTCATGTAATGATCCAGCGTCCAGAACAATTTTTCGCCATTTTCATCACGCCACCACATATGCGGCGTGGCGGTTGCCATTGAGGTGAGATTGGCAATCACCAGCTTGCCGCCGGGCTTTAAAACGCGCGTCATTTCGCCAAGTGCGGCGCGAAAATCAGGAATATCAATCAAGGTTAGATAGCTGACAACGACATCGAAATGGTCGTTTTCAAGCGGCAAATTTTCGGCGAAAGCATTTAGATAAACGCCCTGCGCATCGCGCTCTCGCGCCACTTTCAACAACGATTCCGTCGGGTCAATGCCCACCGGTTCGACACCTTTTGCGCGCAGCATCCGGCAAAAGCGACCTTCGCCACAACCGACATCCAAAACGCGCAGGCCGGGGCGAATTTCACATAAATTCAGCATTATCGGGTCGAGCAAATGGGTGCGCGCGATGGCGCCTCTGTCCATGTCATCAATCCACGCCTGCGCCGAAGATTCCCAGCCGTTTTCCGCATTCATAAATCAATTTGTCCCGGCACCAAGCGCCTTGTAAATTACATCGGCAATCGCTTCGTTGCCTTTGCCATCGGGATGCACGCCATCACGCAGAAGACATTCATCGGGCACAGCACCAAACAACGAAACAAATTCGCAATCGTGTTCTTGAGCGAGTTTTTTGAATGCTTCGTTTAAATCTTTCAGTTTTTGTTCGCGCTCATTGGCAATCGGTTTGGTCGGGCCAAGCGCACTTTTATTGATGTTCGGTGGGCCAACAATTAGCACGCGCAGTTTGGGTTTCGCATCGCGCGCTAAATTTATCATTTGCTTGATGTTATCCACAGCAGCGGGCACGCACTTTTCGGAAATATCGCGCGAATCGTTGGTGCCCAGCGAAATCAAAAGCGCCTCGAAATCATTATGTTTTTTCAAGGCGGCGCGAAATTCGTCAAGCGAAGCCGTTGGGCGCCCGCCTTTGCCTTCGTTGATAAGTTTTAACTGACCTTCTGATTTTTTCTCGACCAGCAAAAGCCACAACGACGATTTTTCTGCCGGGGGCAAAGCGCCGCCTTGCGTTATCGAATCGCCGAAACACAAAACGCGCATTGGTTTTGCTTCTTGTGCGCGAAGGGCCAGCGGCATCATCAAAAGGCAGAGCAAAAATAAATTTTTCATAAAAGTCTTGAGAAGTTTAACGTTCTCAAGACCGCAAGCCATTATATCGGCTTTGTATTTGCCTTGAGTAGCGGCGACTAAAAACAAGGCTTTTACAAGGAGACAATATGAGCATGAGAAAAGGGCACAGCCTGCACGGATTGGCTGTCATGGCGCGATGGCAAACCGCCGGTGTCGTAATTATCTGAAGCAAAAAGAGCGCGGCGAGGGCCGCGCTCTTTTTTAGTTCAGTCGCCCTTATTGTTTCGCTTGAACCGGCGCGGCTTTGCCATGCGCCAAATCGTAAAGCCACGCGCCCGAACGCGAATAATAGGCCGCTTGCGATTTATTCACGTCCTGATGGCCGGATTTTTCCATTATCAGCAATTCTTTTGGCCCTTTCATTTGGTTAAGTGCGGCCATGACACCGGCAGGCGGACACGTTGTATCAATCAAGCCACAAGCCACTAAAGCGGGCACTTTGATACGTCGCGCGAAGTTGACGACATCGTAATATTTGCTGGTTTCGACGACTTTTTCGTCGAACGGGCCGTTGCCCCAACCCAATAATTGCGGCCAGCCACCTTGACGCCCAACAAGTGGGCCGGTGTGGTCGCAACCGGCGGGCACATTGGCGACAACGGCACTGATTTTCGGATAAAATCCGCCCGTCATAATCGCCTGCAAACCGCCTTGACTTGTGCCCATCACAACTAAGTTTTTGCCGTCCCAATCCCCGCGCGAAGACAAGTAATCAGCGGCGCGATAACACGATAAATACATTCGCAAAAAATAGCTTTTTTCGCGGTCATCTTTGCCGATGCCCGGATAACCATTCAGCGCGCCCGCGTTTTGCGCATCGTAAAATTCTTTGCTTTCATCAATCGGCAAATCGTGCGCGTTGATGTTGAGCGTCAGCCAGCCTTGCTTGGCCCAACTGGTCGCCCAGCCTTTTTGCAACGGATAAACGCCTGCCCATTGCACGATTAAAAGCGCCGGTAATTTTTCGCCGTTTTTGGGCCGCGAAAGTTGGCCGCGAATTTTGCTGCCGCGAATGTTATCCAGCGAAATTTTCCAGTAATCTAAATTCGCCTCGCCGCTTTCTTTGGCATCCAATTGCGCGTTCATCGGCACGGCTTGCAGTTCTTCGACTTTGCTTTTCCAAAAGGCCTCAAAATCCGCTGGTTCCTCCGCCGAAGGCGCAATTTTGTAAAGCGCAATGGCCGCGCCCGCTAAGGTTTTAATGACAGGTTTGCCTTGCGGCGCAACCGAAAATTCGGCCATGATGGTGCCCGGTTCATCGAGTTTGGTTTCCAAATTGGCCGCGCCATTTTGAAGAACCAATTCGCCCTTGCCTATTTCGGTGCGATTGCCTTTACGCAGCACATAATTCACTTTTTCAAGGCCCGCGCCATCTTTCAATTGAATGTGCCAACCTACTTTTTCGCCGAGGTCATAAACGCTGCCCGGCTTGGCCGATTCGACAACAATTTCCTGCGCGAAGCCGCGCGTGCCGAACAATAAAAGCGGCAGAATCAAACGAAGTTTCCAATGTGTCAACATGAGCTTTTCACTTTCCAATAAATTCGCGTTGCGGCGTGTCAAAGGTTCGTTAATTTTCCTGCAAAATGCCATTTAACTTCAGTGTTTTGCCCGGTTTGATTTTCACATCCATCGTTTTTCCGCCGTAGCGCACTTTGGCCGCGCCGTTGCCGCTGATATTGCGAATTGTAGCACCCGTTAATTTGCCGTTTGCCCACGAAATATCTACCGTGTAGCCGCCCCGCGCGCACAAACCTGAAACGCTGCCGTTTGACCACGAGGAAGGCAAAGCGGGCAGCAAATCAAGGATGAATTCGGAGTGCGCAGTGCGGAGTGCGGAATTATCAGAAGCACTTGATTCCGCATTCCCCATTCCGAATTCCACATTCGTCATGTGCGATTGAATCAGCATTTCCGCGATGCCCGATGTGCCGCCGAAATTGCCGTCAATTTGAAAGGGCGGGTGCGCGTCGAACAGGTTGGGATAAGTGTTTCCGGCAAGGGCTTCAATCAGCATTTTGTGTGAATGATCGCCATCGAGAAAGCGCGCCCAAAAGTTGATTTTCCACGCTTTGCTCCAGCCGGTGCCGCCGTCCCCGCGATAGATTAACGATTGCCGCGCCGCTTTGAAAAGTTCGGGCGTATTGGGCGTGATGTCCCAACCGGGATAAATGCCCCACAAATGCGAGGTGTGGCGATGCTCGTTTTTCGGGTTGTCTTTATCTTCCATCCATTCTTGCAATTGTCCGTATTGGCCGATTTTGTTGGGCGCGATTTGGGCGCGTTTTTCAGCCAATTGCGCGGCGAAGTCTTTGTCAATACCCAAAATTTTCGCGGCGTCTATGGTGTTTTGAAACAAGTCGCGGATGATTTGATGATCCATCGTCGGCCCCATAACAAGACCGCCTTGTTCGGGCGAATTAGAGGGGCCGCTGACGAGAAATCCGGTTTTCGGGTCTTTGACTAAATAGTCCACGAAAAACAGCGCAGCGCTTTTCATAATTGGATAAGCGCGAGCCGCAAGAAATTTCTTGTCGCCGGAAAACTGGTAATGCTCCCACAAATGGTGACACATCCACGCGCCGCCTGTCGGCCAAATGCCGTGATCGGATGCGTTAATTGGCGCGGTGCCGCGCCATAAATCGGTATTATGATGCAAAACCCAGCCGCGCGCGGCGTAGTGTTCTTTCGCTACGCTTTGGCCGGTTTGCGCGCACTCTTCGATCATGTCGAAAAGCGGCCCGTGCAATTCCGAAAGACCCGTCACTTCGGCGGGCCAATAATTCATCTCCGTGTTGATATTCACGGTCATTTTGCTGTCCCAAGGCGGGTTCATCTGGTCGTTCCACACGCCCTGCAAAGTCGCTACCTGCGAACCGGGACGCGAGGAGCCAATCAGCAAATAGCGGCCATATTGAAAATACAAAGTGGCCAATTGCGGGTCGGACGTTTTGGCGACGTTTTTCAAGCGTTCGTCAGTTGGCAGTCTCATCGAATCGCTTGAACTAACATCCAATTTTACGCGACGAAACAGGCTCTGATGATCGGCGATATGCGCCTGCAAAAGCTGCACGTAGTTTTGTTTGGCCGCCTTGTTCAGATAGCCAACGCAACGCTGGTGCGGGTCGGCGCTGAGGTCTTTGTAATTCACGAAATTGGTGGCACCCGACAGCAAAAGCGTGACGCTATTGGCGCCCACAACTTTCAATTCATTGCCTTCGACGGCCCAAGTGCCGCCTTCTAAAATCGGCTTTAGACGCGCTTCAAAACGAATGCCGCCCGCTTCAACTTGGCCGGTTAAAACCAACTCGTTGTTTTCGATTTTCACCTGCGAATCTTTGTGCGGCGTGTCGAGGCCAATGGAAAAATTCAGCGCGCCAATTTGATTAGACGCGAGGCGCATAACGATCACTTGCGCCGGAAAACTGGCGAACACTTCGCGCGTAAATTGCGTGTTGCCAATGTTGTAAGAAACGCTTGCCACGCCAGTATCGAGATTCAATTCGCGGCGATAATTTTGCGCGCTTTCGATGCCGGCAAACTTTAGGCGCACATCACCAAACGGCTGATATTTTTTCTGGCCGAGCGGAATAGACATAAATTCGCGCCCGGCCAAATTTTCGGCTTCGCGCTGCTTGCCATCCCATAATAATTGCCGAATTTGTGCTAAATATTTTGCGGCGCCAACGTGCGCGTAATCGTGCGGCGTGCCTGTCCAAATCGTATCTTCGTTGAATTGTAAATGCTCGTTTTGCACGCCGCCAAAAAGCATGGCGCCCATGCGCCCGTTGCCCACCGGCAAGGCTTCTGTCCACTGTTTTGCGGGCTGTCTATACCACAAGGAAAGTGGTTCTTTGGGAGGCTCGTTCGATGCCGTAATTTCCGCATCAGCGTCGGTTTGCTTGAGAATTAAATCGCCCGCTACTGGTGCGATGCGCGCGGGCGCATTGGCTTCTAAATTCCATTCGGCAACAATGCCATTTGGTGCCGTGGCGCCGGTAAAACGCGCCGCGATTTCGTCGGATGTTAGCGCACGATTATAAACGGCTGCGCGTTTCATGCGGCCCGCGAAGCGATTGCCGCCTAGCGAATCGGCGCCGAGGCGCAGCGGGCTTTTGGTGAGGCTCATTTTGGGAAAGTCGCCTCCATTGCTTGCCACTTCCTTGCCGTTCAAATACAGTTTCATAATATTCTGGGTCGCGCTGTAAACGCCCGCGATGTAACTCCATTTATCAGAGGGTAATTTGGCATCGTAGCGCACTTGGCCGTTGAGATTCAAAAAGCGCAGCGAGTTGCCCGGATAAGTATCGAGCATGAAACCTTCACTGGTGCCCGGCACCGATTTATCTATGATGCGCCCGCCGCCTTGCTCCATTTTATCGGCCTGAATCCACGCTTCGACAGTCACTTCATCGCTTAAATCCAGCGCTTTATGCGTCGCTTCATAAATCGGCGCTTTGTTGTTTAAAACCAAGCCTTCGGCGCGGGCGGCGATTGTAGAAAAAGGCAGTAAAACCAGCATGACAAAAAGAAGGGCTTTGTCATTCCGAGCGGAAAAAGCGCGCACGACGCGACATAGGCGCGCGCGGTTTTGGAGTCGAGGAATCTTGTTGCTGCGCAGATTATGCGCACTCCAACGACAAGATTCGTCGACTCCATTTCGTTCGTTCCTCACTTCATTGCGCTCGGAATGACAAAGGGCGAGGCTGCCCGCAAAACAGAAAACCGGCTTTTTCATAAAGTTCATCCATTCATCGCGGCTTCGATGTCGTCGGCTTCAATCGGCACGTTAGCCATCAAATCTTCGTTGCCGTTTTTGCCGATGAGAATCAAGTTTTCCAAGCGCACCGCGAGGCCCTCGTCGCGGATGTAAATGCCCGGTTCCACGGTGAGAATCATGCCTTCGGCGAGCGGCACATTCGGGTCGGCGACATCATGCACGTCAAGGCCGATGTGATGCGACACGCCATGCATAAAATACTTTTTGTAAAGCGGTGCGTCAGGGTCTTGTTTCTCCACTTCGTCTTTATTGAGTAAGCCAAGGCCAATCAATTCGCTTTCCACGATTTTGTTGACTTCGTCTTGATACTCTTTGTGAATCACGCCGGGGCGCAGCATTTCGCTGCAACGGCGCATAACGCGCAAGACGGCGTTGTAAACATCGCGTTGGCGCGGCGTAAAACGGCCATTAACCGGCACAGTTCGCGTCATATCCGAAAAATAATTGGCGTATTCGGCGGCCACGTCCATCAAAAGCAGTTCGCCGTCTTTGCACTCGGCGTTATTTTCGATGTAATGCAGCACGCAGGCGTTTTTGCCGGACGCGATGATGGGCGTGTAAGCGAAGCCGCGCGAACGGTGGCGCAAGTATTCGTGGGCCAGTTCGGCTTCGATTTCAAATTCCTGCACGCCCGGTTTGATGAATTTCAAAACGCGCTCAAAACCCTTAGCGGTAATCTCCGTGGCGGCGCGTAGGGCACCGATTTCTTCGCCGGTTTTTATCATGCGCATCTGATGCAAAAGCGGCGCGAGGCGCGCGAAACGATGCAGCGGAAATTCGCGTTGCAAACGCGCAATAAAACGCCGGTCGCGCGATTCCACATCCGTCGCGGCGCGGCGATGCTCATTAAGATTCAAATAAACCGTATCGGCTTCAAACAAGGCATTGTTTAATACTTTGTCAAACTCGGAAAGCCAATGCACTTTCTGAATGCCGGTCACTTCGCGCGCTTGTTCTTTGGTCAGCTTGTCGCCTTCCCAAATGGAAATCAGTTCGCTGGTTTCGCGCAAAAACAAAATTTCGAGGTCTTCTTCGGCGCGCGCCGAAGGACACAACAGCAACACGGTTTCTTCTTGGTCAACGCCGCTGAGATAATACAAATCGCTGTTTTGCCAGAAGCCCATCGTGCCATCGGCGTTGGTCGGCATGATGTCGTTGGCGTTGAGAATGGCAACCGACTTTTCGGGCAGTTGGGCCGCTAATTTCTTGCGGTTGGCCGCGAAAAAGGCGGCGGGAAGTTGAACATAGCGCATGGAAGGGGTTCTTTCGGGGTTTTTCTGTGAAATTCACCTTACAACATAAACAAAACGGCTCCGCGTGCCAATGTTAAGCACGCGGAGCCGCTGATTTCTGTGAAAAAAAACGTCAAGGTCTGAAAATCACATCACGCAATTTCCCAAGCGGCTGAAACTTAACGTGCCCATCGGCAAAAAGCATATTACCGCCTCCCATGTGGCGATCGATGCACAAACGCCCCATACCGGTGTTGGTGCCTTTGGTGAGGTCAATGGTGCCCGGACACGAGGTGTCGCCGTTGGGCGCCCATGTATCAATCCAAATCGAATCGGCCAGCAGCATGGTTTTGGAAACTTCTTTGATGTCAGCAATCGCGTCCACGCTGCCCGGCTGCGCAGTGGCATTATCGGCATACAAAAAGCCGTTGTAAGCGTAACTGCCGGTGTATAGAAAACCCGTCCACGCCGTTGTCGCTGTGCCGAAACCGCCTACCACACCCGCGCCGGTATAGCGCGTGGCATTGGGGCAAATATGAATTTGCTTGTTCTTGGAATAAGACTCGAAAGCCACATTCCACAAGTAACCGCCGCCGATGGCGACGTAACTGAAATTGCGCTCGTCGTAATCTTGCCAATACATCTGCGCCGCCACGCCGAGTTGCTTCAAATTGTTGTTGCAAGACGACTTGCGGGCGTTTTCGCGGGCGCGCGCAAAAACCGGAAAAAGAATCGCGGCGAGGAGCGCTATTATCGCTATGACGACAAGTAATTCGATCAAGGTGAAGCCACGACGAACCTCTGACAATCCCTTGTTGTTTTTCATTTTGCCTCCATCACAAATCAAGTAATCTTACGGCCATTGACAACCATTATACCCATTTCAGGCGTGGGCAAAACCCGGAATTTTCAGCCCAATCCCAAATCTTCGACCAAACGCGAAGCACGCGTGATTTTTCTCGTTTGGACGTGCGGGAGGCGTAGAGAAAACCCCATCCCCGGCCCTTCCCCTTGAAACGGCAAAGGGGAAGGGTGTCTTGGCGCTTTTGCTCCGAACGCATTAATACTTTTCCTGAGCAGAAGGGTTAAGTTCTCCCTTCCCCTTTGCCGTTTCAAGGGGAAGGGCCGGGGATGGGGTTTTAACAGCCGCAAAAGCACTTTTGCGTCTTTTTTTACTCCGAAAAAGTGCGTTGTGGCGCTAAAACGCGTTTTTTTACTCCGAAAAAGTGTGTTGTGGCGCTAAAACGCGTTTTTTTACTCCGAAAAAGTGTGTTGCGGCGCGGCAAAGTGTTTTTTTGCTGCGAAAAAATGCGTTGCAGGGCCGCCAAGACATTTAGCGGAAACGAAAAAAGCGAAT
>JANMKN010000149.1:0-8924 GCA_031372065.1 Abditibacteriaceae bacterium | reverse complement strand
GCTTCAATGGTTTCCAATTCGCCGATGCGTTTTTGGCCGTTTTCGACTAAAGCGCGGTTGGTGTCGCGCGCTTCGAGCAGGCCCTGCATTCGCTTTTGGCGCGTTTCGTAATCGCGCGCTAAAACCGCTAATTGCAAGGTGCGAAGTCGCGCCACATAGTTGTGATATTCGCGGGCCAGTTCGGCTTGACGGGCGAGTGGTTCGATTTGACTTTCGAGTTCGCTCATAATGTCGAAAACGCGCGTTAAATCGGCATCTACGCGGTCAAGTTTGCGACGCGTTTCGTTGCGGCGTGCGTGATATTTTTGCACGCCCGCCGCGCCTTCCAAAAGCCCGCGCCGATCTTCGGGCTTGGCCGAAAGAATGGCGTCAATTTCGCTTTGCGAGATGATGGAATACGACTCCGGCCCGATGCCCGTATCGAGAAACAAATCCATCACATCGCGCAGGCGGCATTTGGTTTTATTGAGCGAATATTCGGTGTCGCCGTCGCGAAAAATGCGCCGCGTAACTTGCACCTCGTTGAAGTCCAGCGGCAAAGTTTTATCTTCGTTATCGAAAAAGAGCGACACTTCGGCCAAGTTAGTTGGCTTGCGCGCCATTGAGCCATTGAAAATCACATCCGTGGATGAATGGCCGCGCAACGCTTTGTTGGAGCGTTCGCCGAGCGACCACAAAATGGCGTCCACAAGGTTCGATTTGCCCGACCCGTTGGGGCCGACGATGGCGGTAATGCCGGGGCCAAATTCCAGCGTTGTGTTGTCGGCGAAGGTTTTGAAACCCGAAAGAGTGAGGCGTTTAAGATGCATCTATAAAAAGGCTCCGGTTGTGGTTCGATGAGGCGGCGTTTGGGCGTCGTGCAACGTTTGCTATTTTACCAAAGCAGCCCAATGAACGGCCCTGCTCACAGCAGGAAAGAAGCTGCCCCGCCTCAATGTTGATGCGGGGCTGTTTTCTTTTTATTCATGTTCCAATGTGTCGAAGGAGTGGGGCTGATCACTTTCTCCTCCAAGTAAACGGATGAAGGTAGATAAACGCTCAGGGATATGGGGATAAATACCCTCCTCTACACACTTTGAAAGCCGTTTGTCATAAACAACTTGCAAATCATTGATAGCAATCGGGTCACCAATTTTAGCAAGAGCCTCCGCAGCCTCTAATACAAATATCCCATTGTCGGAATATAAAATCTCAGTGAGCGGAATTACTGCTCGTTGATCACCTATCATTCCTAAAACATTAATCACTGCTCTCCGAATAATCTGATTTGCTACTCTGTCAGTAGCGTAATGTTCTTCTTTGAGAAGATCGAACACAATATCAAAAGCTCTTGAACCGCCATTTCGAGCGATTGCATTTACAAGTATTCTGACTTCGGCTGGGTCCGTAGCTTTAGAATCGTTAATTCTTACCCTTAATTCACCGGCAAGTTGCTCAAATTCAAAAGAGCGCAATTTTTCATAAAGTGCAATTCTCTGCTCATTTTGTAAGGCAAACGGTAGTTGCTTGTGTTCTCGAATTATTTCAATTGCTTTCATTTGCATATTTGGTCTTTTCAAGAATGAAACTGCGTTACTTCAACGCAAGAAGCGCAGCACGATGTTGACGATGACGGTGAGGACAACCGAAAGCACAATGGAGGTGATAATCGGCGCGTGAAATGAAGTGTTGCCGCGCTGCCATGAAATATCGCCCGGCAACTGCCCCAAACCAAAACGCGCGCCGATGAAAAGGGCCGCGCCGACCACAAAAATCAGCACGCCCAAGCCCATTAAAATCTTGCCGAAACTGCTGAAGTCCATCGTTTAATCCTTCATCATGCCATCAAATAGTGGTTTCATCGTCGCGGCCCACAATTCGTAGCCTTGCGTCGAAAGATGCAGTTGATCGCGGTTATACAGTTCGGTTTTCACTTTGCCGGGTTCGCTTTGGAATTTGTCGGTCATGTCCAAAAAGCGAATGCTGTTGTCGTCAGCCAAGGGCGCGATTAGCTTGTTGATATGCATGGTGCGCCCCGTGAAATAATCGTTCTGACGCGGCAACACGCCGAGCATGAGAATTTTCGTAGTGGGCAACTTTTGGCGCAGCAATCCCACTATCGCGCCAATGCCAGCGGCGATTTCTTCGTCGCTGCCGGCGTTGATATCGTTGTAAAGATTGTTGGTGCCGATTTTCAAAACCACCAGTTTCGGTTTGAGGCCATCCACTTCGCCGTTTTGCAGGCGCCATAAAACTTGCCGCGTGCTATCGCCGCCGATGCCATAATTCACCGCGCCCAACGGCGCATAAAATTTGTCCCACACTGCTTTGCCAGTATCGTTCCAGCCCTGCGTAATCGAATCGCCAAGGAAGACCACCGAAATATCATTTTTCGCGGCGCCTTGCTCCGTGCGGGCGAGAAAGTTCTTGTGAAACTCGGCCCACGCCAGCGGGAAGTTGGCATAATAGCCCCAAGCGGGCACGTTGGACTTGTCTTTGGGCGCGGGGCCAGCATCGGGCTGTGAAACGACAACCGTTTCAGGCGGCGCGGTGTCGTTGGGGGCGGTCAACTTTACTTCGTCGAGCCACGCCTGGCCGTTGCCTTCGGCCAAAAGCTGCACGTTGAAACGCATCGTGCCTTCGGGAATTTGCACCAGTTTGCCGAACTCCAGCCATTCGATATCGCCTTGCACGAAGATGACTTGATCGAACTTTTTCTGCTGCCAGCCGCCGTTTGGCTCATCGCCAAACGATTGCACCGCGATTTGCGCTTTGACGTTGCCCGCTGCCTTGATAAAGCCACTGAGCAGTAACGTTTTTCCGGCATAGCCCTGCACCAGTTGAAACGCTTGACCCGAACCGTTTTCTACATTCACGCGCAAACTGGCCGGGCCTTCTTTGAACACTTTGGTATCGCGCGAGGCGATGACATCGCCCCATTTTTCCGTCCAGTTGGTTGGCAGCACGCCGCCTTGTGCCATATCACCGTTGCGCAAAATATTACGTCCGCCGGGCTTAACAGGCGCGACGGTGGTTACGGCTGGCGTTTTAGGCGCCTCTGTCGCTATAGGGGCTACTTTGGCGAAGTCGGCATCGGCAGACGTGGCAACGTAGCTGCGTCCGGGCTTCAATTTGATGGTCAGCGGCCAAAATGTCTCGAAGAAGCCGCGTCCGAAACTACCGTAAATCAGTTCGCCCGCTTCAAACGGGTCAAAAGCGATGGCGTGGCCGCGCAGCATAGGCAAACCATCGTTGGCGGCGCGAAACGTTTTTCCTCCATCATCCGAAAGCCAAACGCCGCTGGCATTCGAGATTTCGACATACGGGTTTTGATTAGTGGTGAATGCGATGCGTTTTGGCTCATGCGGGTCAACCGCCACGTTCATAATCCAAGGGTCATCCCACAAGCGCGTCCATTTTTTGTCGTCCGGCAGCTTTTCATCCCAACGCCACAGGCCACCGCGCTCACCTTCATCGGCGCAAATATACAGACGGCCCAACGTGTCCACTGTCATGCGTCCGGCTTTGCGCGGGCCGCCGATGGGCATCCAGCTTTGACCGCCATCGCTCGTTAAATACACATTCTTATCACCCGACACAAAAAAACGGGTCGGTGTTTTCGGATCGGCGGCAATCCAGCGCACGCCGGAGCCAAGATTAACGGTTTGCCAATGGTCGCCGCTATCGCTGGAAGCGTAAAGTTTGCCGCCGATTCCGGCCCAGACTTTTGGTGTGTTGGGCAGTGCATAAATACCTTGCGACTCGTTTTGGCCTTTGTCCCAACCGGCTTCGGGCAAGCCATTTCCCGCGCCTTGCAATGTCTGCCACGTCTTGCCGCCATCTTTCGAGCGCCCGATGCCTTGAAACGAACCGTGCTGCCCAGTTGTGACGAAAATCCAACCGGCGGGGGTGAAACAAGTGTCAACGCCGCCGCCCCACGGTGTCGGGTCCGTCAAAGGTCGCTGCCAACTTTCGCCGCCGTTATCGGTGATTAAAACGCGCGCAGCATCCAGCCCATTTAGCACGATTTGGTCGCGTTTCCACGGATTAAAACGCGCGTTCATCGAACACCATCCCGTGAAACCGCGCCCGCGCCAGCCGCCATCGGCTTGCTTGTCGTTGCCCATGTCGCGCCACGTTTGGCCGCCATCGGTGGTGCCGATAAAATGCTCGCTGCCTGTGCAAAACGCCACATCGGGGTTGTTCGGATCAATCGAAAAAACCGTGCCCGCCAACCCCGCCGGCATCGCTGTTTCGACCTGCGAAATTTGCTTGACGAGGTTGTCTTGTTCGTGCCCAATGTTCTTTTTGGTCGCCGCCGCGCGCCAATTCTGGCCACCATCACGCGAAACGTAAATAATGCCGCCATTCCACGCACCATCGGCGCAATACATCACATCGGGGTTTTTCGGCGAGACGGCGAACGCATAATAATTGGAAGTCAGATTTTCATTGGCATCGCTGCCTTGCGCGAGGCCGTTATTTAAAGCTGTCCAATGCGCGCCGCCATCGGTGCTTTTGAAAATGCCGCCGGGCAAGGCTTTACCCTCGCCTTGTGGCTTGAAAGCACCCAGCGAAACCCACAGCGTTTTCACGTCTTTGGGATGCACTTGCACGCGCATTATTTTCGCGTGTGGCAAGCCGGTCACGCTTTTTAGCCACGTTTTGCCGCCATCTTGCGAGACGAAAAAACCGGCCCCCGGCGAAACCGCATAGAGGATTTTGCTCGAACCAGCGGCAAATTCAGCGCTGTAAATGTTGACGCCTTGCGCCGCGTCGCTTGTGTTGCCTTCGGCACCAATCGTAGCGATTTTCGTCCACTTTTCGCCGCCATCTTTCGATTCCCAAACCGCACCCCATAATGGTTTTTGGCCCGGCAAATCCCAGCCTCTGCTGCTGCCGCCGAAACAAATTAAATGATTACTGTCGTTCGGGTCAAATAAGATGCGCTCAACCGGCGCGCTGTAGCCGAAGTTGGTTGGCGCAATAAAGCCGTTGCGTTTTTCTTCGTAATGTTGCCCGCCGTCCACGCTTTTATACGGGCCACTGAGCGTGCCATACCAAACGATGTTCGGGTCTTTGGGATGGAACGTCGCATCGTTGATTTCCCAACTGGCAAAACCAAACGCTGGCCCCCAAGTGCGCCCGCCATCAAGCGAAAGCCCAGCGCCCAGCATATCGCCGCCAGTGACCATACGGCGCCCATCGTGCGGGCTAACACGGAAACTCGTCACCCAACCGCCACTCCCCGGTTCGCGCAGCGGCACCCATCGCAAAATGCGAGAGCCTTCCATGTTATGCGCTTTTGCCTGCGGCAAAACGAACAGCGCCCACAAACCTATTGCCCACAGCCATCTTGTCGTTTTCATGTGTTTCCCAATCCTGCAAACCAGTCAAAGCAAATTGTGAGGTTTTTTCAAGACTCTGACAAGGCGCTTGTTACGAAAGACCGTTCCTCGACGCATCAGACCGCTCATTGCAGCTTAAAAGTGAGATTCCGCCAGTCAAATTTGTGTATTGCCTCGTCTTGTGCTGTCCGGCGTGCGATAATAAATTTCTGATGTCCGACGCAGTTTCCAACGAAGCCCCCTTCTCTGAAGAATCAAAGCCCAAAGCCGTGCCATTGCACGCGTTTGGCGCGGTGCGTCCGCGCGTGCGGCTCGAAGGCAAAATTGATACGAAGCGGCGACGCAAATTCAAAAAGCAAACGCGCGAAATCCCCAAAACACCCGGCGTTTATTTTTTTTACGGCCACAAAGACCGCCTGCTTTATATTGGCAAATCGAAATGCCTGCGCGAACGCGTGCGCTCATATTTTTCCGACACGTCTTTGCCGCGCCCGCCGCGCATCAAACGCATTTTATGCGAAATCACGCGCATGGAATGGCGCGAATGTGGCAGCGAACTCGAAGCGCTACTGCTTGAAAAACGGCTCATCAGCGATTTGAAACCGCACGTCAATCGCCAATTAAAAGCCTTTGAAATTTACCCGTATTTGCTGCTCACCGACGAAACTTTTCCGCGCCTGACATTTACTCGCTCCGAACCCATCGCCGCAGAAGATGGTCATTGGCGCATCGAAGAACATAGTTGGCGTCAGGACGACAAAAGCCGCGAAGCCGACGATCTTTTTGCGGTTGCGGCAAGCGAAGAACTGGTTGCGCGCACTGACCACAGCCCACTGCTGGCAGAACACTGCCTCGAAAATCCTCCCCAACTCGGCGAAGTGCCCGGTTTTTATCTGGGGCCATTCACTACCGCGCACGCCGCGCGTTGGACACTCGAAGCTGTGCGCAACATTTTCCCCTTGCGCACTTGCGAAGGCCAAATGCGCCCCGACCCAAAAGGGCGCGCGTGTTTTTATCACGAAATCAAGCGTTGCGCCGGGCCATGTGTCGGCGCGGTTTCGCAAGACGATTACGCGAAATTATGCGCCGAATTGATTCAGGCTTTGGAAAGCGGCAACGCGCCGCAAATCGAAAAATTGCGGGCGCGAATGCTGGATTATTCCAACGATTGGCGCTTTGAAGAAGCCAACGAATTGAAACTGCAATTACAAGCGCTCGAAAGCGTGGCGGCGCGTTTGGGACGCCTCAAACGAATGCGCGAAAAGAACAACGTTGTCATCGCGCAAGCGGCGAAAACCGACGAAGCAGCGCCCGCCGTCACTTTGTTTTTAGTGCGCGGCGGCCTTGTGCGACGCCATATTCAGCGCGTGGAAAATTGGAATGCAGTGCGAGAAACTATCCGCGAAGTTTATTCGGCGCCGCTACCAGCCAAACCCTTTACAGCCAAGCACGAACTCGATGAAATGATGATTTTAGATCGCTGGTTGGCTTTGCACGGCAGTGAAAATTGCTGCGCGTGGATGGCCGATTTATCCTCGCGCCAATGGGCCACCCTCGCCACGCGCAAACTGGAAAAGTGGGAGTGCGGCAGTTAGGTTGTCCATTACATCTTCAGAAATTCTTCGTTCAATTCTGCCCATTGTTTACGCGCTTGGGTTAAAAGGCGCTGCCTTCTTCCGGTGCCGTAGCGCACGAAAAGAGAAACGTCGTCCGGCCATTGCGAAGGGTCTTCATCAAAGCCCTGAACTACTTTTTCGTGTAACACGCTTCGATCTTGCATTTCGCCTAAAGTGTCCTGTATTTGTGTGATTTTTTGGATGATTGTTTCAGGAGATTCCTCGAAACAAGGCGAGAAAAATTCAAAGGTGTAACGCAGGCGCTTGAGAGATTTGCGCAATTCATGTTGGCCGATTTCATCGTGCGGATTTTGCAATGATGGCGCGTGCAAAAGTGCTTCATTTTGGCGCTGCGGGACGAGGGGCAGCACCGCTGCTTTGAGCAACGGATTCGGGCCACTGGAGGCAGGCAAACCCAGAGCATAACGAGCAAATTCTTCGCGCAACGCCTGTGGGCGCGTGGCTTTGTTGATGGGTTTTACCAGAATGGCGAAAGCGGTAGCACGCTCGTTCAAAAAGTGGCGGCGCAATTCGGCGAGGCCGGAATCATCTTCAATTTCCGCACGCAGGCGCCTTTTCGCGTAATCATCTAAATACTCGTTTAGGACATCGTAATCGCGCACGGCGCCTAACGCATCGCCAAGTTTGCCCAATTTTTGGCGCCACTTTTTAAATTCGCGGCGCAGATGCGGCGCGAGGAAAGAACTATCTTTTTCGCCTTCAAAATTTTGCAAAGCACTGCGCAAACGCCGCAGGGCCACACGCATATCGTGCAAGGCGTCGGCGTCGCCAGAAAGTGTGCCGGGTGCGTTTTGCCACGCGACTTCCCATAAATGGCCCAGCAATTTGCGGGCACCGCCTAACAGTGTTTCGGTGCCTTTAATTTTGGCGTCTTTAGCGATGTCAGCCATGTATTCTCAGCCATGTATTCAAGAAAAATGCAAAAACCTGCGCGATTATTTTTGCAGTTTGCAGTTTTCATTCAGGCAGTGGTTTATCCACTGCTACAATAGGGCGTTGGGGTGTTTCGGTGAAGTCGAAAACAGTGAGCGGGCCGCGCCGTCCGGTGTGGTGACGCAGAATCGCCACGCCGCCTAAGATGATGGCGTCATCGCCCAAAATGCTTTGCATCACTTTGAGTTTTTTTCCGGTGCCCGGCATAGCGACTTCCAAGGCAGTTTTTTCAATAACGGGCAGCATCCATTTGCCGCAACCTTCGATAACGCCACCACCGAAAACAATGACTTCCGGGTCAACGATATGCAGCACCGAAGCTGTCGTCAGGCCAAGCAGATAGCTGGAACGGCGAATGATTTCTGTGACCAAGGGGTCTTTCTTTTCGAGCGCTTTTTTCAGTTCGCCCGAACGAATGCGCTTGAGTTTGGGGTCTTTGGCGATCTCTGTTAAAACCGAAGTGCGGCCTTCGACTTGAATGGCATGGCGCAATTGATTTTCAATCGCAGTGCGCGAGCAAAGGTCTTCTAAAAACAAATGCTTATTGCCGTGCGCGCCGACCATTTCGCCCGCTTCAAGCGGAATGAGCAAATGCCCGATTTCACCGCCCAAACCGCGATAGCCTTCAATCAGGCGATCTCCGATAACCAACCCGCCGCCGATACCGGTGCCGACAAAAATGCCAAAGGCGCTTTCCATGCCACGCGCGGCGCCGAGCCAGCATTCACCAAGCGTGCCGAGGTTGACATCGTTGCCGATAAAAGTGGGCACGCCGAATTTTTTGCGAATCAATTCGCCGAGCGGCGTTTTCGAAAGCGGCGCGTTGGGCGTGAAAATCACGTTGCCGGTTGTGGTTTCCACCACACCCGGCACGCCAAGGCAAATGCCGCCCAAATCAGCGATATTTAAATGAGCGCCGCTGATGACTTTTTCGATGGCGCCGTAAAGTTGTTCGAGCATCGCCTTGCGTGACTCGCGATTGGTTCGCTCTTTGTGACGCGAGAGAATGGCGCCGTCTTCAGTCACG
>JANMKN010000143.1:0-34746 GCA_031372065.1 Abditibacteriaceae bacterium | reverse complement strand
CAAGACCTCGACGTTGCCGTCCGCCGTCTCGTGCCAGTCGATGAACGGCAGTAGCGGCGCGGTGTACGACTCGAGGACGGAGCGATACTCGTCGAGTCGCCTCAGAATCGCGGCGCTGACGGGAAAGACGAGACCGGGCGGGTTGTAGCCCGCCTTGGCAAGCACGTGGTGCATGAGCCAGCGGTGGATGCGGCCATTGCCGTCGGCGAATGGGTGCGCATAAACCAGACCGAACGCCATGACCGCCGCGGTCACCACCGGATCGACGCCGCCCTCCAGTGAACGCCGCGAATAATTTGAAAAACGCTCTCAACTTACAGCCAAGCAAGTGCGAGCTTACGCGTCGGCGCATGGACAGCCTGCTTTAGGGCGCGAAATGGCGACGCTTGCTATCGAAGAAGGCAAACGACTCGACAAATTAAAGTTCGCTTTCAAGGCGCAAACGAGTTTTGGCGGCTTAGACAGGCGCCCGCTACGCTCATCAATTTCACTTTACTGGGCAACAGCGCTGCTCTTTTTGTTGCTGGCGCTGCTCCTTTTCTGGTGGCTGATAATCGGCGGCGCCTTGCGATTGGCAAGCGTGCCTCAAGTTGAGCCGGAAGCGGGCGATGTGCGACGCGCCGTTTTAACCGCCACTTTAGGCACCGCGCTGTTCTGGACTCTCGCTTTCACATTGGGCGCCGGTTGGGGATTGCTATTGATGGATGTTCTCAGCCAATCGCCCGTAAAAATAGGCGCCGGTTTCTTCTTTTTGTTTGTCGGCTTTTTGTGGCCAATTCCTCTTGCGGCGTGGATGGTCAAGCGCAGTGCCCGCAAGCGCGAAAACTTGGCGCGCGGCATCGTTTTGCGCGGCGTGCGAGCGCGCGTGATGGCGGTGCGCCATCGTTTCAGTTTTGTCTCGTTGTTAAGCATCAGCAGCCTGTATATGCTGGCGTGCGCCATGGCGTTTTGGTGGTTTTGTGCTGCTGCGGCGCAAAACCAAACAACGTGGCTCACTACCTTCGATTTAGCCGATTCCGCGTTTCCCTTGCCGGATGCACTCAATCAATCGGTCAACATTTTCCCTTTCTGGCCGCAACTGTTTTTCGCCTCGGCGTTGGCCTTTTTATGGCTGCGCGAACTCTTCGCGTCCGATAAATCGCGCGCCGCTTATCAACTGCGCATTTGGCACGCTGCTTTGGGCCATCTCATCGTCGTGGCAATCGTGAGTTACGTTTTTTTGCTGACCGTTTTACTTCCCTTCCGCGCCCGCGCCGAAACTGCCGTCAATCAATATATAGAGCGCGGCGAAGTGGCTTCGATGCTGCAAACGAGTTAATTCGGTTGAAACCGAATTAACTTGGTTAAAACTGAACCAACTGCCTTGAAAGTGAACTCATTAGGATAAGGTAGAATTTCGGAATCAATGGTGCAATTTGATTTATAGAAGGTGAAGTCGCTTCGATGTTGCAAAGTTCCAAATTATGAAACGCTCTTGGCTGCCTATTTTATGTTTGTTCTGCTGGCTCGCGGTTTTGCTCGTCCCTGCGCTGCGGCACTCGTTTTTTGCGCACCTTCGTGGCGATAGTTTTTATGGGAGTTGGCAGTATGGCGGGCTGCCGCAGATTACAGAACAAGTGCTGCCCTCTGCCGAAAACTATGCAGACGATGCGCAAGTGCAAGCTGTGGTTTTGGAGCCACATTATGAATACACCAAAGTTGATAAAGAAGTGTTCGACAGCTTGGTAAAACGCTTTCCCGATCAAACTTGGCTCATCGCGCGGCGCTTAAAGAGTGCTGCTTTATATCTGCGGCATAATCGCTTGCCGGGCGAATTTTCGGGTGGCTACAACGCGGCAAAAAAAACCGCTGGTTGGCCGCCGCCAGAACGCCTTGGCACCAAACCAAATTTCACGTCCGACGAGTTGGAAAAATACGTTGCTTTAGCGCGGCACGGCCAAAAATTAGAGCCAGACAATGACTATTTCGACTGGATGGAAATTTACTTTCTGCTAAGTAGTTGGCGCGATGACGAAGCGTGGCGTGTTTTAGATCGAGCCGCGCAAAAAGCACGCTTCGATTCACACGAGCGCGACTGGAAACAAGTGCAAATTGCAGCACACGAAAAACTGTGGCAGCGCCCGCTTTCGTGGGAAGAAAAACTATTAATTGAGCGGCGGTTTGACTATCCTTCGACGCGCGCGATGGGGCGTATTATTTTGTGGGAAATCGTGAAAATGCGTCGTCGCGGCGACCATAAGAAGGCGTTGCGCAATTACGATAATGTCTTGCGCCTTATGCTGCGCGCCAAATGGAATTCGCCAAACCCCGATGTATTGAGCTTTTTCGATGCAGCAACTTATCTTTTTGTCAACGAAGAGCCTTTGCAACCCGATAAAAGGCCAAAAGCGCCTGCTGGCCCGCATCATTGGGAAGATTTCCGTCGCCTGCAAGCCGATGCGTTTGTAGATTATGCCAAGCAGCACGATGAATCGTATGATGGCCGCGCGCTGCAATCGGCGTTAATTGCCGATGGGCAACGCAGTGATGCTTTATATCGGGCGTATAAAAATTCATCTTGGGATCGCGGGCTTCGTTCTTCCTCTTTGATTTGGTCGGTATCGCTACGCTGCGTGGCGTCGCTGATTCTGTTGCAGTTACCGCTTTTGTTGGTCTGGTGGGCCGCTTTGGGCGCCTTGTTGCGCTGGCTCAATTTACCGCCTGTTGTTATTGCGCGCCGCGACTTATGGCACAGCGTTGCAATCTTTGGGGGCATTTTGACGCTGTGTTGCCTTTGCGCCTTGATGCAAGGTGCTATCTGGCAAAGCTATCTTTTCATTGGCCTGAAAGATTTTTCAATTGATAACTCAAAACGCTTGTTGTTTATGCTGCCTTTGGCAATGAGCGCAGTTTTGCCGGTTTTGATGTCAAGCGGATGGTGCAGCATCGTGACGCGTAATCGTCTTTGGCGGCAGACGCCTTTCACACAAAATCGTGAAGTGCGCTTGTTTTCGTTGATGCACGAACTGGCATCTGCTTTCATTGTGGGCGCTTTGGCGTGGATGTGGAGCGTGGCCTTGTCTCCCGAAATGCGCCTCATCAGTTTGCAAGGTATTGATGCCGTGCCAAATTGGCCGCCCTGTGTTTTCCAAACTGCTTTTGGTGCTTCTTTGGTTTTGCTGTGGACGCGATGGCTTCTTCGCGCCGAGACGCGCGAAAAACCTTTAATCGCTTATCGTTTATGCTGGCTGCACACTTTCGTTGGCCAGCTTATTATCCTTGGCAGCATAGGTTATTTCGTGCTGCTTTGCGCGGGCGTTCCTCTTCGCAAATCGGCCAGTTCCGAAGTTGAGCAACTAATCCAAAAAGGCGAAGTGGCGCTGATGCTGCAAAACTCGAACTCATGAAATTTATTCTTTTTTCTCTGACCGGCCTTTTGCTGGCAACTCCGGCATTTTGCGCGGCGGCGCCTTTGACTTTCGATAACGACGCGCCGCGTCGTTATGAACTCACGGCGCGGGCCAGCCAAATTGATGCGCGGGCGCAGCCTCATGCTGAAATTGGTTTCGTCTTCGAGAAAGACGGCAAGCCGCAAGACACAGAACACGCGACAGTGGACACGCGCGTGGCGCCGCAAGGCAAACTCGTCATTTGGCTGATGGGTTACAATTCGCAATTGTTTGAACGCGTCAATAGTTATGGTTTGCACGCCATTCAAGTGCATTACGCGAATGGCTGGTTTGGCAAATTCGGCAATGCCGAACCGCCAAACGACGACCAATTTCTCGGCAATATTCGCCTTGAAGCCGCAACGGGTCAGGACTTTAGCAACGAAGTGGAGATTCCCCAGCCCGATGGCATGATGGAGCGCGCAAAGCAGTTTGTGAAGTGGCTGGCGAAGGAAAATCCACAAGGCAAATGGGATTATTTCTTAACCGATGACAAGCAAGATTTGCGTTGGGACAAAGTGATAATTGCTGGCGCCTCGCACGGCTCCACAACAGCGGCGCGCTTTGCCAAATTTAAGCGCGTTGACCGTGTGGTGATGTTTTGCGGCCCGCGCGATCAATATCAAAACTGGCAGGCACTGCGTTCAGCGACACCAGCCAATCGCTATTTTGGTTTTAGCCATGTTCTCGATGGCGGCTGGACAGGAAATCATTATTGCCGCTCGTGGCAACTGCTCGGACTTAACCAATTCGGCGCCATTATCAATGTAGATAACGCCGCGCCGCCCTATAATAACACGCGGCGTTTAATCTCCGCTGCCGATGTGAAAAACGACGCCAACCGCGCGCATTCCTCGGTCACGCCCGGCGGCGCTTCGCCCAAAGATAAAGACGGCAAATATCTTTACGAACCCGTCTGGCGCTATCTTTTCACGCATCCCGTCGAAGAAGTGGGCACGGCAGCCGCGAATGATCCGGCTTGCGTTGTGGAGCCAAAACCGGTGAAGAAATAGCTCGTCTCCCCAAAGCGAGGCTTATTTTTGCGACGCATCATACAAATGACACGCCACATGACAATCGTTTTCGACAAGTGAAAGTGAAGGCGCCACTTGGTCGCAGGGCGCGAATTTTTGGCTGCAACGCGGGTGAAAACTGCAACCAGACGGCAAGTTTCCGGCATCGGCCACTTCGCCGCCGACTTCAAAATTCATCGGCACATCGGGATCAATATCCGGCACCGCCGACAGCAAAGCGCGCGTGTAAGGATGGCGCGGATTTTCAAATAATTCGCGTGTCGGCGCCAGTTCGACCAGTTTTCCGGCATACATCACGGCCACACGGTCACAAATGTGGCGCACTACGCTCAGATCATGCGCCACGAAAATATAAGTCAGATTCAATTCGTCCTGCAAATCTTTCAATAAATTAATGACCTGTGCCTGAACCGAAACATCCAGCGCCGAAACCGCTTCATCAGCGACAACGAGTGCCGGTTTCATAATCAACGCCCGTGCGATACCGATGCGCTGCCGTTGCCCGCCCGAAAACGCGTGCGGATAACGCTGGCGATGTTCCGGCTTGAGGCCAACTTTAACCAGCATTTCGGTTACGCGCTCTTCCAATTCCTTGCCGCTTGCCAGATTGTGAATGACCAGCGGCTCGGCCACAATATCGCCGACCGTCATGCGCGGATTGAGCGAGGAAAACGGGTCTTGGAAAATCATCTGCATCTTCTGGCGCAGCGGTTTCAAATCCTTGTCCGGCAAACTTGCCAAATCCACTGAAGTTTCGCCATCCCGAAACAACGCCGTGCCACTTGTTGGCGCCAGTGCGCGCAAAATGGTGCGCGCACAAGTCGTTTTGCCCGACCCACTTTCGCCCACCAAACCCAAAGTTTCGCCGCGCTGCAAATCAAAGCTGACATCATCTACGGCTTTTACCGCGCCCACATTGCGACGCGCAAAACCCTTGCTCATAATCGGAAAATGCTTGCACAAATGGCGAACTTCAAGAAGTGTTTCAGTGGTCATAATTCAATTTTTGATAGCTGCGAAAAGGCGCAAAACATAGGCGTAAGGGAAATTTTTACTGCAATTTCGTAATTTTCCAAACTTCTTTCGCCAGTCTTATTAGTAACTCTTGCCGCCGCTCAATGCTCGCAGCCGTCCAATCGGGAAAGGCTTCCAAGTAAGCATTGATGCGAGTGATGGAACTGTTGTTGCCCACTTGTGCTAATTCCTCAATGCTACGCGTCAAGTAATTCTGGCTCTGCTTATATTCACCTTTCTTTTGGTTGAAGAAATTGTTGCTGGCGATGATATTGAGTGGCTTTTCCAGCAGCGTCAAGTTGCCCAATTTGATTTTGCAATCGTCATATTTTACTGCCGGATTCTGTTCAGCAAAAGACACTTGCAAATCGGTTTTCGGATTGTCAGGCAAAATGTGTTCAATTTCCAGCACGGTATAAGGCTGCAAAACACCAGGAATTTTCACGCCCTGATAGGCCATGTCCACGAACTGCGTCAGCTTGGCCAACAGATAGCGCGTGCGATAACGTTGCATGGAAAACAGCGTGAGGCGTTTCAGGGCGTCAGTTAGTTCGCCCTCTTTGGTTGCCATGCTCTTTTGGAAGCGGTTTTCTAAGAACTCATTGAGTTTTTGCTTTTGCTCTTGTGAATCGGTAAAAGCGCCGATCTCGCGCAGTTCGTCTGCCCACAGGGAAAATAGCCGTTCAAGGTCTTTGGTCGACGTTTTGGTGAAGATGTAATAAAAGAGGAAGCTCTCGACCTGAGTGACAAAGTGGTCGAAGAGTGGACGCGGGAAAGTAGCCGCCGCTAAAAGCAACACATAATGCTGGCTGAAGGCGCCGCCAGTCAGCAGCTTCAGATTTTGCATGGCGATGCTATTTTGGTGATCGTTGGCGCGGCCATTGGCGAAGCCAATATAAAGATCAACGTTGCAGATGATCTTGCGCACGAAGTCGAATGGTTTGCTCTGATAACCACACAGCGTGGCATTCTCTTTGTTGGTAAACCAATCGTAAATTTCATCCTCACGCACGATGGCACTGTTGCTGTCGTTTGATTCCTTACGCTCGATTTTGATTCTATAGTTCGCCATCAGAAAATAGCGCAGAAAACGTAGCGGCTTTTCCTTTTGCTTTTCTAATGGCGCGGTGATCTTTTTCCACTCAGTTTTCAGGTTGGTGAATTCAGCAGGCTGCACCTGTGTGAAAAGCAGGTTTTTCAGTAAATCCATCGGGTTGAGGCCAACGCCGCGCTCATTAATGGTCTCAAAGATTTTGAGCGCGCTTCCAACATCAGTAGAAATCTGGATGAACACCACAGCGTTGGCCAGATAGCCCCAATATTGCTTTCTTTCGGTCAATTCATCATAGTTGTCCTGAAGATAACGGTATATAGTGGCATAAGCATTGAGCAAATTCTCCAACGATCCAAAGCTGGCAATGCCGGAATTCAAAACACCATTCCGAGTGGTTTCGGGGTCGGTGTTCAGGTCAACAATTTTCTGCATCACTGCACCAGCGTTTTCGTAGCGCGGCTCCAATTTGAGCGTGGTGAGGCTTTCACCTTTCAGCGTGGTATAGCTGGTAGAAATCAAGCCGTTGATTACTGTAAATGGCGCTTCCCACACAAAGAAGTGGCGTAACGCACACAACAGCAGGAAAAACGTGGTGAGGCGCTGCTGACCATCGATCACTTCATAGTGGTTTTTGGTGTCGGTGGGCGACACCAAAATGGTGCCAATAAAATACTCGTTGCTGCTGCCAATTTGTTCATTGATATCTTCCAGCAGTTGCAACACCTCTTTTTCCTGCCACACATATTCGCGTTGGTAGTCAGGAACGATGTAGTAGCATTCTTTGAATGCCTCTTCAATGCTGTATTTGTGATTCTCAATTTTGGCCATGATGACCCTCCGTTTGTTTTTGTCGCGAATTGTCGCAACTATTCTGCTGAATTTCTTCAATGCGCAAGCACGCGGCTTGGCGGCTGTTTTCAAAAGTGCGCAAAGGCGGTGGCTCGCCGACATCGCAAAGGCTCGGAACGGCGTGTGGGCAGCGCGGATGAAACGGGCAACCGGGCGGGATTTTGGAAAGCGAAGGCACGCTGCCGGAAATCGCGGGCAGACGCTTACCGCTATGCTGCGCGCCGGGCAGCGATTGCAAAAGACCCATCGTATAAGGATGCAGCGGCGCTTTTAATACTTCGCGCACATTGGCTTTTTCAACCACGCGGCCCAAATACATGACGGCCACATCATCGGCGATTTGCGCTACGACGCCCAAATCGTGCGTGATGAAAACCACCGAGGTGCCGCGCTCTTTTTGCAAGTCTTTAATCAACTTCAAAATCTGCGCTTGAATCGTCACATCCAAGGCGGTTGTCGGCTCATCGGCGATGAGAATTTCAGGATTACACACCAGCGCCATCGCGATAACCACGCGCTGGCGCATTCCGCCGCTCATTTCGTGTGGATACTGGTCAATGCGCCGCTCAGCGCCGGGAATACCGACTTTTTTCAGCATCTCAATGGTGCGGCGGCGCGCTTCCTTGGGCGTCACATCCTGATGCAATAAAATCGCTTCGCTGATTTGATTATTGATGGTGTGAACCGGACTGAGCGCCGTCATTGGCTCCTGAAAAATCATGCTAATGCGCCCGCCGCGCACATGATAAAGCGCGTCCGATTGTTCGTTCAAGGCAGCGATGTCAAGGGCTTCGCCATCTCGCGGCGAGAACAGGATTTTGCCGCCGACAATTTTGCCCGGCGGACGAATAAGGCGCAGAATCGAATAGGCCGTGACGCTTTTGCCGCAGCCGCTTTCGCCGACAAGCGCCAGCACTTTGCCGCGTTGCAAATTTACTGTTACGCCGTTGACAGCAGGCAGTTCGCCTTCTTCGGCGTAAAAGTAAGTCTTTAAATCTTCGATTCGTAGAACAATATCGTTCATAATTTCAGCGCGAAGCATAAGGATCAGCCGCGTCGCGCATACCATCGCCGAAAAAGTTGAAGGCCAAAACGGTTAGCACAATCATCACAACGGGCATTAAAAGCCACGGATAATTCGCCACCACGTCAATGTTCAGGCACTCTTGCAGCATCACGCCCCAACTGACGACCGGCGGACGCAAACCGAGGCCTAAAAAACTCAGCGCCGTTTCGCCTAAAATCATGCCCGGCACACTGAGCGACAAACTCACAATGATATGACTGGTAAAACCGGGCAGCAAGTGACGGAAAATGATGCGGCTGTGACTGGCGCCAAGCAAGCGCGCCGCGACTGCGTAATCTTCTTCCCTAAGCGATAAGATTTTGCCGCGCACCACGCGCGCAAGACCTGTCCAGCCCAGCAAACTCAGCACAATCGTAATGGCAAAGTAGGTTTGCACCGGCGACCAGTCGCTTGGCAAAACAGCGGCAAATGCCAACCAAAGCGGCAAGTGCGGAAACGAATTCATCACTTCAATCACGCGCTGAATAAAAGTGTCCAACGTGCCGCCAACATAACCAGAAACGCCGCCAATCGTCGCGCCCAATAAAAAGGTGGCGATAATCGAAACAATGCCAATCGAAAGACTGATGCGCGCTCCATAAATGAGGCGGCTCCACACATCGCGGCCATATTTATCGGCGCCGAGAAAATAAAATGTGTAGTTTTCTTGCGCTGCATCGCGCACACCGAACAAATGCCGGTCAGCGTCAATTACCCCCCATAATTTATACGGCTCGCCACGCACGAAAAAGCCAAGCGGCACGATATCATCGGTTTTGAGATAGTAATTTTTCAGCGAGATCGGGTCAATTTGCCGCGTGACATTTTCGACGTAAAAACCATGTTGCAAACTGAATTTTGGCAGTTGCGGCGGCGCGTAAATCATCTCGACATTGTTCCATCCGCGCGTATAAGGCGCGAAAAATTCGGCGAACAAGGCCAGCGAATACAGCACCATCAGCAAAAACAGCGACGCCACGGCCAAATGGTGCTTACCAAAGCGCAAAGCAATCAGTTGCCACTGCGAAAGCGTAGCAACATCGGCTTTTCCAGCCAGAACTTTATCGGCATTTTCGGGATGCGGGTCGTGCGAATGCGGCAATTCGACGTTAGCTTCTTCCGTCACTACTTCAGAAGGATTGTTCAGCGTGAACCTCCTTCCATGCGAATGCGCGGGTCAAGCCAGAGTAGCAATAAATCGCTCACTAAGGTGCCAAAAATGCCAAGCAGACTTAGCACCATCAACATCGAGCCGGCCAAATAAACGTCCTGCGTCATCAAGCCTTGCAGCATGACAGGGCCGACCATTGGTAGGCTGAGAACAATCGCTACAATGGCGCCACCGGAAATCAGTTGCGGAAAAATGCCGCCGATACCAGAGATAAACGGGTTGAGCGCCAAACGGACGGGATATTTCATTAAGAGGCGAAACGGGCGGACGCCTTTTGCCATCGCGGTTGTGACATACGGTTTGCGCAATTCGTCCAGCAAGTTGCCGCGCATGACGCGAATCATGCCCGCTGTGCCCGCAAGCGCGATAACGATAATTGGCACCCAAACGTGCTTTAACAGGTCGGCGATTTTATCGCGCGTCCATTCCGGCGCGGCGGCGTATTCGGGCGAAAAGAGGCCCGTTACGTTGATGCCGAGATATTTGCCGCTCCAATACATCAAAATAATCGCCAGCAAAAAATTTGGCACGCACATTCCGATAAAACCCAAAAACGTGAGGACATAGTCGCCTGCCGAATACTGTTTTACCGCCGAGTAAATGCCAATCGGCAGAGCGATGGCCCATGTAAATAAAATCGTGCCAAGCGACACCAAAACCGTCAGCAAAACACGGTCACCGACAATATCATTGACCGATTTTTGCGTTTCCATTGAGCGGCCCATGTTGCCTTGCAAAAGGCCTTTATCAGCCTCGTTGAAGCCCAAAAACCACTTGAAACCCATCCAGCGCGCGTATTGTTGGCCAAACGATTCGTCCAAATAAAACATATCGGAAAGGCGCGTGACTTCTTCAATCGCCGATTGATCGCCTGTCAGTTTCAATTCCATGATGCGCGTTTGCACAAAGTCGCCCGGCGGCAGTTGAATAATCACAAACGTCACGACAGAAATAATCAGCATCGTCGGAATCATGATAAGCACGCGCCGCCCGATATACGGATGGCGCACCGCCGCCAGCAAAATTCCAACGGCGAAAATGCCGTAAAGCAAAAATTTAATCAGGCCGCCCAAGCCGCTGCTTTTGGCTTCGACGGGCGCCTCGCTGTTGGAAACATTGGTGTTTCCGGCATCGGGCGCGGGCGTGACGGTTATCATTTCCTGCTTGATTTGCGCGATGGCGCCGGGCGAATCGGAAGGCTTTTCAAAATAAAATGTTTCTATGCCGCCATTGGCCGGAGTCGAGTAGGAAGCGCCATAAAGCACATTGCGCGGCACGTTGCGGAAGCCGTTTTTCACCACGCAAAGTTGCGGCGGCGGCGTGGCGATGGAAATAGACCACAATTCGTCGGCAGCAATCTCTAAAGCCTCATTGAAAATCTTCACTTGCTGCGCCAAAGTCGGCGCTTGTTTGGCGCGTTCGAGAATTTGCTGGCCGCGCAATAATGCGCTATTTTTGGCCGCTGGAATGCCACCTTCCAGCGCCTTCGGGTTGCCGTAAAGCCCGCCTTTTTGAAACCACACGCCCGTCGCGGGCGCAAAATGCGATTCGGCGTAAGTCGCCACGAAAGAACGCGGCTCTACCATCGGGTTAAATTCGCTTTCGCCCGTCCATACTGTAAAATCGTGCAACAAGGCGGCTTTTTCGGTTGTGAAAAGTGGCCTCGAACGTTCGCGTTGAATGGCACGAATCCCGGCTTTGGCCCAGTCGTCAACCACAAATTGCACCGGGCCTTCGCCGGTAAAATCGGTAAAATCTATATACCACGTCATGCGCGCGCCATCGGGAAAGGTGCGCATTCCTTCAAGGTCGCGCTTGGTTAAACCCAGTTCGTCGAACAATTGCGCAGCACGCTTGGGGTCGAATTGGGTGTAACTTTTCATCAGCTTTTCGCTGTGAAACTGCGATTCGCGGCCCGGATCAATTTGCGCCGGTTCGCCGTAGCCATTGTAAATGGATTTGATGACTTTCCAGCGGTCAATCGAAAGCGAAAGCGCCTGACGGAATTTTTTATTGCCTAAAAGTGCGGCTTTCTGGCGCGAAATCGGGTCGTTTGGCAAAATGCGGCGGTTGTTATTGGGCCACAAAGTAAAAGCCGAGCGCGAGGCAGGAAACCAGTGATAGACCTGATAATTGTTGCGCACACGGTTTTCCATCAGCAGTGTGTAGCTGTCGTAACCGAGATGGCGTGCCTGCATTGTTAAGTCGCCGGACGCGGCGGAAATGGCAATCAGTTTCGGATTTTTGACATCGAACAAAATACGGTCAACATACGGCAGTTGATTGCCTTGCGGGTCAACCGCGAAGAAATACGGATTGCGCACAAAGCCTTCGGGCGGGCGGGCTTTGTAAGTGCGATAAATCCACGGCCATAAGCGCGGGTATTCGGGATTGCGAAAATCCTGCAAGGCTTTATAAAGCGCGTTCGGCGTGGCTAAACCACGCGCTTTCATTTCGGCTTCGATGGCTTTTTTATCGCCCCAATCGGGATGATATTTCTTCAGATAATGCTGCGGCGCTGCCGGAAGGTTGCGCGCTAAGGATTCGAGCAGAACGCCGTTTGGCTTTTGAAAAATAAATTTGACGGTGTAGTCATCAACTTTTTTAATTTCGCCCGATTTACCTTCAACCATCATCCAATCGGGAACGACTTTAGTGATGAGTTTGACTTCGCCTTGCCACCAATAAACGAAATCATCGGCAGTAAACGGCTTGCCATCCGACCATTTCATGCCGCGACGCAGGAAAAACGTCCATTCGCGGCGATCCGGCGAAGCCCTCCAGCTTTTGGCGACGTGCGGGCGAATTGGATAGCCCATCGGTGACCAGCGCACCAAAAACGCGCCGGATAAGCGCCATGAAATCACGCCAATATCGCCCGGTGCATTCGCCACGCGCAGCCAAGTGCCACCGTATTTGCCGATGCCTTCCACGCCCGCCAAAACCAGCGGCTCCTGCCCGACGCGCTCGGCAACGGGCGGCAGTTTTTTGTCTTTGACAAGCTCCCCCAAAATTGGTGACTGCCCTTTGGGAAACCACGCCGCGCCCTTGCCTTCGTCGTAATTGACATCGCGCTGAAGCACTGGCGGATGCTTGGCATCGAAACTCACATCGCGCAGTTTTTTGATTTCTTTGAGCTTTTCTTGGTCATAAACCAGCGGCGTTTTACTCAGCGACGGGCGCAGCATCGCGCCCCACGCGTAAAGCACAGCGCCAAAACCAAGCCACGCGAGAGCCACAAACAAAAGGAAACGAACCCATTTAGGCATGACGAGAAGGGGAAAGACAAATCGGGAAGACGAGTAGATTTTAAATCAGAAAAACGTATAGCGCGAGGTTTTCTTAGATGCCTTTGTTTAGTTTGGACAAACTGGGCCAAAAAAGAATCCTCCGGCGATTTACCGGAGGATTCTTTTGTTGTGCTGTTTTTGCGGCCACGTTTATGTGCGTTCTGATTGGTGGATTCAATTCTTGGAGATTTCGTTGACTTTGTTATTTTCCCCATTATTGTCCTCATCGTCGTTATCACCCTCATCGTCGTCATCTTCCTCACCGTCATCGTCTTGAATCATGAGGATTTCGCCGTCATCAGATTCTTTTGCTTCGCGTTCCTCGCTCAGAGGTGGCGCTGCTTTCGCCGCCGCTTCCCGTCGTTTGCGCTCTTCCTCTTTCTTGAGTCGCGTGTAATCTAAATAATGCAGATTCGCTTGGATGTTGTCGGTGTTGCTGTAAACATACGCCAAAAAGAATTCCGTGATCGTCGCTTTGCGAATTTGCAGTTCCTCCGCCAAACGCAAAACCAATGTGGTTCGGGGCTTGTTCTCGTTTTCAAAAGCCTCCCACCATTTGCGCGCCGAACCAGTGGTATTGTCCCAATCTAACTGAGTTTTGACCTCTGCCAACTTGTCAAGAAGTTGCTCTTCGCTCCAACCTTTCGTGTCCGTAATGCCCACAGGCAGGTTAGTTTCCTCTGTAACCTGCTCTTGCGTCTGCTCTTTGGGCGTATCCTCGCCTTGTCCATCGCTGCCCCGTGCGGCGACTTCGCGCCGTTTTTTCTCTTCTTCTTTTTTGAGACGCGTGTAATCCAGATAACACAGATTGGCTTGGATGTTATCCGTGTTGCTGTAAACATACGCTAAAAAGAATTCCGTGATCGTCGCTTTGCGAATTTGCAGTGCCTCCGCCAAACGCAAAACCAACGTGGTTCGGGGCTTGTTCTCGTTTTCAAAGGCGTCCCACCATTTATGGGCCGAGCCTGTGGTATTCTCCCAATCTAACTGAGTTTTGACCTCAACCAGCTTTTGCTGAATCTGCTCTCCTGTCCAACCTTTCGTGTCCGTGATGCCCGGAGGCAGAATTGTCGTCGGTGGCTTTTCTAATTTGAGTTCCGTCAAGTCTGCGCCGAGCAACTCGCTCTCCGAAGCGGTATTGACTTTCAAGCCTTGCGGCACCTCAGCGTCAAGTGATTCGAGAATTTCGCGGGCTTCGGCCAAACCGTCGGCATAAGCGAATGGAGGGCCATCGCACCACGCCAGACGATACGCTCTTTGTGCGTCGGAAACAGCGGCTGTGTTTTCTCCTCGCTGCATTGCAATCTGGGCGCGCACGTTCAGGCAGTCCACTTCACGAAGTGTTAGTTCGCAACCTTCCAATTCATCCCAAGTCGCGTCAATCAAGTCGGCAGCACTTTCTAAATCGCCCTGTTCTAATCGCAAACGCGCCAGTTCAATTTGACCATCTATACAATGGTAAATCACATTGCCGGAGCGAGCTAACTCAATACCATGACGAAGAAACTCCTCGGTAGCAGGGTCTTGCAACCTACGAAGAGTTTTTCCTAAAAGGATTGTCGTTTGCACGATTCCGTAGCCCAGTCGTTCTGCTTTTAAGAGGCTGAGATGGCGTTCGCAAAGTTCTTGACATTTAGCGAAGTCTTTGTTTGCCTCCGCCACCAGTTCTTCTACTATAAGCGCATTTACTTCTGTATTATGGTAACGAAACAGCTCCGCTGAATATGTGCTCACATCAGGATGCTCATTTAACTTCGCACGACAATACAAGCTACCCACAAGCTGTAGAAAAGCCTCAGCTACCTCAAACGTGCCGTAAGATAGCTTCTTATCTTGTGCTATTTGGATCGCACCAAGAACCGTTTTCTCGCTATCCAATAAGTGACCACCGGAACACAAAGCAGACGACTTCTTTGCCATACATTCAAGAAGCAAATCCACGTTACTGGAGTTTTTTGCGGCCTCAATAGCATCTTGCAAAACGTCAGCACCTTCCTTGGGACGCCCCAAAAAGTGCAATGATTCGCCCAATGCCATGAGGACAAAAGCTTTTTCTTCATCTGGCAAGTCATCACCTAACTGCTCTGATGACGCATTCCGCAAGCCTTCCAGTAGCTCTTTCCTTTGCTGGAAACCGTTTACTACATAGCGCAAGTAATAGTCCAGTTGGTCACGGAACAACTGACTTGCTTCGCTGAGTTGTCCGAGGTTGACCAATATATCGAAATCTTGAATGATAGGGCTAAGGTCATCAACCGTTTTTATCTTGGAATCCTCAATGTTACGCAATTCTTTGAAGAGACCATGCAAGACATGAAGACAGCGACGGCGCGTTTCCTGAGACATTCTGGCCCAAGTGATACCACGCACCACCGGATGCAAGTCATAACGATTGGCACGACGATCCCATGCCAACAAACCGCTATCTTCCAAAACAGTCAGCACACGGTCTAATGCCATCTCGTCTTTTACCAATTTTTCTTTGCCGAGCAACAGGGCTTGCAAAACGAAATAGCTGGCCGGAATGCGGAAGGTAGCAACAATGTAAAGCGCGGCTTGGCATTCCGCGTCCAACCCATCTAGTGCAAATTGCAGAACATGAGTTTTGACTTGTTCTAATTGCTCTTCCAAAGAGAATGGATCAAAATTAGGATGATTTTGACGCCACACATCGTAATCGCCAGCCGCCACTTTATCATTTGCAATATGCCTTGCCAGCGTCTTAATTAATAAGGGATAGTTGCGAAACGTTTTGAAAAGCGCCAACAGCTTATCGCGCGAACCCGTAGCTCTGGAAGCACGCCACATTTCAACTGCGTCGGCATCGGTCAACCCACCTAAAAACAGCGCGTTGGTGCCGGGTTTGGGTAAGCCGGTGCCCTCTTGTAAATCGGAAGGGTAGAGACGGCTGCTAATCAAAACCCGCGATTTACGTAACCCGGCCAGCTTGCGAAAAAATAATCGTGCCGTTGGGTCGGTAGCCATGCGCAGCCAGTTTTTGCCGATGCGTTGTGTCGCGGGCATTTCTTCGCCTAATAAAGCATTTTTCACATAGTGGTCGGTTTGTTCGTCCAAGTCGGAGTCGGCCATACGCGAGGCATCTAAACGCGCATAAGCATTGAGAATGCGTTCCACGCCATCCAAAACCAAAAGATAATTGTTTTGGTTCAATTCAGAAAAGAGCCTGTCTGCCCGTTGAGACGACGACAATTGGCGCACAGCGGATTCCGGTTGCCCGGTGACATAGGCCAATGTCCGCGCTACGAAGTTGTCAAAACTGGAATCGCTTTCATAAAAACTCCACCAAATGCGTCCTTGCCACTGCGGGGCTTCAAACGGCGCAACATCGTTGAACCACTTCCACGTTAAGGCACTTTTGCCCATACCACCAAAGGCCAGAACCGTTAAAACGTGGGACTTATAAACTTCCGAATCTGAAGTGACAATCCAGTCGGTTAGTAAATTCATTTCCCGTTGGCGTCCAAATAACTTATTGTTAGCCAGCAAAGCATAATCGTGAGCAACATAATCTTTGGGTTTGGGTGGAATCTCGGCGACAAAATGCAATGAGGTATTTGTAGACCGAAGTTCCGGTTGTGAGAGTGTTTGCACAACCTTACCACGCAAATCCCCGGCTCCAGAGACTTCTGTGCATTGGTGTCGCTGTCCAAGTCTGGTTTTAAAGGCGTTTAGTTTGCCTTCTGCTTCGCCGACATCCATATCTTTGGGACGAAACGGAACATCTTCGTCGGGCAAGAAGATAAAAATTGGAATGCCTTTTGCCACAGCTAACTCATATTCCATTTCTACCAAAGAAATTCCATGCGGGTTGTCTTCTTTTGGAACGTAGCCGTATTGATGGGCAATAAGGCCAATGAAGACATCTGCCTGCTCAATCAGGGCACAGGATTGCATGATGGCCTCGCCATCCGTAGCGTCCACGTTATTAATAAATTTAGGAGTCGCGCCAACCCTGAGACAAGCCTCGATCACCGCACTACGGAACTTCGTGGTATCACCATGCCAATCTTGCGTCGCTGAACTAATGGCGACAGTTTTTGTAACAGTCGGTGTATTGAGAAGGAGCTGCGTTTTAGGTTCGCCATCTCTTTGCATTGTTCGGCGATTCCTCCGGCGTGGCTGTCCTGATTGTGCTGGCCGCCGCGATGAGGGAAGGGCATTATATAGCTCGCCTACTTGACCTGAGGAAATCTTTGGCCCATTGTCATCATCGCCCCAATCTTTAGGTCGCCATAAAGTTACTTTAACGTATTCCCCTTCGATATTATTAACGAATTCAGGTTTGGGCAGAGATGCGGCTTTCATCAGGTTTTGCATATGTGATACACCGCTGCCATTCAAATCAACAAATGTCATAAATTGAAAAATCTTTGCAATTATAGGGTTTGGGCGCTTAGGTGTGACGTTCTCAGCATCTCCATTAAGATCTTCTACATTTACAACCGGTGGCAAATTACCGGGGCTAGTGATCACAATCCTATCCGAAAAGACCTCCAACCGAACTGGTTCGTTTCTGAGATCATCGTCAGTGTAGTTACGGTGAATAAGAGCATTTGCCAGTGCCTCTTGAAGAACCTCGTCTGGAATCTCCAAATCGTCTCGCTCCTCTGTGCGCACCCGACCTTGATGTCGCAAACCCGCGCCCGTTAGCAACCATACCTTTCCTTTTTCAAATAATTCAATCAGGTTGCCTGTTTCTAAGTGAAGGCTTGCAGATGATTGCCCCCGCGTTGTGCCGCTGTAAATCACCCTTTGTAAGCCACAACATTCAAAATGATTAGCCAAAAGGTCAATAGGTGCCATACACAACAAGGCTCCCACATTTGGCTTACCTAATGAAACGCACCCTAATATATTAAGGCACCTATCCCAATCTGTTCTCTCTATTTGAGACTTCCCTACACGCGACAACAATATTGGCTGTGATGCCTTTGTATTTAATAGCCTTTCAATAAAAGCTTGATCAAGATCAGCAATTTCATACATTGAAGCTCGCTGTTTGTCAAAGGAGAGTTGAGGATCGTAATTGTCAATCAAAGAACGTGGTTGGGGGATAATGCTCATCCCTTGCGAAACTATGGTCTTAGCACTTATCACATACGTTAGGGATTTTTCCACCTGCTCCAAAATAATTTCTTTGAGGTGTTCCGTATCGCGGTATTTCTCAATTGGCTTTAGAGCCATAGAACCAGCCTGTTGCCAATCTACTAAACTCTGGCACTTTTTTAAGAGTTCTACCCAATCTTCGGCAGCGGCGACCTCATTTAAACAAGGTGGTTGTTGTGCGGGAAAACAAGCCAACACAGGAATGATCTTATTATCTTCCCGTTGGCAGCAGCGTTCTAATTCTCCCCATGTTCCATCCCCCACTCGTTCCTTGAAGACGAATACTGCGATGTCTGCACGCTGCAATGCAGAATCAACTCCTTTTTGTCCACCAGGGTATAAAGTGGAATCGGCTCTCCATTCCCACATTTTCACTGATTTAAACGGAAATGAGTCATCGTTGGGCAACCTCCGAGCAAGTAACTTTTCCTGCACCTTTACGGATAAAGCGATAATAGCCTGAGCCTCAGCGAGGGCATCGTCGCTGTAACCAATAAAGATGATCAGAGCATCAGAGGGAGCATCGGAAAAGTTGTTTTGTTCAGGCATCGTGAGTCTCTCTTTTGCTTGACGTGCCTCAGCACTCCATGCCAAAGCCTTGAATGTAGACAGTCTTCGGCACGCTAACAGCCTTTAACTGGTCGGCCAGAAAACTCTTGTCGTCTTGGTTTTCTATTCCTTCAATAATCAACTTCCAATTTCGGAATTCTGCTTTTCGCAGAGTTTCAATCACCGCTGTGCAGGCTGTGTCAGGGAGCCCGCTGACGAGGTGGTTGAATCATCACTCTGAGCGGCGATGAGAACTTGATGAAGTGCCCGCTTCAACATTTGAAAGGCAATATCTTTCAGATGGTTTACGTCATTGTAAGGTTGAAGGGGCAGGAGTGCTCTCGAACCATCCAATATGCTCCTTTTCTTGGAAAGGAGATCAACCCATGCCAGAGCAACATTAGGGTCATTCATATTCTCAGGAGCATTGTGGGGAAAGCAAGCCAAAACAGGAATAGCATCTTTCCCTTCTCTTTCACGAGAAAATTCTAACCCATTCCAAGTTACTTCACCTACCCGTTCTTTAAACACGAATACGGCGATGTTTGCACGCCGTAGAGCAGGCTTAATCATTGCCTCTGGTCCGCCAACAAGTGGTAGAGAATCCTGCCGCCAATCCCACATTTTCACGGCCTTAAATGGCAAGATATGGCGTGCCACTTGTTGAAAACTATCCAACTCGCGCTGCAACTCCATTTGAAGTTCACGAATCGCTTGGGCCTCCGCCCCAGCATCGTCGCTGTAGCCAATAAAAACAACTAACGTGTCGGCAGAAAACAATTGGGCAGAATTAAGCTGTCCTGATTGTGTTGTCCGCCGCACTGGAGAGCGTGTTGTCGAATCGCCATTAGTGGGAACGGGAGGAGGGGGTGGCGGCACCTTTTGGTTCGGGCACTTAACGCCAAAACCCTGAATGCAAATTCTCTGGTCAGGAATCTCAGAAGGCGCGATTTGAGCGGCAAGCCATATCTTATCGGCCTCAGTTGCAACGCCTTCAAGAACGACATCAAAGGTAATTCTCTTTGGATTGTTCAGTTCATCTATAAAGGCCTGTTTCCGGTCTTCATCACGCTTCATAGACCTGAAATACTTCCAGTCCATCTTCAACCATACTAAGTTGCGGCCACACGCTGTGATATGGCGGCTATCCATACGAGATTTGGCCGCCAGAAAATCATCTATGGCAAGTTGGATGTTATTCTGACTGCTTACAAGACTTTTTATTCGATCAATGTCAGAGTATCCAAGGCCATCTTCAATCGCATCCATGCCTTCAGGAAGCTCAAAAATCAGACTTGTAGGTCGCTGAATTTCTGCAAAGCAATCTTTGTAGGCGACAACGGTATCCAGTAATTTGGGGCGTTTCCTAAGCAGTGGCAGGGACAAATTTACAGAAAGCAATTTACACTCTGGCAACCCCGGACTTAAGCGCAAACCGTCAGTAATGGCTTTCGCGGCGGCAAGGTCAAGTTCAACAGTTAGGTCCTCGTCGTCCTCAACCGCTTCAAAAAGTCCTCCGCTGCCAAAGCCACAACAATCACCCATGAATAGTTCAGCCGCATGGCAAGACTCTTTCTTGTCGCGAGTGAATTTATTCACCGCCATGAAACGATAACCGGGGCGAAGATCTCCATCGTTGATTTCTTTTATAATACGCCGAACGTCATCTTCGGTGGGAATGGGTTTTTCAGACATGATGGTTTCCTTGGTTTGCGAGTGAAATTGATTTTTTACAACAAGGTTTGACTTTTCCTGAGGCGGCGGGTCAGACGGATTTTCCGCTTTGGTTGTCGAGGAGGCCGCTGAATGGGCATGAATAACTTGGTCAATGGCATTCTTTAACTGCTCTAATGCAATTCCTCGGAGATGAGAAATGTCATTGTAAGGCTCTATGGGGCGAAGTGCCCGTGAACCCGGCAAGTTCCAATCGGCAGTTAATTCGAGTTTCTTATTCTCTAATTCCACCCCGTTTTTGGCTGTTTTTTCAGTTGATGGAAAAAATACCAATATTGAAATGGGCGCGTTTGGTTTCGTGCGGGAAAGTTCCAATTCTTCCCACGTTATTTTTCCAATACGTTCTTTGAAAACAAATACGGCCACATTAGCGCGTTCTACGGCGGGAGTGATTACCTTGTCCTGCCCGCCTACTAACGGGGGCGCATCATAATTCCACTCCCACATCCGCACCGTCTTGAATGGCAGTGTGTTTTGAGCATGGCGTTGCCAACGCTCTAATTCGCGCTGCAAATCCATTTCAAGCCCACGAATGGCATGGGCTTCCGCAACGGCATCATCGCTGTGGCCGATAAAAATAACTAAAGTGTCGGCTGAAAACGATTGCGCAGAATTAGACAATGAATTCACCTCGAATTAAGTTTCAATTGCAATCTATACCCCAGTGCGCCAGATTAGCCCAGTATAGCAGCAAGGCAAGTGAACTAATATGCGCACAAAAAGACTTCTTGGATATTTTCTTTCATGCACCACCTAACGTCATCCTACTTACTCAGCGGCGGACGCAACATGGCGCCCCACGCATAAAGCACCGCGCCAAAACCAAGCCACGCGAGAGCCAACAACAAAAGGAAGCGAACCCATTTAGGCATGAAGAGAAATGGAAAGACAAATTGGGGAAACGATTAGATTTTAGAACAGGCTGCCACAAATAACAAAAAAGCGAGGCATTAGCCTCGCTTTTCAATTTCTTTGCCCGCTTTACCGATACGTCAAACCGACGCGCCAAGTATTGAGTGGGTCGGCGCCAGTTTCGCGGCGGGCGTATTCGACGGAGAATCCGAAACCGGCCTGTCCGTCTTGCGCGCCGATGAGATATTTCGCGCCGTATTCGCGCAGGGCACCGGCCATAGTGGAATACGATACGCCCGCGATGTTTTCCTGCGCGTAATCTTGATATCGCACATCAAAACGGCTGCGAAACGGCAGCGAAATTTGCGCTTCGGCCAATCGTCCTTGCGAACGCACCGTGGAAGGAGAAATCAGGCCGTCGCTGCCACGCGCAAAAGCGTCTTCGTTGTTCCAACTCCAACCGCCCCGCAGGTTAAGCCAGTCAAAAAAGCGTCGCTCGGCATTCAGGTTGACGGTGTGCGCCAACGCATCGCCCGCGCCAGCCGTGGTTGCAGCACCGTCGAGCGTGTTGTTATCAATCAGGCGCCGCGCCACGCCCACGCTCCAATTGCCGCCGCGTGTGCGATGCTGCAAACCCAGCGTCACGCGTTCTTCGTCGCGCAGCGAGGCCGAAAGCGGATCGAGTTTTTCATCGGACGGTAAAACCATGTTGCCGACGCGCGTTTGACCGGCGCCCATTGTGAGCGCCAGACTTTTGGACATCTTCAATTCCACACCGGCATCGCTGTCGTTACGGCTGGTGAAATTTTCCGGCAAAGCGGGCGCGTCGGGTTTGGCTTCGTAAATCGTGCCGCGTGTATGCTTGCCGGTAACGGCCAAACGCGGCACCAATTGCCAGCGCACATCGGCGATGCCCGTTAATTCATCGGTTTGCGTTTGACGCGATTCAAGAACTGTATTCGCTTCATCTGCGAGGTTTTTGCGATTCGAGCGCGCCGCTGTGAAACTGGCCGTGCCACTTAAAAGGCCAATCGGCAAGCCCAACTTGGCATCCTGCGCCACCATAACTTGTTCGCGCGTGCGTTTTTCGGTATTTTGCGCGTTGGCGAGAGCTGAAGGGTCAGTGAACGGTGCAAAACCTGCGTCGGTTTCGCTGATTCCGGCGCTGACGCGCGCCTGCCCAAAGGGATGCGCCAGCGGGCCATCCACATTTACATTCCACGCTTTGGCGCTTTGGTTTTGATCTTTCAAGCGACTGCCCAGCCATTCGCCACGCAGATTCCAATTTTTCAAGCGCTGCGGAAACAGCGCCATTTGGCCGCGCCCGCCCCACACGCTGCCGAGGGGATTAGTGCCCAGTTGCGCATCGGCCAATAACGAGCGTTGACCGCGCGCCGCCAAAAAGTCGAGGTTGCCGCGCTGCGCTGTGTTTTCCCACGCCCGCGCCGAAAGCCACGTCACATCTGGCGTGTAAGTTTTAACATCGGGCGTTTGGTCTTCCATCAGGTCATCATATTTTTTAAAGGCGCGATTGAGGGCCAACATCGGTTTGGTTGAGCCGAACTGCACGCGTCCCCACTGCGCCACCGAAGCCGAGGCCTCGCCGCCGAGCGCCATGCCCGACAGATTCGCCAAGCCCATTTGCGGCAGGGGCTGCGCGCCCAAATGGAGCGTGGCTTTGGTGCCTTGCGGCGTGCCCAAACCGAAACTGCGCAGGCCGCTTTTGCCGCCGCGCGCATCGCGCCCGCGCATCGTGTTGCGCCAATCGCGCAAGGCACCGAGCATCGGCGCTTGGTCGCTCAATGCATTCATAAATTCGCCCTTGGAAACCGTGCCATCATCGGCGGCTTGCAGAGGCGAGCGATGTTCAAAAGGCGATTCGCCCCATAAATTGGGACGGCGCCCCGCCAGCGAATTCATATCGCGCCGCGCTTCCAACAATTGTTGTTGCAAAGTCGAATCGCGCAGTGTGGACGGCAATTTTGGTTCGTCGGCGTGCGCCACGCTCGCAAAAGGCAGTGCGGCCAAAGGTGAAAGAAGGAGAAAACGAAGCCGTGAAGTCATTGATGTGTTTCAATGGCCGCTTCTATAAAGCGGCGTTCTATAATGTGTTTTCCCAAAAGGGAATTGGGCGACAAACCATCGTTCGACAGTCGCCTAACAGCCGCGACGGGACGCACTTTTCCAGCACGGGTTCAAAACAATAATTTCGACACTCCGCGCGGCCAGACAGTTTTAACGATCCACCTATCGTTGCCCTAAGAATCTGTTTGGGAAGTCGTTTGCATAGTAGCGAATTTCATTCTAAACCTGCCCAAATTAAGACTTTTCAAACAGCTTCTTAGCTGGACTTTATCCATTGGCATCAACCGCGCCCTTTAGAACCTATCCAAATAGGAAAATGGAGCGCGGGCGTCTCGCCCGCTTTTTTCAAAGCCGGAGCGGGCAGGACGCCGGGTGCCCTTTGGGCGGACTCCAAGCAGACACTATTCCCTATTCGGATAGGCTTTTAGCCGCCGCAACGTAGTCAACCCCAAAAGCTCACCGACTGGACACGCCAGATGCTGTAGCAGGGCGTGCGCAAGTCACTCACAAAGATAGGACTGCTCAAATCCTATGCGTTTGTCCTGCCAGTTCGTAGGGCATCGGCTCAATGGAGAGTGTTAAATCCTTGCCTTCTGCCGCTGCTTTTAAGGCGCCACTGTGCCATAATTCCAAAAACGCTGCGACAACCTGCGGGTCAAACTGGCGCCCACCATTGCGTTCTATCTCAGCCACGCAATCTTCCAAAGGCCAAGCCTTTTTGTAGGGACGGTCATGAGAAAGGGCATCAAACACATCCGCAATGGAGACAATACGCCCTTCCAGTGGAATCTCCTCGCCTTTTAAACCTGTCGGATAGCCGTTACCATCCCAGCGTTCGTGATGAGTAAGCGCAATAGATTCGGCCATTTTTACCATCTTTGAATGCCCGCCGGAAAGCAGCGCGGCGCCGATGGTGGTGTGAGGTTTAATGATTTCAAATTCTTCCGGCGTGAGGCGGCCCGGTTTAAGCAAAATGTTGTCTGGCACGCCAATTTTGCCCACATCATGCAGTGGAGCCGCGCGGCGAATCAATTCAACACGCGCCGGGGGCAGTTGCATTGTTTGCGCGACCAACGCCGCAATATAGCCCACGCGATTCGTATGCTGGCCGGTATCATCATCCCGATATTCCGCTGCTTGCGCCAAGCGGTCTAAAATTTCCAATTGCGAGGCCGCCAAGTCGCGCGTGCGTTCGGCGACTTTTTGTTCGAGGATTTGATTTTGATTCGCCAACTCCAGATGCAGAAATCGCGTTTCGAGCATATTCATGATGCGCAAAAGCAATTCGGTTTGATCGAACGGTTTGGTTAAGAAATCTTTGGCGCCCGCCGATAAAGCGCGCCTCTTGACTTGAGGGTTGGAATCAGCCGTTAGCACTAAAATCGGCAAAAATACGCCTTCGGGAAGCAGGGCCTTGATGGATTCCATCACTGTAAAACCGTCAATGTGTGGCATCATCAAATCCAACAAGATTAAATCGGGACGATGCTGCTCAAACAGCGACACCGTTTCGCGGGAATCTGTGGTAGCCACCAAATTGGTATATCCCCAACGCTGCAAAGTGCGTTCAAGCAAGCGAACATTCGCTTCTTCATCATCTACGATTAAGATTTTGGAAAGTTGAAGTGCGACTTCATCAGTCATAGACCTAAATCCTTTCACACGCCATTATATCAAGAGAAAAACTTTAGGAATGCGGAAATAATCACCAATTTCAACATTTCTAACTATCTTTTCTGGCTCAAATTAAAGATAGGCCAAGTTTAACGCGGAAAAACGATCTCGGCCCATGTCAACAGAAAAATCCTGCAAGTAGTTTGGGGGAACTTCAATGTGGCGTGGCGGTTAACGTGCCGGGGGGAGCGCTTCCGACAATACTTGAAGCAACAAGCTGACATCAAGGGGCTTGGTAACATAGGCATAGGCACCCAGCGACAAAGCTTTTTCACGAGCCGGTTCGGTAGCATCAGCAGAAACAATGATTACTGGCACCAAACGCAGTCCTGCATCCTTGCGCAACGCTGCCAATACTTCAAAACCATCTTTATCTGGCAATGCCAAATCAAGCAAAATGACATCCGGCCCAGTGCGGCGGGCCAGATTTAAGCCTTCCTCAGCGCCCCCTGCTGATAATAACTCAATTTGCGGATGATGCGCCAAAACACGCTCAATTAATTGGCTGCTGGTGGCATCGTCTTCAATGGACAAAACCGTTCCCACAAGGGTCGCCAATGCTGAAAGTTGGGCTGAACCTGACCCGCTTTCCTTCAAATGTGCCTCATTCGCTGGGGAAGACAGCGGCAGTTCTGCCCAAAAAACACTTCCTTTGCCGACCTCGCTATGAACACTAACCTGCCCGCTCATGGCTTCGGCGATATTGCGCACCAACACCAATCCCAAACCAGAGCCTTCGATAGTTGTCGAATCAGCATCCAACCGCTCGAAAGGCTGAAACAAGCGGGCCACCTTTTCCGGCGCGATGCCCGGACCGGTGTCGGCAACGCTCAAACGCAAATATCCCTCGTTGCCGGGCGCACACGATACGCGGATTTGCCCATCTTTGTTGTTGTATTTCACCGCATTGGAGAGAAAATTCAACAAAATCTCATGCACGCGGCCCCGATCCGCGCGCACATCGCGATTCCATTCCGTGCTATCCACTAAATGCATAGTAATGCCGCGTTGGGCTGCCAAGGGCTTGATTAATTCCATAGCTTCGCGCACTGTGGGGCCAATGGAAAACGATTCAAAATTTAAACTCAAATGTCCTGCTTCAATGCGCGCAATTTGCAGCACTTCGTTGATCAATTTCAAGAGATGACTGCCACCTTGCCCGATTTGATGGACGAATTCTTCCTGATCAGCAGAAAGTTCTTCCATCTCCAGAAGCTGACAAAATCCTAAAATGGCGTTCAACGGCGTGCGCAGTTCATGACTCATGCGCGAGAGAAATTGGCTCTTGGCTTTATTGGCGCGCACTGCCTCAATGCGCGCAGTTTCGGCATCCTGCTGCGCTTTCTCGGCTTCCAAACGGGCTGTTGCTTCGGCAGAATGCGCCCTTTTTAGGGCCAATTCGCTTTGTTCACGCTCCGAAGCCGCCGCCACCACGTTCGCCACGGCCTCCAAAAAATGCACATCATCCTCGGCGAAAACGCGCTCATGCGTGGCATGTGCCATTAAGACACCAAATGGTTTGTCGTTACATGGAATCACCACGCTGACGCCGCTGACCGCACCATTGGCTTCCAGCACAGGCGAAGTGGCAAAGCGATTTTCGGTGCGATAATCGCCGACCACCACAGGCGTTCCGGCTAACAAAGTCCAACCGGCTTGTGTCGAATCGTCGGCGGCGATGCCAATTTCACCTAAAACGCCCGGCTTGCTGCCAACGCCCGCCCGCGCGCGAAAAACCATGCCATCGGGCATCAATTCTAAAATTGAGCAGCCTTCGATGGCTAATGTGTTACTGACCAAAGCCACCGCTTCGTTGAGCAAATTCTCCAAACCGGCCCGCGACAAAGCGCGTTGCCCCAAACGTGCTACAGTAGCTTGTTGGCGGGCGCGAGCGCGAATTTCCTGCTCCACTTTCTTACGCGCGATGAAATGCCCGATTTGATTGCCAAACGCCGACACCATTTCCATCAAGTTGCTGTCGGACGACAATACTTCGTGCGAATAAAGATCAATCACGCCTAAAATTTCGTGTCCAAAGCGGATGGGAAAGCCCATCGCGGTGCGAAAACCGGCACGCGTTAGCGCCGAGGCGCGCGGCGTATGCGGATCACGAGACAGGTCTTCAATCCAAAACGGCTCGCCTGCTGCCCATACACGTCCGGGCAATCCTACGCCGCATGCATAAGCACTTTGGCGGCGGATGGTATCAATTTCCCGAAAATCCGTGCCGCTTTGAGTCCACACTTGTGTCATGCGCAACACAGGCCCGGCGGGTGTATTCGGCGTGTTGGGCGTCCACGCCGTGGCACGATGAATCAGCCATAAACCACCCATACTCCAACTGCGACTTTCGCCTATCACGCGCAAAATGCTATGTCCGGCTTCATCCAAAGTCGGCGCTTCGGCTAAAATGCGCGAAACGGCATGGCTGAGTGAACGCAGGCTCTCTGCCTGCTGGCGCGCTGAGACATCGCGAATGACGGCATTGATATAAAGGTTTTGTTCGCCCTGCCACGGATTAAGCAACAACTCGACAGGAAATTCGCCACCAGTCGCCCGCCGCCCCAACGATTCGAACGGCGCCAATACGCCCGTTTGTTCGGCATAACGCGCCGATTCGCCGTCCCGCGCCGCATTTAAGCGACGCACTTCATCACGGCACAATCGTTCCAATTCGACGCGCCGCCCACCCGCCGAGCGCGATAATAAATCCCACAAAGGGCGTCCCATCACCGCTTCTTCCGAAAAGCCAAACATTCGCGTGGCGCCCTTATTCCACGCTACAATGCGCGCGTTGCCATCGCAAAGCACAATAGCATCCGAGGCGCTTTGCACAACGGAGCGAAATAATCGCTCCGAATCGCGCAAGGCTTCTTCGGTGCGCTGCCGTTCGGCGACTTCGGCGCGCAGTTCATCGCTGGCGCGGGCCAAAGCATCATCCGGCACACTTTGCGGCAAAAGAGGCGAAGCACCTTTGGCAACCTCGGAAACAATAGGAGCAATGGGAACCGCTACTTGCGAAAGCAAATCAGCTAAATCACAAAGCAGCGCGGTTTGTTCATCATTCCATTCGGGGCGCGGTTTAATATCTAAAACCAACAAAGCGCCTATGGATTGAATTCCACCTTTTGATCCTGTGCTTGGGTTTTCCTTGCGCGTGCGAAGGGGAGCCGCTGCCGCGAAACAAACTTCGTCGGCGTAGTCCTCGGCCAAGCTTATATTCGCAACTGCGCCCGACAGAGGATGAACTTGCCAGCGTCCCACGTTGCGCGAATCGCGCACAACAAAAGGTGTAAATCCTTGTGATTCGCCCAGCGTTTGAAGCAGCATTGGTGGAATACGCTGGATACGATTCGCGCCCTGTCCCAGCCAAATCGCTGTATCTGCTCCGCCTGTGGCCTGAACCAAAATCACAAGTGGCACATTCAGCAAGCGCGCGGCAATGCTGGTGCCCAGTGTGGCAACGTCATCCACGGATTTAGGCGAAGGCGATGTCTGAGAGCGAAGGGATTGAAATAAATTCTCCAGCATAGCTTTAAATCTTTTAAAAAATCACAGATGGCTCACCGTATTACAAGGAAGTGGCCCCATACTGTGCCAGAAATCTGCAACTTTGCCGCCAAGGAGTGTTTTTTGCGTTCTTAAATTCCATTTACTCAAGGCATTCTGCGATTACCGGTAACGAATGTAGTTAGTGCGGTGAATAGAATAGAAAAAAGTCAATGTCGTCCGTTTTTCGTCAGCACAACTCGCTAATCATCAGCCACTTGTGGGCCTACCGAACTTTAGTGTTACAAATTTTTGTGATGTCTGCTTCAAAAACACAGACCTGACTTTGACCACTAATGCGCGCTTTTTCTTTGGCCTCATACATAGCTGCATCTGCCTGTGTCACCAAATCATCCGGTGTCTTATGCAACGCAGATGACAGCACAATGCCAATACTGACGCCTGCGTGGACGATTTGTCCGTTGAGATTAAAGGGGCGGCCCAATTCTTCGTCAATACGCTGGGCAACCTGCCGGGCTTCATCCACATCAGCAACTTCTTCCAGCACTACCGTGAACTCGTCGCCGCCCAGACGAGCCACCATATCAGTGAGATTGGCCGATAGAGGTTTGGGGCGCTCGCCAGAAATAATTTCTATCCTGCCCATAGGTAGCAATGGTTCATGTGGAGCCTCACGCGCTATAGTATCATCGCGGCGCAGGCAACGCTTCAATCGCAAAGCCACGGCTTTTAATAATTGATCACCAATCGGATGCCCTAATGTGTCGTTTACGGTTTTAAAGTTGTTCAAATCAAGAAATAAAACAGCAAAACGATAGCTGTCGCGCCGCTCGGCGCGGGCAATCATTTGCTCAACGCGTTCTAAAAACACCACGCGATTGGGCAAACCAGTCAAAGCATCGTGAAACACATCATGCAACAATTGCTGCTCGGCAATTTTGCGCTCGGTCATGTCGGTTTGTGAACCGGCCATACGATGCGGCTGGCCGCTTTCATCGCGAATTGCCAAACCGCGCGCCAGCATCCATCGGTAGGTATCATCTTTGTGCAAAATCCGATATTCGCACTCCAAATGAGGCGTTTTTCCCTCCACATGGCATTGAATGGCCGCTTGCAGGCCTTGCAAATCCGCCGGATGCACACGTTTTAACCACTCTTCAACCGAAGACCCGATTTCGGCATCGTGGTAACCCAACATGGCTTTCCAACGCGGCGAAAAATAAACCTCATCCGTTTCTAAATTCCAGTCCCAGATTCCATCGTTGGCGCCCTGCAAAGCCAACGCATAACGTTCTTCGCTTTCTCGCAAGGCTTTTTCAATGCGGCGTTGACGAGTGACTTCAGTGCCAACGCTCACAATATAGCGCACACAGTGGTCATCGCCCAAAGCCGTGTAGTTCCATTCGACACATAATTCCGCACCGTTTTTATCCAGCCAAATGACTTCAGCTTCGTTCCTCTGCATGGCCTGCGCCGGATTGCCACACATGGCGCCAAACACGTCTCGCTTGATCTCACGGTCTTCAGGACGCAAAAAAGTATCAAATAACGAACGCCCTAAAACTTCGGCAGCCCGATAGCCAGTCGCTTCTTCGCAAGCGCGGTTAAAACGCACAATTACGCCAGCATTATCCAAAACCAGAATTAAATTGGCCGAGGCATCCAACAACGCGGCTACAAATTCGGGACTTGTATCTAAAGATTGCGCAGCCACCAAAGGATTGGACATAAGCAGGATCAGTTTTACGGAACTAAAATAATTTTACCCCAAGAACCGGATTTCATGATTTCCTCATGCGCCAACGCTGCTTCACCAAGCGAAAAACGCCTTCCGATAATGGGATTGAGCGATCCGTTTTCCAATCCGGCCCGCAATGCCGCATGAATGCCCGGCACTTCATGCGGCGGCACGTTAAATAATGTCATGCCACGAATATCGGCATCACGCTTCATCGTTTCGCGCGGATTGATGGTAATTTCACCGCGATTGCCGACAATAACCACACGGCCATATTGCGCCAAAACTTCTAAATCGCTCTGCAAATTCACATTCGCCAGCATTTCGATGATTAAATCAACGCCGCGCCCGCCCGTTATCTCAGAAACCGCCATCAAATAATTGTCCGCTGTGTGATCAAGAATCTGATGCGCGCCTTGTTCACTGACCAAACGGCGCCCTTCTTCCGTCCCCGCCGTGCCGATAACCGTCAGGCCAAAAGCCCGCGCCAACTGCACACAAGCGATGCCAACACCGCCGCTGGCGCCGTGAATTAAAACGCTTTCGCCCGCCCGCGCGCCGCCGCGCCCGAATAAAGCGCGATGCGCCGTGGCATAAGGCACGCCCAGCGCCGCGCCTTGCTCAAAAGAGGCGTTATCCGGCAAGGCAAAAACGCCTTTGCGCTCGCAAAGCATCTGCTCGGCATAAGCGCCGCCGGGATTCCACGTATAAACGCGGTCGCCGATTTTCAAATCGGTAATTTCGGCGCCGACTTCAATCACTTCGCCCGCCACATCGCTGCCCGGCGTGTAAGGCGGCGTCATCATATTGCCGTAATTGCCGGAACGAATGTAGGTTTCCACCGGATTGACGCCAATCGCGCGCACCTCAATAAGAACTTGATGCGGCCCGACAATTGGCTTTTCAACTTCCACCAACTGCAAAACTTCCGGCCCACCAAATTTTTCAACGCGAATTGCTTTCATATTATTCCTGTAACTCTTCACATTTCATAGAACGCAAATTGCGAAAATTGTCGTTCGTTTGCGGAATTCACGTTCTATGAAATGTGAGTTTTCGCCATTTGTGGCGCGGCGTCCATGTTTGCGCGCACAAAATCCATCATACTCAAGGGCGCATGGGAAATCTTGTTTTCGACAAACTTTCAGAGCCGGAAAAACTGCATCAATCGCCGATTTTGGTCTTCGCCGGTGATGCTTTGGTCGCCGGAGGCCTGCGCGGTTTGGGCCGCGTGCGCGACAACGGCCAATTTCGCCCGCGACGCCAAGCCGAATTTCTCCAATTGTGCCGCGATTTAACCGCCGATGGCTTTATTGACGGCTGTTTATTAACGCCCGCCGATGCTGAAACTTTGGCTGTTGACGAAGGCTTGTTTCAAAAAACGCCGGTCACGCCGATGGTGCGTCTCAACGCCGAAACATGGATTTGGAGTCCGCGCCACGGCAATTACAACCGGCAAATTTCGCAGCCTTTTCAAACCGTGCCGCTCAACGCCGCGCCCGAAGCCGCTTATTGCGAACTGCGCGGCGGCGGCCTCGAATGTCACGTTAAAATCGGCCTGTATTCGATTACGCTCAACAACGACACGGGGGCCGATGCGCGCACGTTATCGGCGTATTTGGATTTCGCGCGCAGCGCCGGTGAGCATCCCGAATTCGATTATTTTCTCGAAGTTTTCCTGCCCAACACCAATTTGCCGGGCCTTGACCGCGAAAAACGCGGCCAATACGTCGCCGATTCGATTGTGCGCACGCTGAGTTATCTCAAGAAAAAAGAGCGCCCGCGCTTCATTAAAACCGAATTCACCACCGCCGAAACATGGCGCGAACTTTGTCAGTTCGACCCGACTCTGATTATCGGCGCGCTGGGTGGCCCGCGCCAAAACACGCGCAAAACGTTGGAACTCGCGCACGCCGTTGTGACAAATGGAGGCCGCGCCGCGCTGTTTGGCCGCACTATTTTCGACGACGATAACCCCCGCGCCATCGTCCGCGCCCTGCGCGCTGTCCTTGACCAAAAAATGTCCTTCAACGAAGCGTTTGATTTATACCAAAAAGCGGAATAGAACACGGAGCCTTCGGCTTCACGGAAACGGCACGGATTTTCACTGTTTAAGGAGAAGATGATGTTTAAGCATGGAGAAACCTCAGGAGAAATAGTTCAGGCGTTTTACGCGGTTTATAACCGCTTAGGGCATGGTTTTTTAGAAAAAGTTTATGAAAACGCTTTGGCTTGCGAACTGCGCGAACGAGGCTTTCATGTTGAGCAGCAAATACCAATCAATGTCTACTACAATGGAATTGTGGACGGAGAATATTTTGCGGATTTGCTTGTCGAAAAATGTGTAATCGTTGAGATAAAAGCTGTAGAGGCACTCAACGAAGCTCATTCTGCGCAACTTGTCAATTATCTAAAAGCGACCAGTATAGAAGTTGGCCTGCTGCTTAATTTCGGGTCTGAACCAGAAACCAAACGGAAGATTTTCGACAATTTCCGCAAACCTTCTAACCCTGCCGTTAAACAGTGAAAACCCGTGCCGTTTCCGTGAAGCCGAAGGCTCCGTGTTCCATTCATAAAAATGCTTCTTCAACCTGCCCTTCTCAAGAAACTTGATGCGCTTTCGTTGTATGCTAAGCGCGCTTTTACTGGCTCGTCCAAGGGCGAGAAGCGCTCGACCAAGCGCGGTTCCTCTGTTGAATTCGCCGATTTTCGGCCTTATAACATGGGCGACGACCTGCGGCGCATTGATTGGAACGCTTATGGGCGCTTCGAGAAATTGTTTCTCAAAATGTTTCTCGAAGAAGAAGATTTGGACATCACAATTCTGATTGATGCCAGCCTTTCCATGCAATTTGGCAATCCGGCCAAGTTAAAAACCGCCACAGAAATCGCCGGGGCGCTGGGTTATATCGGCCTTTCCAATTATGATCGCGTCGGCGCCGCCACTTTTGATAAAGGTATTCGCGCGTGGTTTCCGCCAACGCGCGGACGCAACGGCATTGGCGGCTTGTTTCAATTTCTCGAAAGGCAGGAAGCAGCAGGAAGCGCCGATTTAGCGGCTTCGGCCAAGCGCCTCGCCATGCAATCGCGCCGCAGCGGAATTGTGTTTGTCATCAGCGATTTTCTTTATCCCGACGGCTACGATGTCGGCCTGAAAACCTTAGCGGCGCGCGGCTTTGAAGTGACGGTCATTCAGCTTTTAGATCGCTACGAACTCGAACCCGATGTGCGCGGCGATTTGAAACTCGTGGACGCCGAAACCGGCACTTTTAAGGAAGTTAGTGTTACAGATACACTTTTGCGCACTTACAAACGCAATCTCGACAACTACACCTCCGGCCTGCGCACTTTTTGCCTGCGCTATGGCATGAATTATCTTCTCGTCGCCAATGACACGCCTGTAGAAACCATCATCACACGCCTGCTGCGCGGCACCGGCGTGGTGCGCTGAAAAAGACGCACATCTGTTTGAAAAATGCAACCTGTGAAAGCGGCAAAATCCTTTTTCTTCCTGACTTTGCTGTCCACCATGCCCATTGCCTCACTGCTGTTCATTCAGTGGTATCAAAGGGAGTTTTCGCCCATCTCAGAAAAAAGGATGTGGATAGATGGGCAGGACGTAAAAGACGGCAACATCGTCCTTTGGCCACAAAAAGGCACAGCAACGATCTTATGCCGGAAATTCTCGATAGCCTTTGAAGGTGTATCGTGGTCTGAAGCGACGCTAATTGCCAGCAATTATCAGATTGATGGAAGGTATGGTGGAATGTCAGGGCCGGATTCGCTGCCGGAACATGGAGAGATGGGTAACGAAGTCCAATATGATTATTCTTACCGCAAGCGAGAATTCTCAATAATTTACAAAAATCACCGTTTTGTCTATTGCGATTATCTTCACACGTTGGAAGCAGACAGCAAAAAGTATTCGACTGCCCAAAAGCCTGTTCATCTGTGGGTTTCCAAGCAAGGTGCAATAAAGCAGCTACAAAACTAAAACCCAATTATGCCTCGCGCCAAACAAAACTTCGTCTTGCCGCACGCGCCAAATTTTGAACGAGAACGCGAATTAGCATTGCTCGGCTATGCACGCATCGCGGGCGCCGACGAAGCCGGACGCGGGCCATTGGCCGGACCGGTTGTGGCGGGCGCGGCAATTGTTCCTTTTGATTATTCCTCGCCACATTTCCATCTGCTCAACGATTCCAAGCAACTCGATGAAGCCACGCGAGAAGTTTTATATGAAGAACTAACAGCAGAAATAGAATGGGGCGTTGGCATTGTGGACGCGGCCACAATTGATGAAATTAATATCCGCCAAGCCTCGTGGCTGGCTATGAAAAATGCCGTGGCCGCGCTGAAAAACGTGCCCGATTTCGTGCTAATTGATGGCTTGCCCTACGATGCCGGGCCGTGGCCTTATGAAGCGCTCGTCAAAGGCGATGCGCGCAGTCTTTCGATTGCAGCGGCCTCGGTTATCGCCAAAGTGACGCGCGATAATTTAATGCGCGAATATGATAAGGAATTTCCCGATTATGGCTTCGCACGGCACAAAGGTTATCCGACGTCGCAAC
>JANMKN010000041.1:0-7607 GCA_031372065.1 Abditibacteriaceae bacterium | reverse complement strand
TTTATTAATCTTGAGTTGGGGACAAGTGAAACCAGCAGGCAAAATGTCGGCATATGGTGTAGTAGGAATCCAATCTGCACGCACCACTTACACAAAACAACACTCAGCGTCACAAAACAATCTTTTTCATATTCGTTCTCCTTTGAATTACAGAAATTATAAAAAACGGGGGGCGGCAATGCAAGAAGAAATTTTGACAAATTCAAACACTGCTAAAAATCCTTCAAAAGTTCTTCGATAAAAAAGGACAGCAGAAGTTGTATTTTCCTATTGGCGCGGTGAAAAACTGTATTGCCGGTCATACTTTGAGGCAGTCAGCCCACTTTTTATTACGAATTCATGAAACGTTTTCGGCTTTTTTCTTTTCAAGTCGTTTTAGTCTTTGCCGCTGCGTGGCTGCAAGGATGCCATCAACCTGCGGCAAATGGCACCAATACAACGCCTGTTGCCACGGTTAGCAAGCCATCCAATCCCAGCGGGCGCGAAGTAAAAGGCATTCGCTTTGAAGAAGTGGCACGCAAAAACGGGCTGGATTTCGCGTGGCCGGTTCAAAGCAAACCGATGCGCAACTTGGAAGCGTTCGGCGTTGGCTGCGCTTTTCTCGATTACGATAACGATGGCTGGCAGGATATTTTATTCGTCAGCAAGCCGACTGCCGCACTCTTTCGCAACAAAGGAAATGGCACTTTTGAAAACGCTACACAAAAAACAGGCTTGCACCTTGTCAAAGGCGATTGGAAAGCTGTGGCTGTGGGTGATTACAATGACGATGGATTTTTAGATGTAATGTTGAGCGGTTTTCGCTGTCTGGCGCTTTTGCAAAATCAGAGCGGCCAAAAATGGAAAAACGCCACGCAGCAAGCCGGATTTGACAGGAGTAATCGCAATCACTGGGGCAGCAGCGGCGGTTTTATGGATTTGGATAACAACGGCACGCTCGATTTTGTGTTGTGCAATTATGTGATTTTCGGGCCAAAGGAGCCGCAATTTTGCGAACTTTTGCCGGGCGTAAAAAGTGGCTGCCCGCCCTCGAAATATCGCCCCGAATTCGCCGAACTGTGGCGCAACGATGGCAAAGGGCATTTCACCGATGTCACAAAACAATCTGGCTTCGACCAAACCAACGGCAAGGCTCTGGTGGTGGCTTTTAGTGATATAAACGACGATGGGCGCATGGATTTTTACATGGGCAACGATGGTGTGCCCGCCGAATTGATGATAAATCAGGGGCAACTTAAATTTCGCAACGAAGGCGTGCAAAGTGGCACGGCGTATGGCGTCATGGCGGGCCGTTCGATTGCCGCCATGGGTGCCGATTGGGCCGATTATGACGGCGATGACCGCGAAGATTTGGCGATTAGTGCTTTTTCCGATGAGTCGTATTCCCTACTGCGCAATGCGGGCAAAGGCTTGTTTGAGCATAAAGCCGAAGCCACCGGCATTGCCGGAGCGACCTTGAAACCGCTGGGTTTTGGCACCAAATGGGCCGATGTGGACAACGATGGCTGGCCCGATTTAATTTTTGCCAACGGTCATGTTTATGACCGCGCCGATGATCTCGATCCGCTTTCGACGTGGCGCCAGCCGCTCATGCTGTTTCATAATGTGCCGGCAGTCAAAGGCAGCGCGCGCCGTTTATTGGACATCGCACCGCAATTGGGCGGAGGTATGGCGCAGCCCATCGTCGGGCGCGGCTTGGCAACGGGCGACTTTGACAACGACGGCAAAATGGATTTACTGGCCGTGGATTACGAAGGCCATCCGCTACTGCTGCACAATCAATCCAGTGACAGAACGCACTGGCTGACCCTTGATGTGCGTGGCAAGAAGAGCAATCGCTTTGCCTATGGCGCGCACGTTACCATCAAAACCGGAAAGCGCATTTGGTCGGCGCACGTTTCGCCCGCATCCAGTTATCTTTCGTCCAGCGACCCACGCCTGCATTTCGGTTTGGGCAACGCCACGCAAGTATATTCTTTAACGATTCGTTGGCTAACAGGCGAACGCAAGGAACTGAAAAATATCAAAGCTGATCAGATTTTGAAGGTTAGTTTGTAGTTATTGCGGGTTGGCTGAGGCCGTCCACAAACTGCGCACGCCAAACTCTTCACCGCGCATCGGTTTGGTGTGCCCGTCCATAAATAGCACGTTGTATTTATCACCGTGACGGGCCGGATAAATTTGGGTTAGCACACTTTGCGCTGTAAAGGGGGGCGGATCGGTGCCCGGCTGAATATATCCGCCATCGTCATCCAAAGCGGATATTGTGCTGGCCGGATGTTGCAAACGCGATTCGTGAATGAAGGTGCGTTCTATGGTGCTTAAAATGACTAATATATAACCGCCATCCCATTCCATAGCGGCATTACCGCCATCTACACTGGCAGGACAACCGGGCACATATTCGTTGAGTTCGTGGTCTGGGCGTTCAAACGTAGAGGTCTTACGCACATAAGGCAAAACACGGTCAGCCCATGCACAGTCAGGATTGTAACCTGTATTAAAACCATGCACGTTCACGACAAAACCGGCGTTGTCTTGCGCGTAAAGTTTGGTGGCGAAGGCAATTTGCTTGAGGTTGGCATTGCAAGTGGTAGTGCGTGCAGTTTCGCGCGCCCGCGAAAACACGCTCAATAAAAACGCGCCCAGCACCGAGACAATCGCTATAACAACAAGCAATTCCACAAGGGTAAAACCGCGATGATGGTTGCGTGGTATAGATTTATCGTGCAGAGATTTCAATAGATTATCACGCGCCCTCTTACTTGCCTGCTTTTTGCCATTTTTTAAAAGGAAGAGATTCCGATTTCAAAACGGTGCCATCATTTTTCAGCGAAGCCAGCACAATTTTAAGATCGCCTTTTTTCACCAAGCTTTGCAAATCTGTAAACGGATAGGTTTGCAAGTCGCCTTCAGTAAGGGGATGCACAGACACTTGCATTGAACCATCAAGCAACGGTTGAATGCTGCCTTGCATACGCAATATAAATTCACCTACTTTAGCGGAGATTTCGGCGCGCACTTCGTTGCGCAGTTCTTCGGATAAATCGGCCCATGCTACGCCTTCGGGCGTATTGAGCCGGGCGCCCGCCTCGCGCGAAATAGCATCGCGCAAGCTGGTCAGATATTTTTGGCTTTCCTTATAAAAATCGGTGCGGTTGCGATAGCGATTACGGTCGAAATCATCGGATGGAAAAAGCGCGCGCTGCATCGGCGAGGCTGCGCCCTGCAAAAGATAACCTTGCTCTTTGCTTTGCCATGTGCCGCCCGTCATGCGCGATAACGCACCCAAAATATCACGCGCTTTCAAGTCGCGCACCCGCAAGGTCAAGAGTTTTTCGCTGTGCGGTTTGGCCGCTTCTAATGGCACGCCGCATTGCTTAGAAACTTGCTCTAAAACGGTTTTTAAGGGCACGCGCTTACTATCTAACTGACACTTGAAATCCAACTTTGCATTGCTCAGTTGCTTTTCCCAAGAAGCGCGCTGCCACGACTTCCATAGCGGCTCAAAATCTTTTTCCTGCACGGCGCGTGGCGATGGCAGGTTTACATCGTTAGGTTGTTGTGGGAGTAAATGGATTTGCGCTCCCGGCCCCGGAATTTCCCACAGCGCGTGGGCCAAACCCTGCGGCAAAAGAATATCTTCTTCGAGAAACACGTTATTGCTTTGCAAATCTGGTCTTTTTCTGAGGCGGACGCGTTGCCAAAAATCATCGGTCAGCATTTGCATGACGCCCATCGAAAAAGCAAAGCCAATAGGCTCTCCTATCTCCCAGCTTATGACACGAGTTTTCAAATCGGCAGGTAAATTTGCAAAATTTACCGTAATTTCTGGCTTTTTGCCCGCCTTTTGCTTTTGTGCCAGCAAAGGCAAAGCGTAATCCATAATCGCGCCTATATTAGCTTGATTCGATGGATTTAAGGCATCCAAGGGAAAGGCTTGATGTTCTCCTAAAAGGCGCGTGATTTCATCAATACCGGCATCCGGCGCGAAGATTAAAGTTGTCTTATCCAAGCGATGCCAAGCCAAACCATAAGTGTTGGAGAACTGAAACATTAAGGCATACAAAGTATCATCGTTGACGCGCGTAATATCCGCTTCCGTTGGCAAATTGGTGGTCTCCGCGAGGATATTGAAGTTCGACTTTTCGCCTAAAGTCAACAAGTAATCATCCGCCGTAGTGTCTTTACTTTGAAAGTTCAACTTTTGCCGGATGATGTCATCATTGGCCGGAATTTGACAGAAGCCGCAATTTGCGAACAGTAGAGCAAAAGTTAAGGTGAGGATATGTGTTTTCATTTTATTAATCTTGAGTTGGGGGCAAGTGAAACCAGCAGGCAAAATGTCGGCATATGGTGTAGTAGGAATCCAATCTGCACGCACCACTTACACAAAACAACACTCAGCGTCACAAAACAATCTTTTTCATGTTCGTTCTCCTTTGAATTACATCAATATATGCTTATTCAGGATACAGCTCTTTCCAGAGGTCAACACCATCTAACCAAGCCTCCAACCAGTTTTGAAGTGAAGGTCGGTGCGGCCTGAAACAACTACCCCAAGACTGGCCCGAATATGAGGCCAGCCCGTTCGGGTCGAAAACAACGATTGGGGCTTCTTCTCGTGTGCAGTCGAGACAAGCATAAATAGCGCAACCCCAATGGCAAAGCGGAACTAATCGGTTCGGCCAAATCCATAATGGTTCGTCGGGATGAGGATCTTGTGAGAGAAAATAATAAGCACCCAAGAAAGATTTATCATCATCTTGTGCGCCGCCTTCAACACCTAAGATGCCATAACCCGGCCCGAATCCGCCGTTAGCTACATGAGTGAGTAAGTCGCGCAGCAAAAACGGCAGGCAAAAGCCTAATTTCGCTTCAGTTTGCTCAACTTTGGCTAAATCGGCGGGCGGAAATAACTTCGCCGCTGCAACAACGGAATGCTTGATTTTCAATCTGTGTATCAATGAATCCATATCAACGCAGAGTATGACACGCAGCCAAGCCGCGCGCGACGGCAGAACGACCAAGCGTGTATGTTAAAAACAGGAGTCAGTGATGCACGGACTAAGCTCAGATTACGAATCTGCGGGTGAGATCAGCGCCTGACTCCTCTTTCCTTGCCACCAAGGCCAGACAGTATCCTAAGCCAAGTGCTTTGCTGCTGGCCGAAGTGGACGCCGCACAGTTTCAAAGTGCCAGCGGGCGCCCCTTGGGCAGGATCGCCGCTTTTGCCGGTTTGGTGCCGCGCATTCGTCAGTCGGGCACGTCGGTGCGCGGACGCTCGCGTTTGTCCAAAGCGGGTTCGTCTCGTTTGCGCAAGGGGCTGTATTTTCCGGCGCTCACGGCGTTGCGTTTCAATCCGCTGATTCGTGCTTTGGGTTTGCGCCTATCTGTCAAGGGCAAAAGTAAGATGCTGATTATAGGAGCGGCGGGCGCCCTCTGGGCAGGGAGGAAACTGTTGCATATTGCTTTCGGCGTTCTCAAAAGCGGCAAACCCTTTGACGCCAATTTTGCGGATCAAACGCCCTGAAAACCGGAAAAAGCCCTTGACGATTAACACAGCATCTCACCCGCCGCCGAAAGCGCAGTGAGCGTAGCGAGGCACGAGCGAAACGCAGGGCTGTAGGCGGTCGGGTGCAGCGCCTTGTTCGGCAGCTGTTAGCTGGTTACACCAAGATTTTGTCGTATTCTGCGTGCGTTCCAATCCAGAACCAAACGACGCCTTCGCTTTTATCCAAGCCCAATGCGCGATAATGTTCGCCAACACGCGCTGACCAAAGCTGTTTATTCTTGCCAACTTTCTTGAAGTGCAGCGATGGGTGAAACGGGTCGGCACGCAGCAAAGCGTAATTTTTATCCGCTAATTGCTGCACTTGTTCTGGTAACGAATTGTAATGCTTCCAAAAGCGGGGCAGAGTGAAATGCTTCATAACGGACGTGCCAAGCCCGCTTCATATTCTTTTTCTGCTTCTGCTATCAACGAATCAAGACGACCGGAATCCAAATCATTCTCAATCTGTTTGTCCCAGATTTGATGATGATAATCTTCCAGCCAAGCCACTAATTCTGTGATTTCATTGCTTGGCAACTGAGTAATTGCTCGTTCAATTTCTTTAACGCTCATGTCTTAAATTTTATCATTTTAGCGTTTCAACTGCTATCAAGTAGCGCGCAGAGGCCGAACGACCAAGCTCACCCGCCGCCGAAAGCCGGAGCGACGCGCAGCGAGGAACGAGCGAAGCAAAGCGCAGGCTGTAGGCGGTCGGGTGCAGCGCCTTGTTAGGCCGGTGTTGTTTACGTGCGATTCAAGCTCGCTGCCTGAGAAACTCAATGAAAGTATCGAGTTCAGGTTGTGGCCCTGGCCCCATGTTCGCGTTTGCACCGTCGGGTGTAACGGTTCTGAAGGTAGTCCCACTCACAGGATTCTGGCCTAAAACGTAGTAAGCAACCTCAGCATCGGCTGTGTTGTGAATGATGGCTGAGAAGAATGGAGCCAATACTGCGTCCTTTTGAGCTAAATCAAACGGCGGTGGCGTAGGATATTCCAAAATGTGATAGTTCTTTCTGGGCGACAGCTCACCAGAATGTGCCTGAAATGATAGGGCGTGTTCCCGCACAGGTTCAACTTTGAGAATCCGCGTAGCCATCATGTAAAGATATGGGCCTTCTGGATATTCGTTATTAACGAAGTAGCCGATAGTTCGCTCAGTCTGGGCAAAAAGCAACTTAGGCAGCGCCAAGTAAGCTGTGCCATAACAAAACTTAGCTAACTCAGCTTGTGAATTGGACTCCGGCTCGGAATTGTCAGAATTTTCCATATTCGTTTCCATATCCAGCAGTATACAAAATTAGGTTGTCCATCCAAGCCGCGCGCACCGGCCTAACGACTAATCTCACCCGCCGCCGGAAGGGAGCGAGGAACGAGCGAAGCTGTAGGCGGTCGGGTGCAGCGCCTTGTTGGGCCGCTGTTGAGGCAGTTCCGGCTATTGGTCGCTAAATCACCTGCGGTTGATAAAACTGCCATAGATAAATTGCCATGTGAAGGTAAGAAGCAAGAATAACCAGACTATCGCTACCATACGCTCAAGCCAATTCATGTGTTTGATGTCCGCAAGGGCACCATACAAGCCTATAAAACCAATGAGCAAGCAAGCCAACGTGAGAAGAACTTGTCCATAACCGAGAGGAAACGTGATAGTGTGATTTGTCCTAACCATGAGCGGTGGAACAAATACCACGAGAATAGAGATATAAAGTTCGTATTTACTTCTTTTCCAGAGTTTCATGATTTTGAATGAATTGACGCACTTGCTTTGAGTTTATCTTCTTAACTGATGGCACGCGCGAAAGCCGCGCGCCGCAGCCCAACGACCAAGCTCACCCGCCGCCGGAAGCGGAGCGAGGAACGAGCGAAGCTGTAGGCGGTCGGGTGCAGCGCCTTGTTGTGCTGCGGTTGGGACGTTTTAGAGTCTGTCTTCACGCTTTCAAGAAAAAGTGTTCCAGAGTGCGGCGAACGCTGATTACGGCAGAAATTCGGCAAAAATAGCAGAAAAATAGAAAGAAAAGTGGATGCAAGCAGCGAAATCGTTGAGAGAAGAACCGTC
>JANMKN010000035.1:0-27279 GCA_031372065.1 Abditibacteriaceae bacterium | reverse complement strand
ATGGCGAAATTATAAATTAGGATGGCGAAATTATAAATTAGGATGGCGAAATTATAAAGGAGTTTACGTCATTATTGGTGTTCAGGCCATCTCTGCTGTGCTTTGTAAAGAGTTTTATCAGACTTCTGGCAAAATTGAGGGCTGGGAAAAGGAGCGCGGGCGTCTCGCCCGCAATTCACATTCAAAATTCGGGCGAGAAGCCCGCGCGCCGAATCAGCACAGATACTTTTTCAAAATATCTATTTCAGCAAGTCGCGAGCTTTTTCGGGGTCGGCGCTCAGTTCGAGAGCGCCGCAGGAAAGACAAATGTCGGCGCTGACGGAAATATTGGGAAAACGCTGCATCATCGAAGTCTTAAACAAGCGCAAAATGACTTCGCCGCCGTGCGGAATCATCATGTGACCCGCTTCGAACTGCGTGCCGCCACAACGCGGGCAAGTGCGAACTTTTTTGTTGTCGGAAAGGGTTGCTGGTTCCATATCTGCGTGTTCTTCGATGGTCTGGTTCATTGAAATCATCCTTTGGCGGCCCGTTGCTTTGGCGTCCGGCCTTCGTGATGTTTCCATAATGCAGTGCAATATTTGAGACAAATCAGGCGTTTTGTCTCAAATACTGGCGTTTCTTGATAATCTTTTGGAGATGCAGGATTTTGACGAATCAATTGAGGAAGCCTTAAATGCGCCAATAGAACACGATGGCGTGCTGTCGGTAGGCGAATTATCGTGGCAAATTGCGCGCGTTTTGGAAGCTGATCCGATTTTGTGCGATGTTGTGGTGCGCGGCGAAATTTCTAATTTCAAGCCGTATTCGTCGGGGCACCTTTATTTCACCCTCAAAGATGGCAACGCGCAAATTCGCTGCTGTTGTTGGAAAAAAAGCGCGGCGAAATTACAATTTCGCCCCAATAATGGAGATCGCGTCGTTGCCACCGGGCACGTCGAATTTTACGCGCAGCGCGGCGAAGTGTCGTTTATCGTCACCAATTTGCGTTTCGACGGACAAGGCGCGCTCGCCGAAGCCTTTGAGCGACTGAAAAACGAACTTGATGCCGAAGGTTTGTTCGCCAGCGAACGCAAAAAGTTGCTGCCACATTATCCACGCCGCATCGGTTTGATTACTTCGCCATCGGGCGCCGTGGCGCACGATGTTGTCACTGTTTTGCGTCGTCGCTGGCCTGTGGCGACGATTGTTTTCATTCCCTCGGCGGTGCAGGGTTTTTCGGCAGTGCCCGAATTAATGCGCGCCCTCAGTTGGGCAGGCGCTTTGGACGATTTGGATGTGCTGATCATGGCGCGCGGTGGCGGCTCAGCAGAAGATTTGTGGTGCTTCAACGACGAAGATTTAGTGCGCGCCGCCAGTCGCTGCCCGATTCCATTGATTTCGGCCATCGGGCATGAAACTGATTTTACTTTGCTCGATTTCGTCGCCGATTTGCGCGCGCCCACGCCGTCGGCAGCCGCCGAGTTAGTCGCGCCGGACATCGTGGATTTGCAAGCAGCGCTTTATCAGGCGCAACGACGAATGTTCAACGCGGTGGCGGGCGAAGTGCGACTTTCGCGGCAGCGTTTGGAGGCCGCGCGCCGCCGCAAAGCCCTCAGCGATCCGACGGCGCGTTTGCGCAAATCACGCACTCAAGTGGCCGAGTTGCGCTCTCGCGTGCGAGACGCCGCGCGGCGTCGTGTTAAAATAGAAAAGCAGGCTTTGACGGCACTACGCGGACAATTACGGGCACTTGATCCACAACGCACGCTGGATCGCGCGCTTGAACGCGGTTTCGTCTTAGTGCGCGACGAAAACGGTGAACTGGTGACCAACGCCGCTTCTGTGCAAACGGGACAGAAATTAACAATTCATTGGCGCGATGGCGCTTTGCAGGTAACGATTGACGAATGATAAATGACGAAACTCTTTCTTTTGAAGAGGCTTTGCGCGAACTGGAAACTATCGTCGAGGCTCTTGAAGATAGCGACGTGCCACTCGAACAACTGGTCGAACTGGCGCGGCGCGGCCAATTGCTGGCAGATCGCTGTGATGCCACTTTGAGCAATGCCGAAGCGCTTTTGGAAGAACTCATCGCCACGCCCGAAGGCGAATTAGTCACCGTGCCGATTGATTACGACGAAGACGAATAATTCACCGTTGTGCCCTCTGGACAGGACGGTGAATCCTGAAATATGACCGAGATTGAATGGCGTTTTGCGCCGCAATTAATAGAAGACGCCCTGCAAAACTGGCTGCCGGTGCGCAAAGCTGATAAAACCTCGCCTTCGGACGCGCAAAGCGATGCGCAATTGCGCGCGGCGATGCGCCATGCGATTTTTAGCGGCGGCAAACGACTGCGCTCGCAATTGGTTCTCGAAGCCTGCGGTGCGGCGCGCGGCGCTGTAAAACACGCTTTAGCGCCCGCCTGCGCGCTGGAAATGATTCACGCTTATTCGCTGGTGCATGACGATTTGCCCGCGATGGACGACGCCGACACAAGGCGCGGACAGCCCAGTTGCCACAAGGCTTTTGGTGAAGCGCAAGCCGTTTTAGCAGGCGATGCTTTGCTGACGATGGCTTTTGAAATCTTGGCCGCCGATGACAACGAACCAGCGCGTCAAGTGCGCCTCATTCGCTTGATTGCCCAAGCAGCAGGCGAAGCGGGCATGGTCGGCGGTCAAGCGGTAGACATTGCGTGGTCAAATGCGCAAGCGAGCGATATTTCCGGCGCGCAGCTTTTGCAAATGCACGCGCGCAAAACCGGCGCTTTAATTTGTGTTAGTGCCGAAGCGGGCGCGATTGCCGGAGGCGGCAGCGAAGAACAAATTACGGCCTTGCGCAATTATGGGCGGCATTTGGGCCGCGCGTTTCAGATTTCCGATGATGTTTTGGACGTTGTCGGCGATCCGGCGCTGACCGGCAAGGCTTCTTCGGACGCTGAGAACAACAAAATAACGGCAACGGCGCTCTTTGGCTTGGAAGGTGCTAAACAGCAAGCGCAAGAATCGCGTGACGCGGCAATGGACAGTCTGAAAATTTTCGGCCCCGAAGCCGATTCTCTGCGTGCCTTGGCGCGCTTCGTAGTGGAAAGGGAGAGGTAAGTGCGAATGCGGAGTGCGGAGTGTGAAATTCCGCATTCCGCACTCCGCATTTGAATTATGGCTTTCATCGAACACATTAACAGCCCCGACGATTTGAAAAAGTTGAACGTAAATCAACTGCCGGATGTAGCGGACGAGTTGCGGCGGCATATTATCAACACCATTGCGCAAAATGGTGGACATTTTGGCGGGCCACTCGGCTGCGTCGAAATCTGCATTGCGTTGCATTACGCTTTGAATTCGCCCAAGGACAAAATCGTCTGGGATGTCGGTTATCAAGCGTATGCGCACAAAATCCTCACGGGACGGCGCGATCAATTTTTCACGCTGCGCCAGTGGCAAGGCATCGCGCCGTTTCCACGCGTTGAGGAATCCGAACACGACACCACCAATCCCGGTCACGGTTCGACTTCGATTTCTGCCGCGCTTGGCTATGCTGTGGCGCGTGATGCGCTCGGCGGCGATGAAACGGTGGTTGCGGTCATCGGCGATGGTTCATTAGTAGGCGGCATGGCGCTGGAAGGCTTGCATCAGGCAGGTAACATGAAACGCGACATTATTGTGCTGCTTAACGACAACGAAATGGGCATCAGCCACAATCATTCGTCGCTGGCCGATTATCTGCGCCGCGTGCGCACCGACCCGGCTTATCGCCACACGCGCCAAAATTTGGAGGAAGTCTTCAAGAAACTGCCCGGCGGCGAAATTGTCATCGAAGCGGGCCAAAAACTGCGCGCCGGCATTAAATCTATGGTGGTGCCCGGAATGTGGTTCGAGGAACTCGGTTATCACTACATTGGCCCGGTCAACGGCCATTCGATGCCCGAATTAATCGGCGCACTGAAAACCGCCAAGGCTCTTGGCGGGCCTGTTCTCATTCACGCTGTCACCAAAAAAGGCAAGGGCTGGGAAAAAGCCGAGGCCGACGACGGCCAAATTAAATGGCACGCCGCCACGCCCGCTGATTTCAAATTGGTTGGCAAAGACGAGCCACAAGAAGACCAAGCGGGCCTTGTCAAACCCAAAGCGCCGCTCACTTACACGCAGGTTTTCGCCGATACGCTGATTGCACTGGCCGAAAAAGACCCGCGCATTGTCGCCATTACCGCCGCCATGCCGGGTGGGACGGGCATTGATAAATTCATCGAAAAGTTTCCTGATCGCGGCTTTGATGTCGGCATGATTGAAGAACACGCCGTCACCTTCGCATCGGGCATGGCTTTGCGCGGTTTGCGGCCTGTGGTAACGATTTATTCGACGTTTATGCAGCGCGCCTACGACCAGATTCTGCACGATGTTTGTCAGGTGACCAAAGGTGGTTTGCCCGTCACTTTTGCGCTTGATCGCGGCGGTTTTGTCGGCGAAGACGGTGCCACCCATCAAGGACTTTTCGATTTAAGTTACTTGCGCTCCATTCCCAACATGACGATTATGGCGCCGAGCGACGAAGGCGAACTCAAGCGAATGCTGACCACCTGTTTAACGCTCGAAGGCCCGGCAGCCGTGCGTTATCCGCGCGGCGTGGGCGAAGGCGTCAATTTAGCCGAAGTGCCGCTTGAACCGTTTCCTGTCGGCAAAGGCAAGATGCTGCGAGGGGCACCCATTGGGTCTACAGAAGACGAATTGGAATTGGCCGTTATCGCCATCGGTTACAGCGTGCAACCGGCCAAGCAAGCCGTAGATGTATTGATCGGCGAAGGCCGCAAAGTGGCCTTGATGGACGCGCGCTTTGCCAAGCCGCTTGATGAAGCCATGATTTGCGATTTGGCGCGGCGCGCCAAACGCCTTGTTACCATTGAAGAAAATACTATGTGCGGCGGTTTTGGCTCGGCGATTTTGGAATTGTTGCACCGCGAAGAGATTTTGGTGCCGGTGACGTTGTGCGCCGGGCCGGATGAATTTGTGCATCACGGCGCGCAAAAAATTCAGCGCCGTGAATATGGCCTTGACGCCGCCGGCCTGCTTTTCAAAATGCGCACCGGGCTGGAACGAAAAACCGAACGGCGGCCCGAACATAAGCGCAAAACGGCGGCTCTGGGCGCTGTTAGTCAGTAGCGCAACACACAAAAGCGGGCGGCGCTTGTCAAAAGGGTGTCGCGTGACGAAAGGATATATCCCAGTCCCGAAAAATCGGGCTTGTTGGAGGAATACAAAGTATGAAACGACGCATAGGGCACAGATTGCCGAAGATGACGCTTGAAATGACACAAGTAGTGCCCAAAATGCTGCCTGTTATTGTGTTCGGCGTGTTGGGCGCGGCGTCCGTTATCGAAGGGAATCGAGTTGGTGCCGATGAAGCACCGACAACTCTCGCACCGACAACTGCCACGCCCACAACTGCCGCACCTGCAACATCGCCAGCGGATGTCAAGGCACAGGCTATTCAGGCTTATAATGCGGGTTTGGACGCCGTGCGCAAAAGCGATTGGGCAATGGCGTCCACCAATTTTGAAAAAGCTGTGACGCTTGATCCCAAAGACACCAGTTCGTTTATGTTTTTAGGCTTTGTGCGCTTGAAACAAGAAAAATTCGACGAAGCTCTAAGCGCCCTACAAACCGCTGAAAAGATGATTTCGCCCGCCGACACAGCGGGCAAGGCCACGCTTTATAACAATTTGGGACTGGTTTACTGGAACAAAAATCAGCCCTCCGATGCCATCGCCGCTTACAAAAAAGCGATGGATTTCGACAAAAAAGCCAGCGACGCGCAATATAATCTGGCTTTTGCTTTGCTCGCGCAAAAACGCTACGCTGATGCCACGCCGCATCTTGAAACCTTAGTTAAAAACTCCACGCAGCCGGAAATGGTGGCCGCGCTTTATGACGCTTTGGGCGAAGCCTACGAAAACCAGAAAAACTGGGCCGGTGCGTTGGGCGCTTACACCAAAGCCATTGATTCGATGCCCAAAGAGCCAGCTTACCAATTGCATAAAGGCTTGGCGCTCATCAATAGCAATCGCAAAAACGACGCAGTGCCGTTCTTAGCGAAAGTTATCGAACTTGACCCGCAAAGCACCGATCCGCAAAGTGCTGAAGCGCTTTTGCAGTTGGGCGCGATTTTCATCGAAAGACGCAATTGGCCCGAAGCCCAAGACAAACTCACGCGCTATGTCGCGCTTCGCAAAGAAGATTCGCTCGGCTGGTTCAATTTGGGCGTGGCTTACGATTATGCCAGCATTTTCGACAAGGCTCTGGAGGCTTACTCCAAAGCCGAAAAATTGGACGAGAAAAACGCCGCGATTCACAACAATGTCGGACGCATTCATTTCAAGCGCGGCAAATACGACGACGCCATCAACGAATTGCAACAAGCCTTGAAACTCGACCAGCAATCGCCCGATGCGCGGCATAATTTAGCAATTGTCTACTCCGAACAAGCGCGCAATTTGGCCGACGCGAAGAAAAACGAAGAATCCAAAGCGAAATACATGGCCGCCGACAAGGAATGGCGCGCGCTTCTGACGACCATCGAACCACAATGGCGCGCCGAAAACGACACTGACCGCAAAGCCCAACTCGCCGCTTTGGTGTCTGGTGCGCGTGCCGGACTCGCTGAGAATTTCTTGAATCAGCAAGATTATAAAAACGCGGTTTTTGAATACAACCGAATGCTTGAAGCCGCGCCGGACAACAACACGGCGCGCATCAATTTGGGCTTGGCGCTGTATTACAACAAGCAATATAGCGAATCCGAAAAAGTTTACCGCGAAGTCATCGCCAAAGAGAAAACCAACGCCACTGCTCAAAACAATTTGGGCGCGGTTTTGGAAGCGCAAGACAACAAAGCGGGTGCGCTCGAAGCCTATAAAAAAGCCGTCGAATTAGACCCCAATTACCCCGAAGCCAAAAACAATCGTGACCGCCTGATGCAGAACACGAAAGTCGGGTAACAGTAGTCAGTGGTCAGTGAGCGGTAGTCAGTTTTTCCGCCCACTGGCCACCGCCCACTGACCACTGAAATGAAATCCCTCGGTATTTTCGCGGCACCGGGCAAAGCGCGGGCGCGTGGCTTGGTTTTGCAATTGATCGCGCTCTGCGAGGCGGTGGGCGTGCAAGTGAGTCTGCCGCATTCGTGGGCACACGATTTGAATCGGCCCGCTTTAGGTGCTCCGGAAGTCGAAGTCGCTTCGCGTGATGCGTTGGTGGTTTTCAGTGGTGATGGCGGTATTTTGGCTGCTGCCCGTGCCACCGCGCCGTTTGGCACGCCGATTTTAGGCGTGGATTTAGGTCGCTTGGGTTTTCTTTCGTCGGTGCGCCCTGAAGAATTGGAAAACGCCTTCGCAATGCTGCGTAGCGGCGCCTTTGAAATTGAAGAACGCATGATGTTAGACGCGCGCGTTTTGCGGCGTGAAACGGGTCAAGACAATAAGTCGTATCGTCCACCCGATGGCCGCTCAATTATCGGCGCGAATTATCGCGAAGTCGGCGGCAGTTTGGGTTTAAACGATGCCGTTGTCGCCAAAAGTGCTTTAGCGCGCATTTTGCGCTTGAATATCTATGTCGAAGGCGAATTAGTCGCTGCTGTGCGCGCTGATGGTTTAGTGATTTCGACGCCGACAGGCTCTACCGCCTATGCGCTTTCCGCAGGCGGCCCGATTGTGCATCCCAGCGTGCCACTTTTGCTGCTTTGCCCGATTTGCGCACACACTTTGATGCTGCGTCCGTTCGTCGTTGGCCCCGATGAAACCGTGGAAATTTTAGCCGAATGGGAAGGCGATGAAGTCGCGCCCGGCGAATTGCAAGCCATGCTCACGGTGGACGGGCAAATCGGTGTGGCACTGCAAAGCGGCGACATCGTGCGCGTGCGCCGCGATTCCACCGTAGCTCGCCTTTTAGTGGCGCCCGGCGATGGTTTCTATTCGCGCCTGCGCCAAAAACTGCGCTGGGGCGATTGAAACTGGATGCTGGAGTTTTGATGCTGCTTGTGAATGTATAGATTTTGATACTGGATATTGAAGGCTGGATATTTGATACTGAAAGCGATAGTAGCGTGCATCAAACAACCAGTATGAACAACACTTTTGGCACGTCGCAAAATTCATCAGATGGCCCAGCGCAAAACGAGGGCGTGACAGCGCATCGTTTGCGTTTATTAAGCGACATTGGTTTGGCGCTGTCTGCCGAACGTGATATTCATCGGCTACTCAATTTAATCCTCAAAAAAGCGCGCGAACTGACGGAATCCGATGCCGGCAGCATTTATACCGTGCAACGCACAGACAACGACCAAAACCCGCTCGACGAGGCCAAAACGGGCAGCATTAATTTGCATTTTCGCGCTGCTCAAAACGATTCCAAGCCTAATCTCAATACCAACGTTACATTTCCGGTGACTTCGTCCAGTCTGGCCGGTTATGCGGCTTTGCATGGCGAAACTTTTTGCTTCGACGACGCCTATCAGCTACCCAGCGACGCGCCTTACCGCTTTAATTCCGACTTCGACATCAAAAACGGTTACCGCACCAAAGGCGTTTTAGTGGTGCCACTCAAAAACCACGCCGGAAACGTCATTGGCGTATTGCAACTCATCAATCGCAAGCGCGACCCGCGACTGAGTTTGGCTGACGAAAACGGCAACGTCACCGAAGAAATCGTGGCGCGCGAAGTGATTTCCTTCGATAGCGAACGCGCCGAATTAGCGGCGACTTTGGCCTCGCAAGCCGCTGTCGCGCTGGAAAACACTCAACTTTTGAAGCAAATAGAAAAATTATTTGCTTCGTTTGTGACCGCCGCCGCTTCTGCGATTGAAGATCGCGACCCCAGCACCAGCGGCCACTCGGCGCGCGTCACCGAAATGACGATGGCGCTGGCCCGCGCCGCCTCCGCCGCAAGCGAAGGGCCATTCAAAGACGTGCATTTCTCTTCGCGCGAATTGCGCGAACTCAGCTACGCCGGGATGCTGCACGACTTCGGCAAAATCGGCGTGCGCGAGAAAATTCTCACCAAAAGCCACAAACTGGAACCGGCTTATTTTTTGGGCGTGCGCGATCGCTTAATTATTTTGGCGCGCGACAAAGAAAAAGAAGGCGCTGAGAAAAAAATCGCCTTGCTGCTGGAATTGCCGCGCGCAGAAGCGCTGATCGAAATACAAAAAGTGGATGCCGAAACGCGCCAGAATGTCGCAGAAATCGAAGAAGACATCCGCCTCCTCACGCAAATCAACGATCCAGCGGTGACTTATGTGCCGGACGAGGAATATGCCCAGCAAGTGATGGTGCTGCGCAAAATGATTGAGATGGACTACACCGACGAAAAAGGCAAGGCCAGCCCCATTTTATCGCAGGAAGAATATCAAACTTTGTGCGTGCGGCGCGGCTCGCTAACTCCCGCCGAGTTCGAGGAAATCAAGCGCCATGCGCAGCTTTCTTATGAGTTTTTAGAACGCATCGAATGGACGCCCGAATTCGCCGCCATTCCTGAATTGGCGTGGTGCCATCACGAAAAACTCAATGGCACCGGCTACCCACGCGGCATCGGCGGCGATCAAATTCCGTTGCGCGCCCGCATGATGACCGTCGCGGATATTTTCGATGCGCTGACCGCTTCTGATAGGCCTTATAAAAAATCTATGCCTGCCTCACGCGCCTTGCAAATTCTCGAACTCGAAGCACGTAACGAGCGCATTGACCCTGATATCGTCGAATTATTTATCGCGCAGGGCATTTATAAAATTTGCGAAAATCATCCCGGCACTCATCCTATTCTCTACCCCGGCGAGGACATTTAGAAACGATATGCGCTTGTGCTTTTATGTTCAGCCATCACGTTCTTAGATTTGCCCCGCCGACCACAAAATACCGCGTTCCAAAATGCGGCGGTAGTTTTCGTTTTCAAAGGCGCGAGCGTCGTGGCCGGGTTGATAGCAAAAAACGCGGCTTTGACGGAATTGGCGTGTCCAGCCGAGTGCTTTGGTGCTGCGCGGATGGTCGGTAGTCAGCAAAATTTCGTTGCCGTCTGCGGGTTTCGCGTCGGACATAGTGTAGATTTCATCGGTCATTGTCCATGCGTCGGTGCCTTTGGTAATGACGTGCGGCTTGGGAAAACTGGTCACGCTTTGCCCGTTTTCGTAGCCGAACGAAATGTCATAAAGCCCCGTTAGTTCGCGCCACAGTGGCCAGTCGGGAAACGCCAAAAGCGCGTGATGCAAAACCACAATGCCTTGCGAAGTCGTGCCCAATTGTTCTAACGTTGAAAAGACGTTTTTCTGAAACCACGGCAAGGCGTCGCCGGGTTTGAAACAGTGCATGGTGTAAAACAGCACCACATCGTATTGCGCCGCCGCTTTGGGAAAACACGTGAAATCGTCGAGCGATTGCACATAAAAATCCACGCTTTTCATGGCGCGAAAGACGTGTTCGAAGGCTGGGACATCGAACGGATGGCCGCCAGTGACGACGGCGAGTTTCAACGGAGAATGATTGGGCATGACACTAAAAACTTGGATTCTTCGCGCGGTTATTGAATGTGAAACCGTAGCCACAAAAAGCGCAGTTTTTCGGGGATTTGGGCCGTCAAAACGCCGTTTTGCAGCCTCGCGGTGCCGTTTCCGCCTAAAACTTCGACGGTGCCGGCAGTTTTGCCGATGAGCGGCATCGATAATTGAAAATCCGGCGCTTCGTTGAGTTCGCGAAACAGCAAAACGTAACCGCTTTTGCGATCAGCGGCAATCGAAACGAAGCCAGTCCACGCGATTCCGTCCGGCGCCTCGCCAACCGGCAAAATGGTGCCGTTTTGCATCGCTTCGCGCTCGTTTTTCCACATCGAAATCAGCGGCGTGGCTTCTTCAAAGTAGGATTCGGGCAGATTTTGAACTTCAAACCAGCCGAGCGGCGCGCACATCATCACTGTGGCAAAAACGGCGTCGGGACGATAAAGCGACGGCGCCAGCGGGTCGCTTTCATATTTTTCGATGTTGCGCGCGTTGTTGAGCCATTCGAGGCGCAGGCGCAGCGGGTCAATCCAGTGCGCCAGTTGCCACGCCATGCGCAGTGTGTGATGCGGCCAGTAGCGATGAAAATCGGTGTAACGATTCTCGACAAAAAGCGGGCCGGGTTCAATTAAGCCGAAATAGCCGAAACGATGCTCCGCCGTGATGTCAAGGTCGAAAGTTACGGCGCCGTTTGATTCGATTTTCACTTTGGTGAAGAGCTTTTTGAAGTTGATTTCGCTTTGCGGCGTGGTGATTTTGAGCGCGTCTATTTTGAAAAAATCCACGCCCCATTCGCGGTGATGGCGCAGCAGCAAATCGGCATCGCGCTCCCAGTTGGCGGCTTCGTTCGAGGAATCGGGCGCGAACCACAAACCCACGCGGAGATTTTTGGCCCGCGCCCGTTCGAAAAGCGCCTGCAAACCTTCAGGAAAGCGTTCGAGGTCAACTTCCCAAAAATTGGGGTCGCTAACCCAAAATCCGTCCCAAATACCATCGCCCTTCGATTTGACCGAGTTAGCGTCCACGCCTTGATGCCAACCCGCATCAATTTGCACCACATCGGCGCCCAAACGTGCGGCGCTTTCGATTTCGCGCTCCATAAATGGCGTATTGAGATGCGCGTCGCGGCTGCGGTCGCCCCAAGTGTTGGTCAGCAAAAGCCCGTCCTGACGCGGATTATAAGGCCGAATTTCACGCTGCATAGCGTGCAAAGCCGCGATGCGTCCCCACTTTGCGCCTCCATAGGGCACAACACGCCACTCGTAGCCATCGTTTTCGTTCAGTTCAAAATGGCCGCTGCCCTTGAAGCATACATCCCACGCGCTTTTGGTGGCGCGAGCGTGCGGCAAAGGCGCGATTTTAACGAAAACCGTGCCGCTGCCTTCGATAATGTCTTCTAAAACGAAAACGTTGCCCTGCAACTGAACTTCGCCTTCGCAGGTGAAAAGCAGCCACTCATTTTCTTGGACGAGTTCGGCGCGAATGTCGCTTTGGTCGCGCAAAACCACTTGAATCAAGCGAAAACGGCCCGTCTCGAAGGAGTATTTTGCGTTAGGCGCGGCAGTTGGCTGTGGCGCATCCAATTCGATGCCCGACGGCGCGGCAATCACAGTTGGTTGAATCTGCATAGCGAAAATGAAGTCGCCAAAAGCGCGCTTTAAAATCCCCGCCGCCGCGCCGCTGCGCAACTGGCGGGCGAGCCGTCGGCTTCGGCGAAAATGGCGTCGTATTCTTCGTCCGTCGCGCGCCGCGAATCTTGGGAACGATAGTGATATTGTAGCGCGCGGCGCGAAAGCGGCGAAGTATTCGGGTAAGTGTGGTGCGGCAAAATTCCCGAAAAGAAAACCGCGCCGCCCGGCGGCAAAGGCACCGCGACTTGCTCGTCTTCGATGAGGCGATCTGCCGCAATTTCGCAATCGCTGCCGTGAAAATGACGCAACGCGCCTTTGTGGTGCCAGCCACGCAAAAAGTGCATACAGCCGTTGTCGGTTCCGGCTTCATCAAGCGCGATCCACACGCCGCAAACCGCGTCCAGCGGCACGATGTTGAAATACGCGTCGTCCTGATGCCACGGCTTGCCGGAGCCGATAAACGGCGGATTGAGCAACGCCATATCTTGCGTGGGTAACGGATTGGCGCCGAGCAGCGAAGCTAAAACACCTTGAATTTTGGGCTGCTTGTGCATCAAATAAGTCAAATGCTCATCTACGCCAACGAATTCATGGAATTTCCGCACTTTTTGCGGTAATTCGGGGTCGTCCGGGCCGTTTGGCTCGTAGCCACGCAAAAACTGCACTTTGCTGGCGTTATCCAGCGCTTCCCACACTTCGCCATAAGCGTTTTGCGTCGTGCGATGCCGAAAACGCAGCGCCTCAATGACGGCATTCAGCGACGCTTTGGCGGCTTCGACTTCGGCGGGCGACAGCACATTCTCAAACGCAATAAAACCATCGCGCTGATACTGCGCTATTTGCTGCGGCAAAAGCTGAAGCGGGCAGGGCAAAAGCCCGTTGGCAACGGGTGTTAGCAAGGTATTTGTCATGAGATTTTCTCCATGCCATTCATTTTGCCCCGTAGCGTGCCATTATCCAATGGACGGGCGACGTAAATTCTTGTATTATCGGCTCATGACAACGCATTCCAATTACCCACTCGATTTGCCGCCGCGCCTGCGTTTGAATTGCGCGCCACAAGTTTACGAATGCGGCGAGGATTGGCAATGGAACGCAGTGCCTTTGCCCGACCACGATTTTTGGTTTGTCATGGCCGGACGCGGCGAAGTGACGATTGAGGAGCGAAAAATCGAAGTCTATCCGGGCGTTTGCTTCCTTTGGAATCCCGGCGACCAACCGTGCGCCACGCAAGATAAACGGCAACGCCTGACAGTCTTTTACTGCCATTTCGAGCCTGTGAACGAAAACGGCCTCTTGCTGCCGCCTGTGGATTTTCCGCGTCCTTTGTTGGTGCGCGACATGAATTTCTTTGTAGCATCGGCGCATCGCGCTGAACGATTGTGGCGGCGCGGCGATAAAGCGGCTCAAGAGCAGGCGGCGGCGCTGCTCGTCGCGCTTTTGTGGCAATTGCGCGACGAAATGCTGCACGAAACCGCGCCCGCCGACGCGGTTTTAGAAGCCTTAGCCGCCGAAATTCGCCGCCAGCCGCAACGCGAGTGGATATTAGACGAAATGGCGCGCCGCGTGCATTTATCGCGCGCCCAATTTACGCGCCGCTTTCGCCGCGCTTTTGGCACGTCACCGGCGCGTTTTGTCATTCAAACGCGCATCGAACGCGCCCGCCAATTGCTGCTGGAAAGCGATCTCACACTCGACCAAATTGCTCGTCAACTCGGCTACTCCGATGCTTATTTTTTCGCGCGCCAATTCAAACAATTCACCGGCCAGCCGCCCGGCTCGCTGCGCCGTTTTTAAACCACAAAGCCAAGTTTTTTTGCTTAAAATGCCGAAAAAGTATGAAAAACGGCTCGGAATGCACTTTGACTGCGGTTTCGTGCGCGCCGCTTTTCCGAACGGCAAAATTATACGGCGGCTATCGCGTTTTTCGACCAAATAAGCGGGTTCCAATCGGAATTTAGCACGTCGCCGACTTGGTAAGAGTCGCGGAGTTTCGGCGGCATAATGTTCTTTTGGCCGTTGAAGGTGGAGCCGTCGGGCATATAAGCGCAGGCCATCGCGCGGCGCGGCCCGTTGGTCATGTTGGCGCCCGCACCGTGTGCGGTGAGGCCATTGTGAACTACTGCCCAGCCCGCTTTGGCCGGAGCCGCCACCGAAGGAATTTGCGTCCATTCGGGATAATGCTTAAATAAATCGCGCTGATTTTGACCGATGCCGACGTTGTCATAGCGCGCGGTTTTGTGGGTGCCGGGCAGATAATATAAGCACCCATTTTCGAGCGTAGCGTCGTCGAGCGCGACCCAAATGGACACTGCATTTTTGGAGAAAAAGCTCCAGTAGGGGTTGTCAATGTGCCACGAGGTCGCGTTGCCAAATGGCGGCTTGAACAGCGCCTGATCGTGCCAGATGCGAATGCCGTCCACTTCGGCCAACGTGCCGACGAGTTCACCCAAACGCGCATCGCACATCAGTTCACGCATTCCGTCATGCGTATCGGCCAAACGCAGACATTGTGTGAAAACCTGCGCGTAGAATTCGTCGGGACTATTCTGATTCGACAAAGGCCAGAGGTTGCCGGAAGCAGTTGACAAACGCTGCGCTACCGCGTCCATCGTAACTTCGCGCCAGTGTTCGAGTTCGTCGGGCGACAGAAAATTTTCTACGACAAGAAATCCCTGTTCGCGGTAACTTTCAATTTGTTCGGGTGTGGGTTGGTAATACATGAAAATCTTTCAAACGATGCTTTTGGTTGAATCTGCTTTTCTCGTCGTTTCGCCAAAAGGAAGAAGTGTTTTGGCGATTCCCCTCGTCGTTTTGGGTTGCTTTACGGCGTTTGAAACGCGCCCAAATCAATCGGGCCGTTGGCAGGACGCGGCGCGCCGCTTAGGTCGGTGCGTGGCGCGATGGGAATCAGGCCTTTTTTCAGCGCCGGGCTGCCAGGTTTGAGGCGAAAAGCGTCGGGTTTGGCGTCCAATGCGGCGCCGACGAATTGCGGGTCGGCTTGAATCAGGCCGTCGTGAATTAGCAGGTCGTCGCTGTTGAAAAACAGATTATTGATCCAAATCACCAGCGAACTGCCGTCTTGCGTGTTGGCGCGCTTGCCGGGCCGCGCATAGCACACGTTGTTGGCGATAACGCCGTCCACCGATTGAATAAAGGTGATTTCTCCGGCGCTAATTTCGGGCGTTTTTTGGTTCATGTAAGTGGTGTTGTTGATGATGTCCACTTTGTCGGAGCGGAAAACGTGCAGGCCGCGCCCGCCGTTGTCGTAAACCAGATTGTTTTCGAGCAGCGTGCGATGGCGATAGGCCAGCAAAGGCCCGTCGCGGTCTGCGTCGTGCGGTCTCAATGGATTGGCACGGCTGACTTGAAAAGAATCAATGATGATGCCGTTGCCGTCGGTCAATGCTTTGCCGTTGCCGCCTGAGTTTAAGTTCGTGGAAACCTTGAGTTCATTGTCGTAGCACACGTTGCCTCTGATGACGTTGTGATAACCGGGATTTTCATCGAAGTTGAACGCGCGACATAGCGAAATCGCGCTGCCGCCATACGGCGAAGTTTTGGCGGTGTTGTAAATGACGTTGCCTTCGACGTGCAGATAATCGCAGTCAAGCGCGGAAATGCCGCCGGTGCCGTAACCGTGAATCACGTTGTTGAGAATGCGAACGTGATGCGTGGCATACATCGGCGCGATGCCGGAGCCATGAATGGCATTCGGACTTGCTTTTGTGAGTTCGGCATCCGGCACCCATTCCAGTTCAAAGCCTTTGATTTCGACGTAGCCAATGCCGCCGCGCAATTCGATGCCGCTCCAAAACGACGTGACGATTTTAGGTCGCGCGCCCGTCGCCGCTTGCAGGTGAATCCACGCATCGGGACGGCCCGGTTTTTTGATGGAAATGCCGCGCGGCTCACGATATTCGCCCGCGCCGACTTGAATCGTATCGCCCGGTTGCACGATGGCCAAGGCCTGCGGAATGGTGGCAAACGGCGCTTCTTTCGAACCGTTGCCAGTCGCTGCGCCGTTTTGGGCGATGTAAAGAATGTGGCCGTTGGCGGGCGCGGGGTCTTTTACGGCGTCGAGTTCGCGTTTCATGGCCGCGACGCGCTGCAACTCGCGCGCGACGACTTCGGGCGCAAATTTATCGGCGTAGCGTTTGGTTTTGGGCAGCGATTCGGGCTTGATTTCGGCGCCAAAACGCAGCAATTGCACGTCGGCGATTTCGGCTTGCTGCGCCGGAAATCCGAAAGTAAAAGTCATTTGCGCTTCGCTCGCCGCGAAATCGTTTTGGCAGGTGAAAGGAATGTCATAGCGCATCCAATCCGCCGCGAGACTGATTTCTCCGCCGTAAGAACGATCCCAATCGGGCGAGGCTTTGCCGAAACCGACACCCAATTTGGTGACGCCAGAAATTTTAGCGGGCTGAAGCGAACGCGCCGCGAAGCGAATCAAAAGCGTGTCGCCTTTGGCGAGCGCAATCTGGTTGCGCAGCGCGATTTGCAAGTTATAAACGCGCTCCGGCTGCGCCGTCGTGATGAGTTTCGCGCCATCGGCGCTGCCTTCGATGCGGCCAAAGGTCGGCGGCGTTTTCCAACCGGCTAAAGCAGCAGCGCGCCAATCGGCGACTAAAACCGATGTGCCGTTTTGCGCGAGCAGCGTAGACGGCGGCGCAGCAGCCCGAAGCGGCGCCGCAACAAGGCCAAATATTACCAGCAAAAGAAGTTGAAAAAGGTTTTTCATAATGTATTTGGAGCAGTGTCCTGCTTAGAAATCTCCCAGAAATCAATTCAAGCCAACGGCATCGCCCGGAACGGCTTTGACCTTCAAAATTGTCGTGCTGTGCGCGGCGGATTGCATTTTAATTATGATGCGTTTCAGGCCGGGATTAGGCGAATCCTGCACGTTTTTCGATGTCGAAACGTCTTCAAGTTTGATTTTGAAAGCCGCCGTCGCTTCGATTTGCAAGTCCAAACTTTTTTTAGCCTGTTCGAGCCTCAAACCGCGTGGCGTGTGCGTGATTTTTGCCGTCGTGAGCCATTGAAACGCATAATCCACGGCCTTTTCGCTGGTTGTCCACTCATCTTCGATGGAAACGCTGCGGTTGGGATGCAATTTCACGCGGCGCGACACTTTTTCGACTTGGCTTTTATAGAGTGGCGATAATTCGACAACGTTGCCCGCGATGCCATTTTCGGTTGGCAAGGCGCGGATTTCGGCTTTGCCGTTTACTTCTTGCAAGGCGCCGTTGAAGCGCACAATGTTGTGCGCTTCGGGGCCGATGCGAAAGGTCGTCCAGCGGGTGCTGTCTTGCGCGTAGCTCCACAAATTCAGCTTCGCCTCGCGCATTTTGTTGTAATTTTCGGTGCCCAAATCCAGTGCCCAACGCACGCCGTCGGCTTCGAGAATGAAACTGCCCGCGTCCATGTGGCCGTGCGATTGATGCGGCGTGCCGCCTTTGATTGCCACAAAAGTCGCGCGAGAATCGTTCCACGCCGAGCGCAAAACTGCCAGCGGCAAAGCGCCGCCCGCCGTCCAATGCAGTGGCAAAACTTGGTTTTTCTGCGGCAAAGTGTCGGCGCACCAAAGCAGTTCCAACGCCAGATGGCGACTGGCATTGCGCGTTTTTTGCGGCGTCTTTGCGCTCAGCGCGGCGTGCATTTGCGCAAGGTTTTCCAATTCGGCCTCAGCCAATTCTCGGCGATACTGCTCGCGCGCAAACCATAACATGACCGGCTCGTTGAGGTTTTCCGCGTGGTAATCCGAAAAGTTGTAATCGCCGCCGCTCGGTGCGACCATTTGCAGCTTGAATTCGGCGGTTTGGAGGAATCCGGACGCTTTTTCCAAGTCGCACGAAGTGCCAAAGGCGCTACGCAATGCTTCGATGAGCAGGACGTGAAACATCGTGCCATAAGACCAATAACTTGGCCCTTCGGGATACGAACCATCGGGCGCGTAAACCGCTGCCGCTTTGGGCAAATTTTTGAGCGCACGCTCCACAATTTTGCGCGCTAATTCTGGTTCTCGTTCGGCGACGGCTAACGCCCCAGCGACTAATCCGCCGTGACTCACTTGGTTCCAATTGAAATCGCCATCCACCCAACTTCCGGTGCCTTCTTGCACTTCGAGCGACGGCAAAAGCGCGTTTTTCACGATGCTTTGCGCGATTTGGTCACGTTCCAGTGCTGTCAGGTCGTCGTAAAACCAATCCAAACCCACAGCGGCGGCTAATGAGGCTTCACCGACGTCAAGAAAATGGCTCGGACACCAATCGGGCAGCGCCGCGAGTTGTAAAAGCTCTTGCCGTGCCCGCTCGAAGTAGCGTTTTTCGCCCGTCACGCGATAAAGCATGGCTAAAGTGAAAACGCGGCCTTGCACTTCGCGCACCGCGCTGAATTTGAAGCCCGTCGCTGGATAAACGATTTTTGGCGCGACTAATTTTTGCTCGCCCTCGCGCCGCAACAGCGCCAAAATCTGCTGCGAAACCGCGTCGTTTTGCGTTTTCAGCGTTGCAAAACGCGCCGCGTTCGCAAAAAGGCGCGGATGTGGCGGCAGTTTTTGCCATTGCGCGTTGCTCGGAATTGTTGGCATTGCGGTATGTTCATTTTGTGCGGTGGCGCAAAATGCGAGGTTCAACAAAAAGGCGAGAGAAAAAATCAAGCGTTTCAATTTTGATAGGCGCCCCGGCTTGGTTTATCGCCGCGAGGCTTGCCGTTGAGATCGGTGGCGGGAATGAGGGGGTCATTGAGTCCCGATTCCAACGCCGGGCTGCCGGGTTGCAAGCGAAAATTGCTGTCGCGGCGATTAGTCGAGGGCACCACGAACAGCGGGTCGGCTACAATGTCGTGCGGGCCTTTGGCGTCAACCAACGAACTACCGAAATACAGGTTGTAATCGTAGGTAATGCCGGGTTGCAAAGCGCCGTTAACCTTGCGATATCTATCGGCCACGACGATGTTGTTCAAAAAGCGCACGTTGACAGCGTCGTGCGCGCCCAACTCATACTGCTGCCAATTTTGCTGGTTGCCCCACACCGTATTGTTGACGATATCAATGTGCGCTTTGTGGGATTTGAAAACGTGAATACCCGCGCCGCCGTTGCCTTGCGAAAGATTGTTGGTAACCAAGCAGTCGCCGGGATAATCGCCCAGAGAATCGAGGATGATGCCGTTGCCGTCACTGATGAGGCCAAGGCCCAGATAATACACGCGCACCAAATTTTTGTTGTTCCACACGCGATTGTTACGGATGATGTTATGATAGCCGGGGTTGGTGTCGAAAGCGCGGCCTTCGAGTTGAGAAATACCCGAACCGCCGTAGCGGTTATACCAGCAGTTGTCGTAAACCTCGCAGTTCTCGATGGTGTAATAATCCGAGGACAACAGAGAAATGCCCGCCGTGCCGAATTTTCGGACGATTAAGTTGCTAAAACGGAAGTGATGATAAAGTGACTTCCCATTGCGGCAGTCCGCATTGATGCCGCTGCCGTTATAAAGCGGGCTGGGCGGCTCATAGGTTTTGGGCGCTGATTTAGGTTTGGCTGCCGGTTGCGGCGCAGGCGCGGTGCCGGGTTTGTCTTTGTCGGGCGTCGCCGAAAAATCTCCGCTCCGTGACATGGAGCCTTCGGCTTGCCACGCCGCGTAAGTGGCGAGAACATCCACTTCAGCGTTGCGTTCGGCGTCAGCCAAACGCACATTGTCATTGTTGCCGGTGAGAATCAGGCCTTCAAGCGCAATATAAGAGGCTTTGAGATCAATGCATTGCCAGCAGCCTTCCGCGATGAGTTCCGGCTTGTCGTCTTTGTAATTTCGGTAGGTAATCCACGCATCAGGCGTGCCGGAATGCGTGACCGTCAGCAAACTGCTACTGCCGCCGCCTTTGTCTTTGCTGATGTTGCGATATGTCCCAGCCATAATCCAAACGTTGTCGCCCGGTTTCGTTAGAGAATCGGCCTTTTGCAGCGTCAGCAAAGGCTTTTCGATGCTGTTACCCGCGTTGGCATCGCTGCCTTTTTCCGAAACGTATAAATCGGCGGCGTGCAGCAGCGGCGCACAAGCGAAGGTTGCGCTGAGTGCCAGCAGTCCGGCGCGAAACGCTTGTCGCGCGTGGGTTCGGATTGTGTTTTTCATGTTGATTTATTCCTAACGAGAATCAAACTTTTTCCAGCGGCGCGGTAGAGCCGCGCACAATGAGTTTTTGGGCCAGTGAGTCGCAAGAAGGCGCTGTGACTTCGCCATCGCCAGCCTTGATGTGAATCAGCAAACGCTGCACAGCATGGCGCCCCATTTCGCTAAAGGGCTGCGCGATGGTCGTCAATGGTGGGTCGGCGTAAGTCGAAAGCGCTGAATTGCCGTAGCCGATTACCGAAAGCTGCTCCGGCAACGCCAAACCGAGGCGCCGCGCCAAGCGCAAAGTTACCATTGCAATCGCATCGGCCATGCAAAAAATAGCTGTCGGGCGCGGATTCGCCTCCAACAAGTGCTGCGCAGCGGCTTCAATCAAGCGCACGTTGCCCCAATCGCTGTGCAGAAGCCATTTTTTCCTGAGCGGCACGCCCAAATCTTTCAATGTGCTGCGAAAAAGCCGCGCTCGCGCTTCTGAAATCGCAGACGTTTCTGGGCCGCCTAAAAAAGCGATGTTCCTATGGCCCAACTCCACCAAATGCGTCAACGCGGCGCGCACGCCGCCCGCATCGTCGGAACCCACGCGAATCGCCGCCGAATTATCGGCAAAGGTTTCAATATAAGCGACGGGGCGATGATTATTTTTGATTTCCTCATTTAGACAAGCCAAAACGTCGTCCTGCAAACCCACCGCGACCACGCCATCAAGTCGCCATGTGGTGCAAAGCTGCACGACTTCGTGAACTTGTTCGGGCGTGGCATGAAAAGGCAAACGCAGAAACTTCGTGATATAACCCTGAGCGGCGGCCTCGTCCAAAGCGCCTTCGACAATGCGCATGATCGTTTCGGAAATGCCGATGCTGGTCAGCAAACCGATGACGTGACTTTTGCCGGTCACCATCGCCCGCGCCATCTCGTTGCGCCGATACCCAAGCTGCTGCGCGCTTTCCAACACGCGCCGCTGCGTTTCCTGACCCACGCGCACGTTGCCGTTGCTCGGATTCAGCACCGCCGCCGCTGCTCTGGGCGAACAGCCCGCCGCTGCCGCGATTTCTTTTAAAGTCACTACCGATTTAAGCATTTGATTCAGCGATGAATCAATTATAACCAAGGCGAAGCGATTGGCAACCCGTCGCCGCATTAAACTATGAGCCGAGCGACATCAATTCCTATGAACCACAACCCATCCGATTCCGAAACACTCGTCGAAATGCAGCGCCCGCACTTGGAAAATTGGCCGCAATATGCCTTGCCTGCTGGCTTTTCGATTCGCGCCTATCAAAGCGGCGACGCGCAGCATTGGCAGAGCATTCACGAGCGCGCCGATGAATTCAATCAATTCGATGAATCAACTTTTGCGACCTGGTTTGGCGATGATGAAACGGTTTTGTGCGTCCGTCAGAAATATCTCATCGCGCCCGATGGCGAAGTTATCGGCACGGCGACGGCGTGGTTCGACGATGCAGAAACCGGACGCGTGCATTGGGTGGCGATTGTGCCTGAATACCAAGGGCGCGGTTTGGCGCGGCCTCTTTTATCGGTCATCGGCCAAACTTTGCGCGAACTCGGCCACTCTCGCGCCGTTTTGACGACTTCGCGGCAACGCCCAGTTGCCCTCGCACTGTATGAAAAATTCGGCTTTGCGATTTCGACTAAATAAGTCATTGTGTGGTCTGGCATAGGCGAGGATGGCGGCTTCTTTTGTTACTTATGCAAGCATTATTCAGCAAGGAGATGAGGCTTTTCCTCGTAAATCTTCCATAAAAGTTCGCCAAAAAGGGTATTTGCCCACGCAAACCAAGAACGGCTGAATCGTTCGGGGTTATCTTTGTGAAAAGATTCATGCATGAATCCCGTGCCGCCCTCCGTATTTTTCAGTATCGCGATGCACTGAGCGATTTCTTGATTGTCATCGCTGGTTAATGCCTGCATAATCAGGCTCATCGGCCAGATCATATTTAAGCCAATATGAGGCCCGCCGATGCCCGCAGCGCACCCGCCGGTAAAGAAAAACGGATTGTCCTCGGATAGAATTAGCTTGCGCGTGTTGAGGTAAATCGGGTCGTTCGCGTCAAGGCAGTCAAGATAAGGGAGCGATAGTCTGTTCTACAGAGTAGGACTTTGGTTTTTCTGTAGAGCGCTTAACCAGATTCCTCGACTGCGTTAGGCTTCTCGCATGGCTCGACTCTCCCACTTCGCTCGGAGTGACACACCTCTCACGCACTTGAACAAGCAATAAAGAGTCGCACATTAGGTGCTAAACGATTTTCCGACACCCAAAAACGCCTTCCGCAGTCGAAAAAGCATCTTGCTCGGCTAAAAAATCTCTTGCGGCAGTGAAAAGGCGTCTTACCGCACTCGAAACGCATCTGACCGACACAAAAGCCGTTCTTACCCGCATAAAACTGGTTCTGACACGGATAAACGGCGGTCTGACCTGAGTCGAATGCGGTCTGACATGAGCAGAAAAGAGGCTTGCGAGGCTTAAAATCGGTCCCGCAAACCTCATTTCTCTGTTTTTTGAACTATAGCGCTTAAATTTGGAGATTATTTTGCCGTGTCCTTTCGCTGTCGAATTTTTTCAGAGGACGCATAATCAATAACGATGCAAAATCGGCGGCTGTTGTTACTTTCGCTCGGCGGTGTGCGCGTGCAGAACGACGAACTGCGCGCCCTTGGTTTGACGCTGCCCGGTTTTATCGAGCGAGGCCGCGTGATTGCCTCACTGCCCTCGCTCGGCTTACTCACTTTGGCGGCGCACACGCCCGAAAATTGGGACATCGTTTATCGCGAATGGGATGAAATATCAGCCGCTGCAATTCACTCTTTAGCACAGGAAAACTTCGATCTCATTGCGATTTCGGCGTTGACAGCGCGCGTTTTGGAAGCCTATCGCATCGCCGATGAATTGCGCGCTGACGGCCAAATTGTAGTGCTGGGTGGCTTACACGTTTCGATGCTGCCACAAGAAGCGATGGCGCACGCGGCGGCTGTGGTTTGCGGCGAAGGTGAAAACATCTGGCCGCAAGTGCTGGCGGATTTTGAAAATCAGGATTTGCAGCCGCTTTATGATAGTTTTGCCGCGCCGTTTCGTTTTCAAGAAGCGCGTGTGCCGCGTTACGATTTGCTGGACGTGTCACGTTACAATCGCCTGACTTTGCAAACGGCGCGCGGCTGCCCGTTGGATTGCGCGTTTTGTGGTGCTTCTCGCTTGATTTCAAAATTCAAAACCAAACCACAAGCACAAATTCGCCGCGAGTTGGAGGCGATTTTTCACCTCTGGCCGAAGCCGTTTTTAGAGTTGGCCGATGATAATACGTTTGCGCACAAAGCACACGCGCGCAGCGTGGCCGAAATTATGGGCGAATACGGCGCGCCGTGGTTTACCGAAACCGATATTTCGGTCGCCGACGACAGCGAACTTTTGCAACTGCTGGCTGAGTCCAATTGTGCGCAGCTTTTAATCGGCCTCGAATCGTCGCTGCCGCAAGCCTTGGACGAAGCCGACAGTCGCCATTGGAAGCGAAAGCAGTTGGATTTTTATCGAGAGAAGATCGCGCGCATTCAAGAGGCCGGAATCCCTGTTAATGGTTGCTTTGTAGTTGGTTTTGACAGCGACGATGAAAGTTGTTTCGAGCGCACACGCGATTTTGCGCAAGCGTGCGAATTAGGCGAAGTGCAAGTCACGATTCTTACGCCATTTCCCGGCACGGCGCTTTATCTTAAATTGAAAAATGAAGAGCGTTTGCTACGCCCAGTTTTCTGGGAGCAATGCACGCTTTTCGATGTGACGTTTCAACCCGCACAAATGAACGTGGCGCAATTGGAAAATGGGTTCCGCCAACTGGTGCGCGAAGTTTATAGCGATGACGCAGTAGTGAGGCGGCGCCAGCGATTCCGGCAATGCACTAAGCGGCGCCTTAAGGAGAAAATCGAATGAGCGAAAATGAAATCGAAAATCTACCACCGTATTCGCCTTGGATTACATTGCTACGCCTTGTGACGTTTCGTGCCTCACGCGACGAAATGGCCGCGTTTGATAAGCGTCATTTGTTGCTGGGCTTGCTTTTGGTTTGGTTAGTCGGCATGGGGCGCACTTGGGATGACCCGCAGGTGGAATTGCTGCGGCGCTTGGGCCTTGGCTCGTTGGTTTACGTTTTCTGCCTGACGTTTTTATTATGGATGACATTCAAGCCATTAGTGCCACAAGCGACGTATCGTCATGTTTTGACATTTATTTGTCTGGCTGCTTTGCCCGGCGCGATTTATGCGATGCCTGTGGAACGTTGGTTTGATCCTAACACAGCACGCAATATTAACGCGTGGTTTCTCTTAATCGTGGCGACTTGGCGTGTGGCATTGCTGGTTTTTTATCTTTATCGCTTCGGCCAATTGGAACCTTATGAATCCGTGATTTGCACTTTGCTGCCGCTTGTCATTATTATGGCGCCTCTCACGATTTTTCAAGTATTGAACGAGATTATGCAGGGTATGGCAATGATGCGGCAAGGCCCTCCTCCGGCACCAGCGCAGCAAATCACTCAAATGCTGGGCTTATTATCTTTGCTCGCTTTTTTCCCTTTACTTTTTTCCTATCAAAGCCTTGTCGGGCAGGCCAAACAACGTTCAACGCGTGGTTAATCGCCAACTGAAAAGTCATGTCGCTTGTTGACATGACTTTTCAGTTGATGCGTTACTACTTAGCCCGAAACATCATCGTTCGTAATCGTGCCCACGCCGCGCGCTTTGCTCACATTGGCATTAATCGCGTTTGAGAGCAGCACGAAAAAGGTTTCGTCGCCTTCGAATTGCGTGTCGCCGTTGATAGGAACGAGAATGGTGCGCGTCAAGGCCGTGCCCGGATTGAATTGCAAGGTGCCGGTGATCGCGTTGTAGTCACTGGGCACCAAGTCCGAACGCGCGGTGCCGTTGGCTGTCGCATAAGTCACAGTGATGGTCTTGCCGCCTATGGCCGTCAAACTCACAGTGAATTTGAGGTTCTTGATGCCGGTATTTCCTTCGACCATGCTCACATCATCTATGGACAGCGAAGGCGCCGCATCATCGTCAATGATGGTGCCAATGGCAGTGGACTTGGCTGCATTCAGTGTGGCATTCACCGCAGCCGAGATTTTGCCTGTGAAGGACTCATTCTCTTCGTCCAAAGTGTCTCCATTGATGGTCACATGGGCGATGCCGACTTTGGAGCCAGCACTGATGGAGACAGTGATCGGCGCCGTTGAAGTTACCGGCACATAATCCACATTGCTTGTAGCCGGGAAAATGCCATTGGTAGGATTAGATGTCGCGTTCGCCGTGGTAAACGTGACCGTAACCACTTTGCCACTAACCGCTGAGAGATTAATGTGAAACGTCGCTGAACTCGTGCCGCCGTTATATTCTTTGAAGGACGCGGGATCAATCGAAACTGTCGGCGCGTCGTCGTCATCTTGAATGGTGCATTGCACACGCGGCGTGCTGATTTTGGCATTGATCGGCAAAGTCAAAAACGCGTAGAAATTCTCATCCACTTCATCAGTCAAGTCGGTATTGAGAGGCACACTAAATTTGGCTGACGTTTGACCTGCCGGAATGATGAGGTTAACCCGTGTGGCCGTGTAGTCATTCGGCGCCTTGGACGTGCCGTCAGCAGTGTTACAAGTGAGACCAACGTTGCGACCACTTACAGCGCTCAATTTGATGGTGAAGTCGGCGGTTTTGGTGCCGCCGCTGCCTTCGGTCAACGTAATGTCGCTCGTAGAGAGAATCGGCAACGCATCATTGTCAGCGATGGTGCCTATGGCCTGAGCATCACCTAATGCAGCATTGGTCGGCACGCTGAGATTGAGGAAATAAGTTTCATCGAACTCATCCAGCAAGTCGGAGTTGACCGTTACCGTCACGGTCTTGCTGGTTTCGTTCGGCGCGAAGGTCAGAGTGCCGCTCTGCGCTACGTAATCCGTTCCTGCCGTCGCGCCATTGGCATTGCCGTTGGCTGTAGCATAGTTGACGGTTACAGTTTTCGCCGTTGGCGCCGAAAGCCGCACAGTAAAGACCGCATTGACCGTTCCTGTATTGCCCTCCACCACTCTCACATCGGCTACAGTCAGCAATGGCGGTGTGAAGGCAAGTGTGACATCGTTCCCATCGCCGCCCGCGTAACTGATTTTGAACGGATAGCCGTTGATGGAGAAGTTAGCGCCCTGCGCCAGGCCGGTAAAGGTGCCCGCCGCCGCGCTGGCGGCAGGAATAATATTGAGAACCGCGCCATTGGCAGGAGCATAAGCCGCAGGCGCTTGCACTTCCAGAGCGCCCGCCAAAGTTAAGCCGGCGCCTGTGGTTAGCTTGCCGTAAGCAGCGGCACTGGTCAGCACGCTGCGCAACTTGCCGGTGCTGCTTTGATTAAAGGCCCAGTCACTGCCGGTGGTGCCCGTCAGGTCAAATATGCCTGCATTGTTAAAGACGGGCATGCGGTAGCCATTCTCACGCGAGAAGGTGCTATCGGAGAGAGCATTGAAGGTGGCTCCGCTCAGGTTGTTGAAGATTACCGCCGTGCCATCATAAGCCCGTGCCTGAATCGCGCCGGTGCCGCTCCAGTTGACCGTTCCCTTGCTGTTGAACACCAGATTATCGAAGCAGTATTTGACACCACTTCCGTTGATGTCCAGACGTGACGCCGTATCCAGAGTGACGGTGCCGAACAGCGCGCCGCCGCTCCATACCCAGATGCCGCCATTGCTGCTCTTGAGAACGCCGCCCGCTGCACCCACACCCGAAGTGTTGCCCGCAGCAATGGTGAAGCTGGTGGCGTTGGCTGTAGTGGTGCCACCAATGTTCAAAGCTCCGCCACTAACTAAGTGCTTGCCCGCACCCATCAAAGTGCCGCCGTTGTTGAGATTCAGAGCATTGTCGGTGTTGAACTCTAAGGTGCCTACCCCAGCTTTCATCTCACCCTCATTGTTGAACTGCCACCAGCCGCCGGTCACCAGCGTTGAGCCGGTGCCGCCGCTCTTGA
>JANMKN010000086.1:0-21677 GCA_031372065.1 Abditibacteriaceae bacterium | reverse complement strand
ACGACCAAACAGTCTGTCGAGTGGACATCGAGTCCACTCGACAGACTCAGGAAGAGTTTGAAACAGGCATCGAGCCTGTTTCAAACTCGGCCATTCATCCCCACCGCAAGCAGTGGGGCATTCTGGAATATTTCGTAAAGGCGCCGCCCTACTTTGAGTGAAGTCACCGCCAAGGCCGTCACCACCGGTAAGGCACGGTTACTCGCTTCGGTGGAGATGATCAGCACCGGACGCACGCCAGCCTGTTCACAGCCCCGCACCGGATCGAGGTCGGCACGCACCAATTGCCACTGCCACGGGGCTGCGGCGGGAGTATTGTCAGGGTTGGGCCTCGAACTCCTCATCCTCCGCTATCAGATGGGAGCTTTCCGCATCTACAAAACGAAAGTCGTGCATACATTCGGTTAAGTCCTGCATGAACAAAGGGTCACGGGCCGCCTCTTCCATTTCGCGCTCGAATTCTGCTTCGCGCACCAGCGCGTTCTGCGATGCCACGCCGCCCTTTTGCACCGCCTCGCGCATTTGCCTCACCAAATCAGCGGGCAAAGAGAAAGTTACTTTTTCGGTTTTTGCTGTTGCCATAAGGTTCACCTCAGACGGGTTCACAAGTCACCTTGACCAAAAACTTCAATGGTGCCAGTGTGCCAGTAAATATGGCTGGTTAAAAAGGCTTGTGATGGTGCCACTATAAATGTGCAGGGTGGGTTGAGGCCCTTGGCAAACCACAGATTGGTGGGCGTGAGCGAGGTGCCCCGTTTGAAAACCAGCGCTGGCAACGTGGCTGGCATATTTCACGAGTTGCGTAATTAGGTTTTGGTGGGCTGATAAGACGCGGCGCTCCCTGCGGGTAGGGCAGGAAAAATAGCCCGCTTGTTGTGCAGAACAATGTCGTGCCTGCTCCGTGCTATTGGCCGATGAATCAAATCCTCGTTTTTTGTTGAAAGTTGAAAAAGGGTTCAAAATACCCCCTGTTGGCAGTTATTGTTTTTCGTCTGTCTCTTGCGTGACATTAATTTGCTGGTCTCCAATATTGACCTGCTTGGCCCCTTGAATGTTGACCGAGTAGCGCCTGGAATCCCGCAAGGCCCGCTGGCAACGAAGGAACATCCGATGGTAGCGTTCTGCCATGTTGGAATCCTGTTCCATAGCCTGCGCCTCGGTCAATTGAGGTAACCGTGCGGATTGTTCACGAAGATCTTTTCGCTTTGGTTGCAAGACGCCCCACAGAGCAGCTCGCTCAGACCAGAGTATGTATTGATAATAGGCTTGAGCCATCTGATCGATCAAGGTTTGTTCGATGCTATCACGAGGTTTCCATTCTTCCGATAGTTCTTCACGCAAGGCTAAAAAGGTTGCGCGTTCCCAAGGATGCTGGTTTGCAACGCCCGCGCCGCGTGCCGCAAAATGCCCGCTACGAATTTGGTCACGTGCGACGTTTTTCATCTCGATCCAGTATTGTTCCATCAGCTTTGGATCATCCATTTCCAACGCACGTAAATGGCGCCAACTGACATCCCTTAGTGGCGTCTGTGTTAGTTCACCAAAGCGCACCGTTGCATCCATGCTTCTGAGGTTTTCTAAGGCAGTGGCTGGGTCAGTATGTTCCTTGGTTATTGAATATTCCAAGTCATCGCAGAAGGATTGCATCATTTCATGAATCAATGAACTACGTTCTTCCGGCGGCAAAGACAACGGCTTTACCGGCTTGATCGTCTGTGCTGTTGGTTCATTTTTGACGATTTCGGCCATTGTATTGGTAGAGCCATTTCCTCCACTTTCTCCGCTGGGTTGCTCAATTGTTTTTGCAAGGCTCTTTACTTTTGATGCTCTTTTTCGCGGTGCAGTTCGGCTTCGACTTGGCGAAGAAATGTCTTCGTTTCCTGGAACCATTGTCTGATCTCTTTCTCCTTCACTTGAAGGTTTTCGCGTTCGCTGGTTTCGCGCGCCTGACGCCGTGCGCACGCTGCGCTTACTTTTTCCACGTTCTTGCATGGCACATATTCCTTTTTTAAAACACCGCTCTCTCGCCAGAAACGATAATGGTAAGGTCCATGGAGATGGCCCTTGGCACAACGACAATTTGCACGGCTACAGCGCACCATTTGAGAACAGACCACTCCGGGAAGTTCGTCTTCAATTTCAAGATTATTGGATTGCAAGCTATTCCTTGTTATCTTAGGTAACACATTTTGATAGTTTAATAGTTTTGCTGGTCAGCCCGCAACAATAAACTCACAGCAATAAAGCAGATATTTTTGACACTTCCCACGTTTAAAGCCAGGGAATTCTTCGTTCAGGGAGAATTAGTTTTGCCCCCAAAGGTCTTATGTTTTCTCTATAAGGCGTAAATTTGTAGGTTTTGTGGGTGTGGATGCAGCAACAAGCCCCAACAACCCAATTTTAGACCCGCTGCAAGCAGCCCCCAAAGGCTCGTGAGATTCGGGCAGATGGATAGGAGACGGCGATGCTGACGATGCAGGACGCAACGCGGTCTATTGCCTATTATCGCACTTGCTATCGCACTTGAAAAAGCCTCGTAAACTGTGCGCTGTATGACAATGTAAAGTAGCGGTGGAGTAGCGGCCCTCTGCCATGGCCCGCGCACACTGTGTGCTGGTTTCTACGAAAATTCCCTCCGATGGCATTCCGTATCCGATTTTCAGTTACGCCGCTTTAGTGCCGTGGACGTTTTTCGCTACGGGCTTAGGCAATTCCTCCAACAGTTTGGTGGGTAGTGCGAACCTGATTACCAAAGTTTATTTTCCGCGCCTGACGATTCCAATTTCGACGGTGCTATCGGGCGTTATTGATTTTGCTTTAGCGTTCGTGGTGTTGCTGGGCATGATGGTCTATTATGGCATTCTGCCAACGATAAACATCATCTGGTTGCCATTGTTTTTGCTGTTGGCTTTAATCACATCGTTGGGCGTGGGTTAGTGGCTTTCGGCGTTGAACGTGCAATTTCGCGACGTGCGCTATGTGGTGCCCTTTATTACGCAGGTGTGGATGTTTGCTACGCCCATTGCCTATCCTTCCAGCTTGCTGGAACAACTGTGGCGCACGCTCTACGGCTTGAATCCGATGGTGGGCGTAGTCGAAGGCTTTCGCTGGGCGCTACTGGGCACTGATACGGCGCCGGGGCCAATTATTGCTGCATCGTCGCTGGCGGCGATTATGTTGTTGATTAGTGGCGCTTTTTACTTCCGGCGTATGGAAAAGACCTTTGCCGATGTGGTGTAGGCTGGGTGTGGTTTGATGGAATCAATACGTTACCAACTCATACGCTACCGACTCAATGACAGACCATGACCGGCTTTTCAAGGAATTGATCACCACTTTCTTCGGGGAGTTTGTGGAACTGTTTCTGCCCGAAGTAAGTGAGAATCTTGACCGTGATAGCATCACATTTCTCGATAAGGAAGTATTCACTGATGTCACGGCGGGTGAGCCCCGCGAAGCAGACTTGGTTGTGCAAGCGCGGTTGAGGGGAGAAGAGGCTTTTTTCCTGATTCATGTCGAACATCAGGCAGCGCCGCAGGCGGAGTTTGGCAAACGAATGTTTCGCTACTTTGCGCGTTTGCACGAAAAGCATAATGTGCCAATTTACCCAGTGGTGATTTTTTCTTATGACGCTCCCTACCGCGCCGAGCCGGATCGCTTTCAGGTAAAGTTGCAGGATCACCTGATTTTAGATTTTCGCTATCACGCTATTCAATTGAATCGCTTATCATGGCGCGATTATGTGAGGCACTCTAACCCGGTCGCCAGTGCCTTGATGTCCAAAATGAAAATCGCGCCGCCAGACCGGGCGCGGGTTAAGCTGGAGTGCTTGCGCTTGTTGACAACATTGCAATTAGATGCAGCCCGCGAGAGACTTATATCAGGTTTTGTGGATACCTATTTGGCACTGAATGCTGCGGAGGAACAAGAGTATCAGACTGGTTTAGAGGAATTGCCACCTCCCCGGAGGGAAAAAGTCATGGAACTGATGACAAGTTGGAAACGCGAAGGGTTAGAAGAAGGCCGTCAGCAAGGCCTTCAAGAAGGTCGTCAGGCAGAGGCCCTTTCTTTTGTCTTGCGCCTGCTCCATTTGCGGGTGGGCGAGTTGCCGCTAAATCTTGAAAAGCAAGTGAGCCAACTTTCTGCTGATGAACTGGAATCGCTGGGCGAGGCGCTGTTTAGCATTACGACGATTTCCGATGTGAAGAAGTGGTTAAACACGCGTTAATTTCTCCGCGTTCGCAGTGGTGAATCAAAAATAAAAAGCAATGAGCGACGTCGCAATTTCCGTTGAAAATTTAGGCAAAGAATACCGCATTGGCGGGCGACAGGAAGGCTATCGCACGTTGCGTGAATCGTTGCAAGACATGGCAGAGCTTGTGTGAACAGATGCGCGTTGAAGGTGCCCCACGGGCAGGAACGCTCAAAGTGACGGCGAAAGGTTTGCTCGTGGTAGGGGCTATAGCGGCTCAGGTTGGTGACATTGAAGCGTCCGCGCAAACCCAGCCAGAGCTGCATCAGGTGAAAGACAAACTTGTGAAAGACAAACTTGTGTTGCGGGCCAGAAATGGCACCCGAGCGCAACAGTAAGAACAAAACTTGCGGTAGAATGGGCATGGAGTCGTTTTACGTTCTGTCGTGGGGCAAGCTCAACCTAACGCTAAAACGACTCTTTTGCTATCTCTCATCCTTTTTGCACGGACAATTGTCACCTGAAAGCGAAACTAAAGGCTAAATGAAACTACCCTTTCATTATGTTTGGCTATACATTGGGAATACAATATGCTATGCTGAATTTTAGTAAAGGAGAGCATCATGCCCCGTTTAGCTGCTAAAAACCCAAAAGAAGAGCGCCTTTCCATTCGCGCCAATCCCAATCAAAAGAACGTGCTGGCACAAGCTGCCAAAGCGCGCCACATGAATGTCAGCCAATTTGTGCTGCAAGTGTCACTCAATGAAGCCGAGCGCGTTATCAAAGAAGAAACGCAAATTATCGTTTCGCCCGAAGAATACGAACAGCTTTGCCGTGTCATGGATGCCCCCCCCGCACCAGCACCGCGCTTGAAAGCGGCTCTTGCCAAGAAACCTATCTGGGATGTCTAAAATTAATCCAATTGAGCCGGTCAATCCACCGCAGCCTCTCGCTGCCGAACATGATACGACGGCTTTCGATTGTGGCAAAGCGCCCTTAAACGAGTTCCTCAAACGGCACGCCTTCGATAAGCAAAACGCCATGCTGTCGCGCACTTATGTAGCGACAAGCGGCGTGGTTGTGGTCGGCTATTACACACTTACACACGCTTCGGTTTTGCAATCGGAAGCGCCTAAAAAACTGGGGCGCGGTATGCCGTCTTCCATTCCCGCTATGCTCATGGCGCGCTTTGCCGTTGATCGGAATTGGCAAGGGCATGGCATGGGGCACGATCTGTTTATGGATGCCACACGGCGCACTTGGGCTGTCATGCAATCCGGCGCAGCACCCGTCCGCTTTTTTATGGTGGATGCCAAAGACGAAGAAGCTAAAGCCTTCTATGAACGCTTTGATATGATAACCGCCTCGGAGAACCCAATGCGGCTTTTCCTCTCCTACAAAACACTGCGAGAGAGCTTTGAAGAATAAAACGGGGAAAGATAAATTATGCCGACTGTATGTGTTCGTTTACCAAATCGGGGTTGTGGAACGCGAGTGCAAAAGTCTCTTTCGGAACGCACCCATCAATGTCCGAAATGCGAATTGGTCTTAGACCGAGACGAAAACGCAGCCCTGAATATCCTTGCAAAAGGCTTGGAATTTTGGGCAACAACAACCGAGGGGCACTCGGAAAGTTAAACGCTTGGGGAGAGAATGACAGACTTTCGGCAACGGAAGCGGTTCTCGTTGAACCAAGAATCCCCCGGCTTTAGCCGTGGGGGAGTGTCAAAATGGGCAAGTTGGTATGGCGAAAGGAGTGGAAATATGTGTCTCATTTGCACATGGTCAGCCACGAAGCAACGCGTATTGCCGACTGTAGTCTTGATGTTTCTTCCTAAGGCAATATAGTGGCGATAGAGTCTGAAACTAAAGAGTTTGAAACTAAAAATTGGGGCAATGCTTTGAGATTGGGAGCGGGTAGAAAAGTAGCTGAGATTTTGTCCAGCTCATGGCGCTTTGAACCGTCTCTGGTTCATTTTGATTCAGTTGCGTTAGCGGCAGTTGCACCGTTGCTCACGGGTTCTGGGGCGGCGGGTTTGGGTTGGTGGCGCATTGGGCAAACGGAGATGCGTGAGAGCGCGGCTGGTGGCGAGCTAAAAGAGAATTATCGGATGCAGATTTTGCAGGCGTCGTTGAGCGAGCGCAAAATCCAAGAGGTTTTTCAAAAATTGCAGGACGCTGGAATTGAAGCTTTGCTGCTCAAAGGTTGGGCTTGTGCGCGGCTTTATCCGCAAAAAGGCTTGAGGCCGTTAGGCGATATTGATATTTATGTGCGGCCTCAGCATCTAAGCGTAGCGGCGGTAGCGTTAGACATTCCGGTTAATGCTTCGGTGATAGGTCATGAAATTGACCTCAAAAGTTCGTTGCCTTGTTGTTACGATTTGACGATTGAGGCTTTATTTGCGCGTTCACAGGTGGTTTCTTTGGGCGAGACCAATATAAGAATTCCCAGTCCCGAAGATCATTTACGTGTTTTGTGTATTCATTTTATGCGTCACGGAGCGTGGCGTCCGTTGTGGCTTTGTGATATCGCGGTGGCTTTGGAAAACAGGCCCAGCGATTTTGATTGGCGAGTTTGTATAGGGGCAAACCGGCGAACAGCGGAAGTCATCATCGCTGCCATCGGGTTAGCGCAGCGCATTTTGGGTGCTGATCTTGAAGGTGTGCCTGTGAAATATAAAAGCCAGCCGGTTCCGCGTTGGTTGCTGGCGGAAGTTTGGAAGCAGTGGAATGCGCCTCGTATTGTTGATCATGCGCCCTCTGAATTGATAGCTAAGTCTTTGCGAAAATCTTTGCGCAATCCTCTTGTTTTGATGCGTGCGCTGAAAAATCGCTGGCCCAATCCCATTGAAACGTTGGTGACGATGCGTGTGCCGTTGAGCGTTTCTTCGCCTTTGCCGTGGCAGTGCGTTTGGTATACCAAATTATGTTGGTATTTTTTGAGTCGCGCTTTTACCTTTAAAGGTCGTAGTGAAAATGTTTGATGGTGAGCAACCCGTATTGAAGAATTCGGCTCAAGTGCGCCTGAAATGGAACAGCACTTGAATGGACAGCATTGACCGCTTAGGTTGGGCGGTGGGTGTTTCGGTGCTGGTTCATGGCGTGCGCTTTGGTATCAGAGCCAAGAATGAGGCAGCGCTGAACTTTTTGCTGAGTTTATTACCGGCGGGATGGAAAGTTTCCTCGCGTTCGGTGGTGGAGCGCCTGTATTCGGTGGTGTTGCCGTCGTTTGAGGCTGATTTGTCGCAAAAATCATCGGCCATTCGCCGTTTCAATTTGCTTTATGCGAATCATCAGCGTGTGGCGCGCTCGGAAGTGGCGGCGGATGTTACCGAATCCTTTAAAACCGATGTTCAACTTTTCGTGGCCGAACACGCGCCGCATCGGGTTTTTGTTCATGCAGGCGTGGTTGGTTGGCAGGGTAGGGCGATTGTCATTCCGGGCCGCAGTTTCAGCGGCAAATCCACCTTGACGGCGGCTTTGGTGCGCGCGGGAGCCACCTATTACTCGGATGAATATGCCGTTTTGGACAAAGCGGGCCGTGTGTATCCTTATAATAAGCCGATTTCTTTGCGCGAAGAAGGCAGTCAATATGCGACGGAATATCCACTTTCTACATTCGGGGGCCGCGCCGGGAAAACGCCGTTGCCGATTGGTTTGGTGCTGATTAGTTCATTCAAAGCAGGCGCTTTGTGGCGTCCGCGTCAATTATCGGCGGGACGGGGCGTTTTGATGTTGCTGGAAAATACCGTCTCGGCGCGGCGCGCTCCGCAATTGGCCTTAGCCACATTGCAGCGCGCTGTAGCCAACGCTACCATTGTGCAAAGCGCACGCGGCGAGGCCGATGAAATCGCGCCGCTTATTTTAGGCGGCATAGGCAAGCCAAAGGCCGATTTAAAATTATTGTGTAACTAATGCAACGTTAAACATTTTTTGTCAGAATATATCGCTAAGGAAGCTGTTATGAGTAATGTCACAGAGGATTTTGTGCCCCGTGCCCGCCAGACGGAATTAGTCGTAGAAGAGTTGTCAGACGAAGTTTTAATCTACGACCTAAAATGCAATAAAGCGCATTGTTTGGGTCACACTGCCGCCGTGGTGTGGAAGTTTTGCGACGGCAAAACTTCGCTTGATGAAGTGGCCGCGCGTGCCTCTACCGCGCTTAAAACTCCAGTGACGGTGGATGTGGTGGCTTTTGCCTTAGAGCAACTGCGTCGCGCCGACTTGCTGGAATCCACGGTTAGCCGCCCGGTAGCCGCGTCGCTTTCACGGCGTGATTTGTTTCGTAGAGCGGGCGCCGTGGCAGCAGCGGCGGTTGTCACCAGCATCGTGGCGCCCACCGCAGCACAAGCGGCGTCCCTGTTGCCCAGCGGGGCCAGTTGCACAAGTGGGGGACAATGCCAATCTCCCGGAATTTGTGACAATGGCGCTTGTATGTAGAAACAAGACTTTAAATCGTTATCTACCGCAACAATGAAAACAACAATTTATAGCCAAACATTGACGCCTTCGGGCCAATTATTGAGGACTTCGGGTCAATTATCGCTCTCTTCGAGCCAATTATTGAACCCTCGGTGCCAATTATTGGACTCTTCGGGTGAATTATTGAGGACTTCGGGTCAATTATTGAACCCTCGGTGCCAATTATTGAACTCTTCGGGTGAATTATTGGCCACTTCGAGCCAATTATTGGCCGCTTTGCCTCAATTATTGAGGTCTTCGGGCCAATTATCGGTTTCTTCGGGCCAATAATTGAACTCTTCGAGTCAATTATTGGCCCGTTAAGCATAAAAATAGGGGATTTAACGGAGGTTTAGATTATGATTGACGAATTTGCACGCAAATTGAGGATGTATAGTGGCGTTCATACGCTGCTCCGCGAACCGGCCAATGAAGCGTTGTGGCTCGACCAGCCGCCGTATTTGACGCAGCGTGTCGCCGATTTCGAGACGGGCGCGACGGATTTAGGCGCTTTTGGCAACGCGCAATCGGGAACGTTGACGGGCATCACGCAGCAGCAGAATCTGGCGGAAACCGCACTCGAAGCCGCCGCGCATCCGTTGGGACGCGCCTTGCGCTTGTATTATCGGCAGCATGAGCAATTGGCCGAAGCCGCCGTTTGGGACTTGACCATCACCGAGTGGACGCAGTTGGCGGAAAACGTCTTATTGAGCAAAGCCACGGCTTTGCACACGGCAGCACAGGAGGCGCTAACGGAAACCACGCCGCCTTTGGCGCCGCATTTTGGCGTCACGACGGCCAGAGTGGGCGCTTTTCTCGACTTGGTTGACGATTACGGCGATGTGATTGGCGCTCCTGTGGCCGCTCGCAGTGGGCGCAAAGCGAAAACCACCGCGTTGCGCCCACGTTTTCGCGTCTTGGATGGCATTTTAGCCGACATGGACGACCTAATTCTGAGTCTGCGCGGCCTGAGCGCGGCGCATGACTTGTTCGTAGACGCTTATTTCAACGCCCGTCGCATCGGCGGCCCCAGCGAAGATACCACTCCTGCACCACCCAATCCTTAATTAAAACGGCGTTCTGTCCATTTAAAGAGACTTCATGTTGAAACCCTTAACGAAACTGCGTCGTATGCCGCATCCTATTCGGCCCAGCCTCGCCGCGCTGTGCCTGTTTGGTTTGCTATTCGCGTTTGCGGGTTCGGCGAATGCGACCAGCCGTGTCTGGACGGGAAACACTAACGCGAACTGGACCAACATCGGTAACTGGACGAACGGGGCGCCTGTTGCCGGTGATGATTTAGTGTTCAGCAATGTTGGCACCGCTAACCTTTCCAACACCAATGACTTCGCCGCCGGCACAGTCTTCAACTCGATTACGATTTCAGCGGGTGGTTACACGCTTGCTGGGAACTCGGTTAGCTTGACTACTGGCCTGACGGCCAGCCATATCTCCGGCACCAGCACCGTTTCGCTGATTATTGGCGGAGCAGGATCTCTCACCATGAACGGAGCGGGCGGCACTTTGACACTCTCCGGCGCGAACACCTACTCTGGCACGACGACTGTCGGAACCGCCAGCGCCAGTGTCGTCACCTGCTTATTAATCATCTCTGGTAACAACAGCACGCGAAGCAACACGACTTCGATTGTAGGAAATCTTACTGCAACCAACATTCTGCGAATTTCGCACTCCAACGCATTAGGAACTGGAACCGTCACGGTGGGTTCTGGTGGGAATGGTGATCTGGCACGCCTTGAATTGGATGGGAGTGCGGGAAACATTGCCGTGACGACAGCCCTTAACCTTAATGCCTCTCGCAATTCAGTTGGAACTTACGCCTCACCTCACATAGTTAACTTAAGTGGAAGCAACTCTTTATCTTCTAATTTGACCAGCGGCTCCGGTGGTGGTCAGGTGTCAATCCGTTCTGACGCTGGAACTCTTACTCTTAGTGGCTCTATTACGACTCGTCAACTCAACCTTTTAGGTGTGGGAAATGGCTCCATCACGGGGACAATTCCGCTTCAAGCTACTTACGGTATCGTTAAAGACGGCTCCGGGACTTGGACATTAGGTAATGCAGGGAACACGACGAACAACACCTATACGGGAGGCACTACTATAGTGGCAGGTGAACTGGTCGCTAAAAGCGCCACAGGCAACTCGCTTGGCACAGGAGCCGTTTCCGTAGCTACTGGTTCGCGATTGACGATTCAGGATCACGCTGGCGGAGTTCCAAGCATTCCCAACAACTTTACGCTTAATGGCAGCGGAATTGGTGGCAACGGCGCGCTTAACTTTTTCAACAGCGGATTTGGCAATGCAAGCACAGGATTAACGGGCACCATCAATCTCGCCTCTGATACGACGATTCGCATTGATCCGGTCGGTCAAACCAGCCCCATTGACTTCAGAGGAGTTATTTCAGGTGCAGGCTCGTTGACGCTTTTTAACCAAAATAGCAGCACAGGCACACCCTTATTCAAGTTCAGCGCCGCAAATACTTATGGCACAGGCAGTCAGAACACAATCCTGACATCCGGTTCATCAACGGGCAGTCCCATGCAAGTGGAGTTAGCCGTAGCCAACGCGCTCCCCACTGGAACTACTGTGACTTACGGCGGCACGCCAGCCGGAACACCAACAGGCACGTTTAACCAAAATGTGACTTTAAAACTTAATGGTATTAGCCAAACCATAGGCGGCGTAGCTGTGGGTGTTGCTTCCTTAAACACTGGCGGTTACAGCATTGTAGGCAACAGTGCAACGGCTTCAGCGTTGGTCGTTAATAATTCCACCACGAATACGTTCGGTGGTATTATCGGTGGCATTGGGACAAACAATAACAATATCGGTCTCACAAAAAGTGGTAGTGGCACGCTTATCCTTAGTGGTGCGAACACATATACGGGTGGAACCACAATCGGCGGCGGCCCGATTCAGATGAGCGGCGCAACCAGCACCATCGGTTCGGTTAACAACAATCTCACGATCAATACAGGCGGCGCGCTGGATTTGAACGGTGTCAATCAAGGTGTTGGGCAACTCGGCGGCACATCTGTGGCTGGCAACGCCGTTTATAACAGCGTCAACAGTAATACCTCAACTTTGACGGTCGGTAATAACAATGCCACCGGTGGTAGCTTCGGCGGCATTATAGCCAACACGAATAGCGGCGGCACCGGCATTGTGGCATTGATTAAAACAGGAACAGGAACGCAAACACTCTCAGGAACGAATACTTACACAGGCGGCACAACGCTTAACCGGGGAACATTGGCGGTTGGTAATAACTCAGCGTTGGGCACTGGCTCGTTTACGATGAGCAATACAACCGCTTCGGATACCACGAGAATCCAAAGCGCAGATGCCACAGCCCGCACCCTGTCTAATGCCTTTGGAACTTTTGCGGGATCGACCGCAACCTACGCTTTTGGCAATACCACGGGCGGCACAGGCAATCTGACCTTCAGCAATACCACGTCTGCATCAATTGGCACTGGTGCGAGGACATTTCAGATTGATAACGCTACAACTGAATTTGACGCCGGATTTACAGCGAGCGGAAGTATCACGAAGACAGGCAACGGCACGATGATACTTGCGGGTGCGAACACCTACAGCGGTGGGACGACTATTTCTGCGGGTATTTTTCAAATTGGCAATGGCGGCACGAGCGGCACGTTGGCGGCTGGTGTTGTGATTGATAATGCGACGTTAAGCTTTAACCGCACTAACTCGTTGACGGTTGGAAACGAAATCAGCGGCACGGGCACTCTGACTCAAGCTGGAAGTGGCACCACCATTTTGATCGCCACCAACAGCTATGTCGCGACAAGCATCAGCGCGGGCACACTGCAAATTGGCAACGCTGGCATTACCGGGACTTTAGGTTCGGGCGCTGTTACTAACAATGCTACGTTGAGCTTCAATCGCACCAACTCGCTGACTGTGTCGAACGATATTAGCGGCACCGGTTCCTTAACACAAGCCGGAATAGGAACCACCATCTTAGCTGGAACAAATAGTTACGACACAACAACGGTCAGTACAGGCACTTTGCAAGTCGGCAATGCAGGAACTACCGGCACTTTAGGTTCGGGTGCTGTCACCAACAATGCAGCTTTGAGCTTTAACCGCAGCGACACAATTACAGTTGGCAACGCCATTGGCGGCACGGGTTTGGTTAGGCAAATCGGCGGCACCACGATTTTAACCAATACAAATACCTATTCTGGCAAGACAACTATCACCGGCGGCGTTTTAAGCATTTCGGCAGATAACAATCTTGGAACAGCGCCCGGTGTGGCAACAGCGCAGGCTTTAACTATTAGCAGCGGCACACTTCAAACTACAGCAACCATGACGCTTGATGCCAATCGAAGTGTGGCTATTGACACCACAGGCCGCGCCACTTTTGATGTGGCGTCTGGGACAACGCTCACTTATGGTGGTGTGATTTCCAATATTAATTCCTCCTTTCACGGAATTACGAAAATTGGAAACGGCACATTGCTGTTGAACGGTGCCAACACTCATCAAGGCAGCACAATAGTGAACGCGGGGACTTTGGGTGGCAGCGGCACGATTCAGGGGACGGCGACCTTTGCCAGTAGCACCGTTCACTCGCCGGGAAATAGTCCCGGAATTCAGACGGTGGCCGGAAATTACACGCTTAATTCCGGCTCCAAACTGCAAATTGAGATTAACGGCGCGACGGCGGGCACTGAATATGATCAGGTAGTAGTCAACGGCACAGTCACGCTGAATAATCCGAATCTCGGTTTCACGCTGGGCTTCGCGCCCGCTGCTGATGGCGTGCAGACGTTTACCCTTATTGATAATAATTTGTCTGATGCTGTAGTTGGCACCTTCAATGGCATTAAAGAAGGCGCCACCTTCAACTTGCCCTTTTCGAACACGAACTACACCTTCCAAATCAGCTACGTTGGCGGCGACGGCAATGATGTGGTTTTAACCAGCATTCCGTTTGATGCCAACAGCACTGCGGTGGATTTGGTTTCCTTTACAGCCACCCATTACAAAGATGGCTTGTGGCTCAAATGGGAAACGGGCGATGAAGTGGACAATTTGGGCTTCAACGTTTATCGCGTGCAAAACGGCAAAAAGGTGCGCTTAAACTCATCGTTGATTGCGGGTTCAGCTTTGCGCGTGGGTAACGGGACACATCTTGTCGCTGGCGGCTCGTATGCGTGGCCGGATGAGAGTGGCGATGTGAATTCGCAGTATTGGTTGGAAGATGTGGATTTGAACGGCACTTCCACATGGCACGGCCCAATTAAAGTTTCGGCGGCCAATGGCAAGGCGGCGCTGCAAAGTTCGCCGTTATTGGGCGCCTCACCTGCAAATCAGGCCGCCACAGGCCCATTTACCAAAGCCGTCACTGCCAGCACGGTTACTTCGGTTGAAATGCCCTTCGTGCTGACTTCTATTCCAGCGGGCAATCGGGGGCAACAATGGAGTTTGGCTGGGCAGCAAGCGGTCAAGATTGCGGTGCGCAAAACGGGTTGGTATCGCGTCACGAAGTCGCAATTAACGGCGGCGGGTTTGGATGTGACGGATTTCAACAATCTGCAACTTTACGCTGATGGTCTGCCTGTGCCCGTTTCAGTTGGCAGCAGCTACTTTGAATTTTATGGCGTCGCGTTCGATACGCCGACTACCGACACGCATATTTACTGGTTAGTCACCGGCAGCGGCAGGGCGCGCATTGCTTCGCAATCAAGCGGCGCGCCGGGCGCCACTTTCGCTGCCAGTTTCCCCTGTGTGGTAGAAAGCAAACCGCGCAGCATTTACTACAGTTCGTTGCTCAATGGCGAGGCCGAAAACTTCTTTGGCCCGGCGATTTACACCCAAGCCGTCACGCAAACTTTGCCGGTGCAAAACTTGGCTTCCAGCGGCATTGTTCGATTGGAAGTGGCTCTGCAAGGCGTTTCCAGCGGCGCACACCAAGTGCAAGTGCAATTCAATGGCAAGCTGCTTGGCACGGTGAACTTCACTGACCGCGCTCATAAAATCGCGCTCTTGACGGTTCCGCTTGCGGCGCTGATTGCAGGCAGCAATAGCGTAACGCTGACTTCTTCGGGGGGCAGCGATGCGAGTTTGCTGGATTCGCTGCGCCTGACTTATCCGCGCACTTATCGGGCAGTCAATGATCGCCTGATCTTCTCGGCCAAGAGCGGCGATACGGTGCGCATTGCAGGCTTTAGTCTGGGCACGGCGCCCTTGCGCTTGGTAGATGTCAGCGATCCTTCTAATCCCATCGAGATTCAAGGCCAAGTGCAAACCAGCAGCAGTGATCGCAGCTTGACTTTCAAGGCCAGCGCCACTTCTTCCAGAATCATCGCCTTTGCTAAAGGGCAATTCGACTCTCCAACGGTGGCCGCGAATCAGCCTTCCGATTGGCATAATGCCAAATCAGCGGATTTAGTCATCATCGCCCATGCGAGTGTGAAGGGCAGTGTCGAACCGCTGGCTGCTTTGCGTCGCAAGCAAGGCTACGTTGTGCAAGTGGTGGATGTAGAAGACATTTACGATGAGTTCAGCGGCGGCGCGCACACGCCACAGGCGCTGAAAGATTTTCTGGCAAACGCCAAAAGCCGCTGGCAAAAAGCGCCGCGTTTTGGCTTGCTGGTCGGCGATAGCAGTCTTGATCCACGCAATTACGGCGGGCAAGGCGATTTCGATTTAGTGCCGACGCGCTTGATTGATACGGCCACTATGGAAACGGCTTCCGACGAGTGGCTGGCCGATTTTGATGACAACGGCTTGGCTGAAATGTCGCTGGGCCGTTTGCCGGTTCGCTCGGCAGGCGAAGCCAGCGCTATTATCAATAAGATCGTCGGCTATGCGGGCTTTCAGGTGAAAGAAGGCAAGAAAGCGCTCTTTGTGTCGGATACAGAGCGCGGCTTTGATTTCAATGCGGCCAGCACCACAGTCGCCGGTTTGCTGCCGCCAACTGTCTCCAAGCAATTTTTGAAGCGGGATGACGGCGATACAGCGACAGTCAAAGCACAGCTTATTCAAGACATCAACCAAGGGCCGCTGCTCGCCAGTTTCTTTGGTCACGGCTCGATAGATATTTGGACGGGCGCGCGTTTGCTGGCGAACGAAGACGCCAGTGCTTTGACTAACAGCGCTAATTTATCGGTGATTCTGCCGATGACGTGTTTAAATGGTTACTTCCAAGACCCCAATTTGGACGGTTTGGCGGAAGTGCTACTCAAAGCGCCTAATGGTGGCGGCGCAGCGGTTTGGGCCTCGTCGGGCATGACGAATCCAGAATCGCAACTGGCTTTAAGCCAAGAAATGCATCGTCAACTCTTCAAACAAGGCAGCGGAAAACCAGCCACCTTGGGTGATGCCATCAAGAATGCCAAAGCCACTTCAACCGATAGTGATGTGCAGCGCACTTGGATATTATTTGGTGATCCGACCACGCCGATTTTGGCAGCGACGATCAAAACGCCTGCGGTGACACTTGACGATGTGAGCGTAGTAGAAGGCAATAGCGGCTTCATTAACGCCAACTTTACGGTTCAATTGTCATGGCCCAGCGACAAAACCATCTCGATCAATGCCATTCCTTATAATGGTTCGGCTCTTTCGCCCTCCGATTACACCGGCGGTGGCCTACGAATCATCTTTGCGCCGGGCGAAACCACCAAGACTTTCAGCGTGCCGGTCAAAGGCGATTTGCAAGCCGAAACGAATGAAACCTTCTTTGTGGTGTTGTCTTCGCCTGTCAACTGCTCCATTGGACGCGGGCGCGGTGTGGGCACCATTGTGAATGACGATGTTCTGCCTTCGATCTCCATTGATGCTGTGCGCATCGGCGAAGGCAACAGTGGCCAACGCACGGCGGCGTTTCGTTTGAAACTGTCAGCACCCAGCGGTCAAGTCGTGAAAGTGAATTATGCGACCGCTAACGGAACAGCTAAATCCGGCGAGGATTATGTGGCGGTTCCTGCTACCTCAGTGGCTTTTTCGGCGGGCAGTGTTTACGCTTACGCGCGGGTTTTGATTAATGGCGACTTGCTGAACGAAGCCGATGAAACCTTTGTGGTGAATTTAACGACTCCTGCCAACGCGACTATTATGCAACCGCAAGCGACGGGCACCATTCTCAATGATGACTCCGCTCCAGCCTTGAGTATCAACGATGTTAGCATTGCCGAAGGAAATCCGCCCTCTAACGGGGCACCCGGCACTAAAAACTTGACCTTCACAGTCACGCTTTCGAAGGCCAGTGCCCAAGCAGTTAGTGTGAATTACGCGACGGCCAATGGCACGGCGCTGTCTGCGAGCGATTACGCAGCGAAAACGGGTTTGTTGACTTTTGCAGCCGGTCAAACCAGCAAAACGATCAGCGTGGTGATTAACGGTGACACCATCGTTGAAAACGACGAAACCTTGTTCGTTCTGCTCAGTGCGGGTCAAAATGCGACCATCGCACGCGCACGCGGCATTGGCACCATCAACAATGACGACTCATCGGTGACTGCCAATTAGCACTTTACAATTGAAGTTCAAGGGCGGCTCCTTTGGGGTCGCCCTTTGCGTTGCCACGTTCCATTAGGCGAAACTGAATTTGCTTTTCCATTTCCATCGTGTCAGAGAAAGTGTTTCCATTTCATGCTCCATCAACGTCCGGCTTTTGATGTCGTCGTGCTGACTGCTGCCAACGAAGCGCAGGCGCAAGGTTATCGTGCCCAATTGAATGCGCGGCGCACGTCGGGTTTGTTGGATGAGCGCACGGAATATTTAGTGATTGCTGATCCGGCAGGTCGCCGCGTAGGGTCGGGCACCAGCACGTTGGTGGTCTTGGCCGAGTTGTCAGGCCACTTCAAAACAGAAGGCGCTAATCCGTTTGCCGGGCGCTGTATTCTGATTGCGCATTCGGGCGGTGACGCGCGCCGTTTGCCCGCTTATGCGCCGCTCGGCAAGATTTTTTTGCCGATGCCGTGCGATGTAACGCCGTCTCAAGCTGCGCCGTGGCGTCGTTTCCCGGCGGCCTTATTTGATTTGTTGCTTCAACGTCTTGTGCAGTTGCCTTGTCCTGCCGAAGGGCAGATTGTCATTTGTTCCGGCGATGTTTTGCTGACTTTTGATGCGACTTCTTTGGATATCCCCGGCGGCAATGGCATTACGGGCTTGGGTTTCCCCGCCGCGCCTGAATTGGGGCGCCATCATGGCGTTTATATCACGCCCAACTCCAGCGAAGGCGGCAGAGTGACGGGCTTTTTGCAAAAGCCCGGCGTCGAAGAATTGCGACGTCATGCGGCGCTGGATTTATCGGGCCGCGTTTTGATTGATAGTGGCGTTTTGTGTTTGTCGCCTGATGCGGCTTTGACTTTGATGGAAGCGGCTGGCTTTCAATGGGACAACGGCGTGGCCCAACGCGGAACTGGCGTTTATGCAGATGTTTTAAGTGGCAAAGTTAGTTTGGTGGATTTGTATCAGGAAATCGCTTTGGCGTTGCCGCGCAATACGAATCGAGAAGAGTATTTGCAAAGCATCGCGCCCGCCAATCAAACGCCCGAAGCGCGCCAATCGTTGGGTGAATTTTTCGAAAAATTGCGCGTGGCATCGCTTCCTTTTTACGTTGTCGCGGTGCCGGATGGCGAGTTTTTTCATGTGGGCACCAATCGCGATTTGTTAGCGCGTTTTACGCAGCCCAGTCGCACGCGTCGCCAAAGCGGATTTCAAAATGGCTGTCGTGTAACACCCGATTTATTGGAGGCGCTGCGCAATGCCGCGAAATCCAGTGGCAGCGAATCGGTGTTTTTTAACAACAGCGGTTCATGGGACGGCTTTTCGACGCAGGGCACTGTTTATTTGGAAAGCTGTGATTTAAAAGCGGATTCCACTCAGAATTTCACTTTATCCGGCGACAATATCATCACCGAATGGAAAAGTCCGCCTACCGGACTATCAGGCTTGCCAACAGGCATCGGAATCACCTTTTTGCCGGTGCAAAATGGTGATTTTTCACAAACCGTGCCCGTTTTATTTGGTGTGGACGATGATAATAAAGCGACTGCGGAATCGGGGCTGTGCCAGTTTTTAAATCAGCCCATTGAGCGTCTTTTTGAAGCCGGCATTTCGCCCTCGTTTTTGTGGGACGATGAAGGCGAGCATTCGACATGGACAGCGCGTTTGTGGCTGGCTGGCGATGCGGGTAATTCAGCATTATCTTTGCTTTTGGAGGCTGTCGGAGTCACAACAAACGACAAAAAATCACGGCAAAATGCGGCGGCGGCCCTATTGAAATTATGGCAAGGACAGGAGCGATTTAATTGGCCGCAATTGTTGGCGCAGCTTGATTATGCGCGTCTGGTGCGCCATCGTGAAAACGTGGCCGCGCATTTTGAAGGCGAGCATTTGTTTGATGACTTGTTGCGTTACGACAATTATCCAGCAGACGAGGCTTTAGCGCGTTTAAACAGCTTTGACGACATAGTGATTCATCAACGTTTGCTGGATAAAATTCAGCATTGGCACGAGCAACGCCAAACGGAGCCATTCGAAAAAGCAGAAACAGGCACGCGTTTGCTCACCGAAGCGCGCATTATGCGCGCGGGCGCTCTAATCGCGGAAGCAATCGAACAAAAGACGACTCCCGGCGATGCGTCGTTGCTTTCGGCAACCTTGCGTTCGGCAACCTTCAACCACATCGCGTTTCATTCGATTTCGCGCGCCATGGAAAGCGCTATTGAACTGCCTCATGAGCCACGTCCGGCGGAAATTCTGGAAGATCAAGTGGTTTGGGTCACAGCGCCAGCACGCATTGATTTTGCGGGCGGCTGGTCGGATACGCCGCCGATTTGCTTCGAGCGCGGCGGCACGGTTCTCAATGCTGCCGTGACGATTAATCGCCAGTATCCCATTCAAGTCGTTGCCAAACTGAACAAAGACAGATGTATCCGTTTGACCAGCATTGATTTAGGCAGTCAGGCCATTTTCCGCACCGCCGAAGAAATCAACGGCACGCCCGATTTGGGTCATTGGAGCAGTCTGGCGAAAGCGGCTTTGGTGTTATCCGGCATCGTGCCGGAGCGCCGCGAAAATTCAAGCGCGCCGCAATCGCTGGAACATTGGATGGATGTCTTAGGCGGCGGGCTTGATCTGACTTTGTTCAGCGGTTTGCCCAAAGGCAGCGGCATGGGCACCAGCAGCATTTTAGGCGCGGCTACTTTGGCGTGTCTGACGCGCGTTTTAGGACAGGAACTCACGCACGCTGAATTGATAACTCAAACGAGTTTGTTGGAACAACGTATGACTACCGGCGGCGGTTGGCAAGACCAAATCGGCGGCGTTCTGGCCGGCGTGAAATTGATTCGCACCGAACCCGGCATTAGTCAAACGCCTTCGACGCAATGGTCGGTCTTTGGCGCGCCGGGCCGGGTTGAACGCTCTGGCACTGGTGCCGAAAATGCGGCGGACTTATTATCGCGTCGCTTGTTGTTGTATTACACCGGTCAGAAGCGGCTTGCGAAGAATATTTTGCAAAACGTAGTGGGGCGTTATTTAGCGCGCGAACCCGCATTGCTGGCGATTATTGATCGCTTGAAACAAGGTGCCATGGAAGCGAAATTGGCTTTGGAAGCCAATGACATAGCAGCTTTTGCGGATCGCGTCGCGGAGTATTGGGAATTGAAAAAGGCCGTTGACCCCAGTAGCACAAATGCCGAAATTGAGGCGATTTTGCAGCGGGTTCAGCCTTACACTTCTGCTTATTCGCTGTGTGGTGCTGGCGGAGGTGGCTTTATGTTATTGATCGCGCGCGATGAAATGACAGCCGGCCAGATTCTACGCGAATTGCAAAATGACCCGCCCAATGCTCACGCTCGATTTTTCCACTTCACAATTGATAGTCAGGGTTTGGCTGTTACCACTCTTTAGAATCAGTTTGAAAACTCAGAGCGTGTTATGAACTTTTGCTTGAAAATCGGCCATTTCGGGCCGATAAATGCCAAAACCGAGCGAACAGCGCCTTTTGACGCCATTGAAATCGGCAATCAAGGGCAATGTGTTTCAACTTTAGTCTTTAAAGCCATCCAAATAAGTGCATAACACGCTCTCAAAAGCATGATAATTGGGTCGTGTTTCAAAAGTGTTGCTGAGGTAATTTAGGGCTTGATAACAGTGCCGAACACTTCAGCAATAGCAAGGGTTTTAGCGATTAGAAGTTTTACCAAAATATGCCCAGCAACACTTTTGAAACACGACCCAATTTGTCCGTTTCGTGGTTCATCCGGTTTGAGTTAGTTGCTTATGCAATCACGAAGGCACGTGTTTGGCCGGGTGTCGATTTGCGAGGTCTCACCTTCACTTCCACATCGCAGCCTAAGCGATTCAAAATCCCCAACAGCATATCTATAGAAAAGCCAGTCGCCCGGCCATTCATAATCTGCGAGACTCGCGGTTGTGTGATGCCTAATTCTTGCGCGGCTTGGGCCTGCGTCCACTTCTCTATGGCGATCAAATGCGAAATGCAGTGCATCAATTCGCATTTAAAAAACAATTCGTCCGCGTCTGCCAAACCCAAGTCCGCAAACACGTTTCCACTTCCAGCAGTATGTTTTGTCTCGCTCATCACTTTTGCTCCTTGTGCAATAATTCCGCTTCGCGCAACCGCTGCTTGATTAAATCTAAATCCTGCTTTGGAGTTTTGATGCCGCTCTTGCTTTTCTTTTGAAAGCAATGCAGGACGTAAACCACATCAGCCAAACGCACCGTGTAAACGGCGCGATAAGTGTCACCCTGAAAATTTTCAACAACCTCCAAAACACTGGCGCCACCAAAACCGTGTAAAGGCTTTGCCCTGTCAGACTTGCCGCCACGCTGCGCTTTATCCGGTCGTGTTTCAGAAGTGATGCTGTTTTGAATTGAGGGCATGGATGTATAGTTTGATGACGGCTTGGTGCATTTCGAGTGATTTGGAAAAGCAAATGGTTTTGCGCTGCAATCGCTTGAGATGGGTGCGAAAGTTGAGGTT
>JANMKN010000082.1:0-22112 GCA_031372065.1 Abditibacteriaceae bacterium | reverse complement strand
AACCTCAACTTTCGCACCCATCTCAAGCGATTGCAGCGCAAAACCATTTGCTTTTCCAAATCACTCGAAATGCACCAAGCCGTCATCAAACTATACATCCATGCCCTCAATTCAAAACAGCATCACTTCTGAAACACGACCTATAATCGAAGCCGAAACGCAAGGTTTGCTTTCGATTGCGGCGATTTTAAAAGATGATAAACACCGCGCGCTGACGATGTTTTCGGAAAAGCAAATTGTGGCCTATGTGGAAGCGGCGCACACAGCGCGGCGGCGTGCCAAAGCGTTGCTTGAAGCCGCCAAACGCGCCGTCGAAGTAGCGATTGAAGAAAACGAAGCGGCAGGATTGGCGGTTTTGGATGGTGGATTGTAGGGGCACGCTATGGCGTGCCCGGACACGCCGTAGCGTGTTCCTACTGAAATGGCGTGCCCAATTTGTGTCCCGATGCATTTTATCCGGCGCTGGCACGCCGGAGGACACACCGTAGCGTGTCCCTACAGTTGTCATTCGGCGTAATGTTTATCAGTGGCCCAGTGCAACGGGTTTTCGATGATGTAACGGCGGATGCTGTCCAATTCACGCTCGTTGTGGATGATGTGATCGTGAAATCCATCCTGCCAGACTTTGGTTTTGGTCTGACGCGCTTCGCTAATTTGTCGTGTCACGGCGCCTTTATAACGATTGATAATCGTTGCCAGTGAACCGCGTTTCGATTCACCGAATTTCGCGGGTTGGTTGGCATTTGTATTATCCGTGATGACCAAAATGCCATGCATATGGTTGGGCATCACCTGCCATTCGTCTAATTCGACCGTTGGATAATGTTGTGGAATTTCCAGCCAGCAATCGCGCGCCATAAAACCAAAGCGATTTAAATTCATAACGTCATGTTGCACGCGCCCAAAAACGCAGCGTTTGCGAAAAACGCAAATCGTTACGAAATAAGCACCTGCTTGCGCGTAATCGTAACCTTTCAATCGCACTGAACGACGGTGATGAATCAACGGGTCGAATGGCATACGGAATCAATTTATTTGGCGCTGACACGCCATAGGACACGCCATAGCGTGTCCCTACGAGGACAAACCCGTAGGGGCACGCTATGGCGTGCCCAAAATAGTGCCCAAATTGGCGTGCCTGATTGGTGTTTCCGCACATTGGACACGCCGTAGCGTGTCCCTACGGGGTTTTCTTCGGGTTGCGTGGGATTTTGCCGCGTGCGCTGGCGCGTTTCCATTCGCCGAGTTCGGCAGGCAACATTTTCAGCTTGTTTTTCATAATGTCATCAAGGTCATCAATGGCATCTACCAAGTTTTTCACGGAGGCGGTGATGGCGGCAGTATCGTCGCCGCGATCCTCCTCATGACCGGTTTGCGCGGCCACCAAGTCGTCGTATTCTTCGACTAAATCGCCCAAATCGTCGAGAAAATCATCGGCCATGCCGCGCGCGATGAACTTGGCTTTCAAGGGAGTGGCGTTGGTGATGAAACCGCGTGCGGTGTTCATGATGGTGTCGTCAGCGTCGTTGGCGGGCAACTCGAAATGCGCGGTCATATTCGGGTCGCGCTTTTTGAGGCGCCGCCCTGTGCGAGCAATGTCGCGCAATTCGGCTTCTGTTTCGTGAACGATTTCCGCGATGCGCGCGGTGTCGCCTTTGGCTGCTTGCCCACTGCCGCTTTGCGAGCCACCGCTGTTCGAGAGGTTGGTGATTTCGGCGCGCACAATGGCGATGTCTTCGGCAGCGTCGCCCGAAGCGAACAAGGCCGTGTGCGTATCGGCGAAATCGCGCACGCGTTCACCGCGTGCTTGCTGGTGTCGTGCTACTTTATCCATGAGAATATCCTTTGGCGCGAAAAAATGAGAATTACATATTTAGGTCGCAGCCATTCGCGCGCTGACTGCAACTGTTAATGTTAAGGGTTGAGATAATTATACGAAATGTTCAGCCATTTCTGCGAAGGGTTTTATCAATCGTTTCAATGGTTCGATAAATCGCACGATTGGTTCAACCAATCGTGCGTAGGGTTCGATAAATCGTTTCATTAGTTCAAAGAATCGTTCCAATGGTTGAATTAATCGTTTCATAGGTTCAGTCAATCGTGCGTAGGGTTTAGTAAATCGTTTCATAGGTTCAGTCAATCGTTCCAATAGTTGAATCAATCGTGCGAAGCCTTCAAATTATAGTTGCGGCGCGTCATTATCGGCCTCTTCTGCGTGCGAAAACTCTTCGAGCAGCGTGTGTTTCGGCTCGCGCACAAAAGTAATCGCATAAGTGCCAAGCGCAAAATAAATAACGGCGGGCAGCATTATCCAACGGTAGCCGATGCCTTGCATTTGCGCATTGAAATAGGCGGCAAATGGCCCGGCAATGAGTGGAGCCACCACTTGCGGCATCGTATCCGAAAGGCTCCAGATGCCCAGATATTTCGCGGGCGCACCGGGCGGCAAAAGTCCAGCGGCCAGTGCCCAATCTACAGCGGCAAAGGTGCCCGCTCCCACGCCATAAACCATAGCCGCCCAAAACGCTTGTTCAGTGTTTTGCGCCAAACCAAACCCGGCGGCAGCTACCATCGAAACCGCGTTGGCGATATACAAAATCAGCTTTTTGGAATAACGATCACTGGCGATGCCCGCCACAATGACGCCTATAAAACCAGAACCGGTAGCAGCCAATAAAAACCTCATGACGGTGTGCATCACTTCGGCTTCCGGGATGTGCAAAGTATCGCGCACATAATATTGAAGAAACGGCAAAATGGTATAAACGCCCAGCATGATGCCGAAGCGGCTTATCAGCAGCCATAAAAAATCCGGATAAGGCCGCAATGTGACTTTCGACAAACTTTTCAGCGTTTTACTGATGCCTTCGCCATGTGCAATAGGCTGTTCCCGCAGCAACCACACATTGATAACCATCATGCTATTCAGCACGCCGATGAAAACCCAAGTGAGCAATTGCAACCCATCGGGCCGACTCAGCAGCCATGCGCCAATCATCGGCCCACCGATGCGTCCGAGCAGAGCCGCCACACCCATATAAGAGGAAGCGCGCCCATGATGATCTGTCGGAATCAAATCGGGCATCAGCGCCTGATAGGGGCCATGCGAGACATTCAAAAACAATTGAATGCCCCAATAAGCCGCCATCAGCGAGCCAATGGTGCGCGCACCGGGCAAAAACAGCAGCACAACGGTGGTCAGCAACACACCACAAATCAAATATGGCTTGCGCCGCCCCATGCGCAATGTGGTGTTATCGGAAAACGCGCCCGCTACAATTTGCGTGATCGCCGAAACAAACGCGCCCGAACTCTGCACGATTGCCAGCACATGATCTTTATGCGCATCGCCAGCGATTTGCAAAACGGCCTGCGGCATGACCTGCACCAACATGGCGCCCCAAAAAAACGTGAGCGCCAGCCCGAACAAACTGATGCTCAGATAAGTGCGCAACGTGGGCGTTTCTACTGGCGCGGGTGGAGCAAGCGAAGAAGATTCGTTCATGCGAAAAGGCCTGTGGACGACCAAACACGAGGCATTTTATCAATCTTTGGTTAAGGCGATGAATTATTCCTGACAAAATGACGGCAGTAGGGGCGCACAGCGTGCGTCCTCTAATTCTGCGGGCGCACGCTGTGCGCCCCTACATTCCAACAATTCTTGTTGTTCTGCCCACCTACTGTAAGTCAAAAAGCGAGGCCCACAATGCTGTCGGCCCCGCTTTGGTTTATGATGCGTGAGATTTTAAATTGACCCCAATTACTTTGCCTTCGTTGAGCGAGGCGCAGATATTTTTCCAGCCTGCCATTGCTCTAACAAAGGAATGATGCTCCCATAAAGCCTATCGCCCGCACGACTGGCACGCGCCACATCCAAAGCGGTTTTACCAGCTTTATTTTTGGCTTTCCAATTAGCACCGCGCAGCAATAATTCGTATGCCATTTCGGCGCGATTAGTTTTTGCGGCGGCCATCAAGGGGGTTTCTCCATAAATGGATGCTTTATTGATTTGCGCCCCGTTTTTCAGGAGTATATCCAAAGCTCGTGTCGCTTCTTTTGTTAAGCGTCGCCCATCATCGTTCTTGTAAGTAGCCTCCACTTTTATCGTTCGAATTTCACCAGAATCGGCCATACTCATCAAGGCGTCTTGAAAAACATCGGAGCCAGTGCTTTTAAGTTGAGGAATTAACGCCTCTAAAACCCGGTCTTCGCCTTTATTGGCCGATTCTACAAAGGTCCTTCTCACTTCGCCGATAGGCATTCTGGAAAAAATCGCATTCAGCAATTGTTGATTTCGGGATTTAACAATATATTGAAGGGGCGTTTCGCCATTAGACATTGCGATTCTGATATTTCCCCCTTCACTCAAAGCCGCCTCAAAATCGCTAACCTTTCCCTCCATCATAGCCACAATTAACTTTATATCAGCTGGCATGGCCCCCGCCGGAACGAAAAGCTGCAAGCGCTCTGGCACATCTGCCAAAGGGTCGCGCTTACATCCCATCAGCGATGCGACAGTCAGAACCACAAGCAAAGCAAAACGCCGAAATTTCAAAAGGGAAAGTTTCATGGCAACTTTACAGCGGCGCGCCGCTGCTGAATGAGCCGACAAAAGCGGCGCGGCGGCGTTTGACGAACGTTGCCGCTGTGGTGAAACCTTCGCCCGTATGACCGGCCAAACTCATCGCCACGAAACCTTCGCCGCCGACGCCTTCAGCCGCTGCGGTGGAGCCGTTCGCCACGAAAACTGTGCATTGATAAGCGTTGCGCACCGCCGTGATGCGCGAAACATCCAGCGAGTGAATCGAAAGTGTGTGGCCGCGCCCGCCTTCGATGCGCAGGGCAATGGTCAGCGCTTCTTTGAAGTCGCGCGCGCGCACCAAAGGCACAATCGGCATCAATTGTTCTTGCAAAACCAACGTGTGATCGGCGGGCAATTCCAGCACGCCGATTTTGCTGCTTTCGGGCGCGTTGATTCCGCATTTTCGCAAAATGCGCGCGGCGTCCCAGCCAATCGGTTCGCGGCTGATATGATCGCCTTCGACCACATAATTTGCCAGCTTTTGCGCCTCGTCGCCGCGCGCAAAGTAGGCACCAGCGCGCTGTAAAGCCCCCAAAAACGCATCAGCCACGGAATCCACTACGACAATTGCTTTTTCGCCGATGCAAAGCAAATTGTTATCGAAACTTGCGCCATTAACGATGCTGCGCGCGGCGTTTTCCAAGTCGGCAGTTTCGTCCACAATCGAAGGCGGATTGCCCGGCCCGGCGCAGACCGCTTTTTTGCCGACGCCGAGCGCCGCTTTAACCACGCCCGGTCCGCCCGTCGCGTTGATTAATCGCACAACGGAATGGCGCATAATGGCATCCACCGTTTCGAGCGTCGGATTAGCCACGCCAGTAAACAAATTGCGCGGGCCACCGGCTTTGGCGACGGCATCGTTGAGACTCGCCATCGTCGTCATGGTGCATTTTTTGGCCGAAGGATGCAGACAAAACACCGCCGCGTTGCCCGCAATGGCGAAAATAATCGCGTTGTTAATCAAGCCTGAAGTGGGATTCGTGACCGGCGTAATGCCGCAAACCACGCCATACGGAAAATGATCGTCAATGGTCAAACCTAAATCGCCTTGAAACATTTGCGTCGGCAAAACTTCCCAACCCGGCGTAAGATCGGAGCAAAGCTGATTTTTCACCACTTTGTCTTCGACGCGGCCCAGACCCGTTTCTTCCACGGCCATTTCGGCCAGTGGGCGGGCATTAGCGCGACCCGCCGCGCGCATCGCCTCAACGCAAATTTTGCGCTGCGCAATCGGCATCTTAATCCAAGTGCGCTGTGCCACACGGGCCGCCTCGACGGCTTCTTCAACCGTGTTAAAAATGCCATGCAAACCGCGCAGTTCCGAAGCCGAATGCTGGTGTTCGCCCGCCGGATGATTTTGTGGATCGTCAATGCGTCCCGCGCCTTTGCCATTGGAGGCAAACGCCCCACCAGAACCGATATTTTGCATCACGCCGCGCACGATTTCTTCAATTTGCTGTTCGCTGATTTTCATTTTTACCTCATGCTTTTTAAACGGAACGCCGAGGCTGTGCCTCCGCGTTCCTATTAAAACTTCACAATTTCACACCAAGTTCGCGCGCTCTGTCACGCGCCAAAGGCGTTATGAGCGCGCCGGGCGGCACATCGAAACGCTTGCCATTTAGCGCTGCCGCTTCGATTTCTTGCGCCGTAATCACACGCCGCTTGCCAGATGGTGCGCTGACCATTTTGATTTCATTTTTCGGCGCCAAATGCGCTTGTGCGGCGCTTGCCATTGCATCGGCTTCAACAATTTCAAAGCCGAAATTTTCCAGTGTTTTGCGATAGCCTTGCCACAAATTGAAAAGCACCGGACTGCGCGATTTCAAAGCGCCATCGTAAGGCGAATGCGGCGATGCTAAAAGTGGTTTGCCCACGGCCAAAGCCGAAAGCGCGACTCGTGCGGTTGGCTCATCGAAAATGCCCAGCGCCATTTTCGCCGCGTCGTCATCGCCCATTGAAGGTAAGAGAACGAGGTCACTTTTGGAGACTAATCGCTCGCGCGTGGCGCGCTCTTTGAATTCATGAGGCCCCGGCTCGATTAGGATGAAACCGGCGCTTCTCAATTCATTAAGCGCCGCTGTCGCTTCGGGCCGCAAACATTCATTGCAACAAACCGCCACCAGAATCTGCTTGGCTTTCGGTTGCGGCGCCGACACGATAGGCGTTGGCGCTTGACGCGCGGCGCGTTCCTGCAAAACAGCCTGAACGGTGTCTCGAATCAGGTTTTGCAGTTGCGTGGCGTTCAGTTCAAATTCACTCATGTCGTTTATGCCAGATTTTTCTGGTGGCCCGTTTCTTCGCGTGCCAGCACATCTACCGAATCCACAATTCCAATCACTAAGGTGCGAATCGGCACGTTTTTCTTCCCGACTCTTTCGCGCGCGGCCTTGCCTTCTTCAACCACCAAAACCAAATCGCCGATGCCTGCACCAACCGTATCAATCGCCGGATGCGTGCGGCCTTTTTCGCCAAGAAATTCATCCAACGGCTGCACCACCAGCATTTTCAAGCTGACGTAAGTCGGATGCTTAATCACACCTTCGACGTTGCCAATCACACGCGCGAGTTTCATTGGAGCCTTTAGCTTTTAGGGATTAGCTTTGAAATCTAACTGCTATAAAGCTAACTGTTTACTTTGTCCACAATACCGACAATTGAGGCATCCACAGGCGGGCGTCTTTCCCACGCCAATGGCGCTTCGCCAGACGTTTCATACCAAACGAATTCGCCTTCGCCGACGCCAATCGCATCCGCCGCAATAAAGCGCGTGTTCGCCGACTTGCCGTCATGCCCGCAGCCTTCGATGATGAGTAGCGGCAGGTTTTCCAATTTCGGGTCTTTAATGGTGCAAACCACCCGACCAATGACTTTTCCAAAATCCATGATGTTTTATCCAGCGCCGAGACGCGGAGTGCGCTGGTAGAAAAATAGCCGCGAAAAAACACAAAAGATGCAAAAAGACATAGAAAATTTGATAACAACGGCCAAATTCATCTTTTTATGGGCAGTTTCTGTGATTTCTGCGCCTTTTCGTGGCTATTCTTTTCTCTGCATCTCCGCGTCTCGGCGCTGAACCTTTCAAAAACTCATTCGCTTGCCATCGCATTCGACGGTGTCCACGATACCGACAACCGAAGCATCCACTGGCACGCCCTCGGCGCGATTGGCAAGGCGCGCCGAGCTTCCGGCCACCGTCAAAACCGTTTCGCCAATGCCCGCGCCGACGGTATCAATTGCCACCATGCAAGTGTTGGTGGGAGTGCCGTCCACATTCAATTCGCGCACCAGCAACAATTTCCAGCCGACAAGTTTGGGGTCTTTTTGCGTCGCCACCACGGTGCCGACGACTTTGCCAAGTCGCATAAATTCACTTTCGCGGCGCTTTGCCACGCAATGCAAAACCCAATAGAAGCGCGCTCGCTATCATCATCCAGAACACCCAAGAAGGAGCGTCTTCCAAACCAGTGTGCAGCGAGTTGGCGAAGAGGCCGCCAATTACCGAAAGCGGCAAAAACAAAGCGGCCAAAAGATTCAAGCGATGGCCGGCCTCACTCAATTCATGGCTCAATCGCGATTGTTCTTCACCTTGCCGCGCGATTTGATAATCCAACGCATTTTTAGCATCGGTGTAAACCAGTTCGGCAGCGCGTTCGATATCGCTCGCCATATCGCGCAACGAAATGATTTCGCGTGCCTCCGGCAAACTTTCGCGCGCTGTTTGCAAGGCCGTCGCTTGATTTTTCGCGGCGCGCGAAATCGGCAATGTGCTTTCCAATATCACAAACAAATCGTGCGCGCCTTGCACTTTTTCGTAGGATTCGTCCAGCGCTTCCACAGCTTTGGAATACGCTTCCAAATGCACGCGCAACGCGCCAACGCCTTCGCGCCCTTCGCTACTTTTCCATTCACCTTCGCCATTGCGCCAGAACAAAACTCCTTGTCGTTTCGAACCTTCCGCCGACGGCAACTTATGCAAAACCAGCAACAGATGACCGTCCTCGACTATCGCGCGTTGCCGCCCCACGCTTTCGCCCAAGCGTTCCGTTACCGCTTCTGGCAATTGCCATCCGTGTGGGAGAATCATTTCAGGTTTTGGGACTTAGGTTTTTGGTCTTTGGGTTTTGGTTTTGGGGCTTTGACGAACCAACTCCGCCGTTCAAAAACCCAAAACCTAAGTCCCAAAACCTACTTACAAATCTGGCAAATGCCTGAGCGCGGCGACAGCACGAAACCTTTGGCACCCGGTTCGATGCCCGCTGCGTTGCCTTCGTCGGTGTCAATGTGCATCTCGGCGTGAAAACTTTTATCAACGCGAATCAGCGTGTTATACAGCAGCAAGCCTTGATCGCTACCGGGCAATTCGACACCGATTTCATCGCCATCTCGCACGCCCAATAGCTGCGCTTCGTCAGGATGCAAATGCACATGGCGCTTGGCGCGAATCAAAGCATCGTCCAAATGCAGACTACCTTGTGGGCCAACCACAGTAATCGGCGACCCGATGCCATGATTGACCGACTGCAAAATCGGCGGCATCACGCCAATGGTCAAGGCATCGGTGCGCGAAATTTCAAACTGGCTTTTGCTGCGCTCCGGCCCCAAAATGCGCACGTTGGTAATGGAGCCGCGCGGCCCGACGATATGCACGCGTTGCTCCGAGGCGAACTGCCCTTCCTGATACAGCCATTTGAAAGGCGTCAATTTCGCGCCGCGACCAAATAAAATTTCGACGTGTTCCGGTGTCAAATGTCCATGCCGCGCCGAAACATTGCACGGAAACCCGTTCTGCGCAATCGTTTCGGGCGACGGATATTTGTCGCTGGCCTCGGCGCCAAAAGGCGTCGTAGGCAAGCCCGGCGGCGTCCCGTTCGATTTGCCATTGGGCGCGGCGTTTATACGACTTTGCAGCAGCGCCCCGACTTCACCGGCAATCAAACGCACTAAATCTTCGTGCGAAATTTTCATTTTGACGAACTGGTCTTAGGTTTTAGGATTTGGGTCTTTGGAGTTTGAAATTCGAAGACAATTCCAAAAATCAAACGCATAACGTGCAAGGCCAAAGACCTAATCCCTAAAATCAAAACACTTTTTCCAAGTCGCTATGCGGACGCGGAATCACATGAACGCTGACCAATTCGCCCACACGTTGCGCGGCAGCCGCACCCGCATCCGTGGCGGCTTTCACAGCGCCAACATCGCCAGCGACCATCACAGTCACCAGTCCACCGCCGATGCTTTGCTTGCCAATCAATTCCACATTGGCCGCCTTCACCATTGCGTCGGCAGCTTCTACGGCACCGACCAAACCTTTGGTCTCAATCATCCCTAACGCTTCACCGTTTGCCATTGTCGTTCTCCTTAAAACTTGCTTCAATTTTCAGTCAATTTTGATTTGCGGCTACATCATAGCGCGCCTTGCAATTGGGGCATTGCGCCATGTGCTTCACACCACTGATGGGACAAATCGGAATGACGAAAAACACCGTGATGAATCGCATTCCTTTTTTTAATATGAATTGCGCCACGTTGCCGCATTTTCCACACTGCATGGACTGGCTCATCAACTGTGAACCCCACGCAAAAAAATGAGTGCCGATGATTATCATTATGTTTCCGCTCCAATCACCAAGGCGTAACTTATCGCCGACTGCGTTTCGCGCTGTCAGCGGCTTCCGGCGCCACGCTTTCGCCTGCGGTCAATTCCGACGCGCCGTTTTGCGCTGCCAGATAGTTCCCAAAGGCGCGCGGACTTTTGCCCGCTCCTTTAGGCAGCATTTTTTCCAAGTCGGGATGCGGACGCGCTATCACATGGGCCGAAATGACTTCGCCCACACGCCGCGCCGCTGCCGCGCCCGCTTCAACCGCTGCTGTGACTGCGCCAACATCGCCGCGCACCGTGACGGTGACCAATGCCGAGCCGACCTGATCATAACCTTCCAATTGCACGTTGGCCGATTTTGCCATCGCGTCTGCCGCTTCGACTAAGGCAATCAAGCCTTTTGTCTCAATCAATCCCAATGCTTCTCCTGCCATGTGGCCTCCTGAGATTTAATCTCTGATTAATTCTGTTCAATTATGAGCGAAATTGCTCGCAATTGCAAATTATCTTTTCAATCCTTCAACGATGCGTCGCGTAACTTCGCCTACTAAGTCTTTCAATTCGCTTTCGCTGAGGTCGTAAGCACCGTTACTTTGGCCGTTGCTGGCGCCGTTACCATTCTTCGTCATTCCACTTTTCGCTTCGTCACCGGCATAGGCCGCCGCACCAAAACCAGTCATCGGCACTTCGGGCGCATAGGTGACCTTCGGGTCTTTTTCCTTCGATTCGATGCGACACGCGCCGCTTGCCAGCACGCCGTAACGTTGCCGCGCATCCATCAATTCTTGCGCGCGTTCGGGCGAAAACACGTTCTCGTTACCAAGTTGCCGCGCCACCAGTGAAATCTTGGCAAAATGCTCGACGGTTTCCATTTTGTAGTAGGCATTCATAAGCGTTTGCCCAATGGTTACCACACCATGATTCGCCAATAAAAACGCGTCGTGATTCGCCACATAATTGTCCATGATGTCCTGCGTCAGTTCGTCCGAACCGGGCACGCCGTATTTCGCCAAAGGCACGCTGCCCAAAGAGATGACCACTTCGGGAAGCGTGCAGCGTTCAAGACTTAAGCCCGCTACGGCAAAGCCCGTTGCGACAATCGGATGGGCATGACAAACGGCGCGCACATCGGGCCGCGCATCGTAAAACGCGCGATGCATTTTCAGTTCACTCGAAGGCTTCATGTGCCCGCGCAATTTATTGCCCTGGCGGTCAATGACGACCAGCATATCGGGCGTTAAATAACCTTTGGAAACGCCGGTTGGCGTCGCCAAAATTTCATGGTCGTTGAGGCGCACCGAAATATTTCCATCGTTAGCCGCAACATACTCACGATGCCAGACGCGCCGTCCGATCTCGCAAATTTCTTCGCGCAGAGCGCGTTCGTTGAAATTGTTTTCCGCCATCAATTTTCCTTTTTCGCCTTATGTTTCAAGGGTTTTTCACCCGTTTGCGCCACCATGACATCAACTTTGGCTTTGCGCAGGGCGCGGGCGAATTCCTCGCCACCAATTTCTTCAGGGGCCGCCTCAGTGACTAAAACATCCACTTCGCTCCACGGCGCCACCATCATCATGTCGCGGCGATTGAACTTCGCCGAATCTAAAAGCAGCACCACTTTATTGGCCCGCGACATCAGTTCGCGCTGTGCTTCGACTTCCCAATGATTGGAATCGAAAAATCCTTCGGCATCGGCGCCACTGCCGCCTAAAAACAACAAATCTGCCGCATGAATCTGCGAAAGCGTATGCGACACCAAAGGCCCGATTAACAGGTCGCGCCGTGAATAAACCATGCCACCGGTGACCAAAACATCAACGCCCAAATTGCCGCCCAAAAGCGTGGCCGCTGGAAGCGAATTTGTCACCACTGAAATGCGATGATGAACCAATTGTCTTGCTAAAGCCAAACAAGTTGTGCCGCCCGACAACATCACGCTTTGACCGTCACTCACTAAAGTCGCGGCCAAGGCGCCAATACGTGTTTTCGCTTCGCGATTGATGGTATCGCGCTCGGCAAAAGGCCGTGCTTGATCGGCAATTTTTTGTGTGGAGAGTTCGGAAAGTGGGGCAGTCGAAGCCGTTTGGGAAACAGCATTTTTTTCGCGTGGCGGCAACGCGCCGCCGCGTGTGCGTTTGAGTCGTCCGGCATCGTGCAAGGCCGACAAATCGCGGCGCACCGTGGCATCGGAGACGCGTAGTTGACGGGCCAGCGATTTGACTTCTAAAAATGGCTGGCGGGCTAACGCATCTTCGATTTTACGCAAACGGTGTTCGCGGAGCATTGTTTCAAGAATAATTCATCTTTGCGCATTTGTCAACATTTTCGATCAATATTAAACAGAATTTAACAGGGATTTTTCTCAGTCTGTCCATCTAATCTTCCAATTCCGCCGGATTAATGGCTTTGCCTTCCCAAATCCACGCGCCGTTTTCTTGCCACAAAACGCGTTGGGCACTGCCCGGCGCGGGTAGCGCAGCGGATTTTGGCAACCACCGCGCAAGATTGTGAATTACTTTGGCATAACGCGACTCACTCGCTAAATTACGCCATTCGTTGGGGTCGTTTTGCTCATCATATAATTCTTGCGAGCCATTGGCATAACGAATGTAGCGCCAACGTTCTGAGCGCACACTATCGTTGCCCACATTGTGTGTAGTAATCGCCGGAAAACGGCGCGGCGCTGCTGAATTTTGCAATTGTGGCGACAAACTGTGACCTTCGAGGCCGCTTTGTGGGGGTAAATCACATAAATCCACTAACGTTGGATACAAATCAAGCAATTCCGCTGGTTGATTGCAACGTGCGTTTTTTGTCACGCGCGGCCCGGCGAAAATCAGGGGCACATGAGTGGAGCGATTCCATAACGAATTTTTGCCGGTGATGCCTTTTTCGCCAAGGTGCCATCCGTGATCTGACCATAAAACAATGATCGTGTTTTCACGTTTTCCGCTTTTTTCAAGTGCTTCCAATAAACGCCCGACTTGACTATCCATAAAGGCCGTGCTTGCCAAATAAGCGCGCGTGAGATTGCGCCATTGGTTGGCTTTTTCGAGCCACGACAGGCGTGGTTCGGGCAGTTTCCAGTGCAAATACCACGCGAAAAATGGTAAATCGGCGCGGTCATTGCGCAGCACGTTGGGCAAGATAATTTTCTCTTCAGGGCCGATTAAATCAAACCATTTTTGCGAAGCGAAACACGGCACATGAGGCAATCGAAAGCCAGCAGCAATGAAAAAAGGCTTGCCTTGCGGCGCGTTTTTCAGTTGGTTAATCGCCGCATCAGCAATTTTCCAATCAGCTTGCTCGCGATCATCTGCGGGGAAAATGCCCCAATCCATCGCGCGCAAATCGGAAGGCGTGTTCACTAATTTCTTATCGGGCAGTGGAATCGGCGGCGCGATGCCCCATACATCGAATTCTTTATCTTGTTCATTTTTAGCAATCGAGCCGTCGTGAAAGATTTTGCCAAAACCCGCCGTGAAATATCCGTGCTTTGCGAAGTATTGCGGCAGAGTCACGCGGTTTTTCGTGGCTTCTACCGCGCGAATACCGGGCGCGAGGCCGTAAATGCCTGTTGTCGAAGGGCGCAATCCCGTTAAAAGACTTGCTCGCGACGGATTACAAAGCGGCGCTTGGCAATGTGCGTTGGTGAATAAAGTTCCACGAGACGCCAGCGCATCAATGTTGGGCGTGTGCGCCTGCGGATGCGTTTTCAGGCAGCCAATCCAATCGTTGAGGTCATCCACCGCAATGAACAAAACATTGGGCTTTTCTTGGGCAGAATCTTTGGCAAAAGCGTGCGGTAGCGAAAGAAAAGAGGCAGCCATCAAAAGGAGAAAAAAATGTTTCATAACGAGGCATAGTGTTACAGCAAAATGCTGCTAAAACCTGCGCCCGTGTTGCGACACTTTGTATCCTTTAATCTACTGTCGAACGATAAGACATTCTCACATGAAATCTCCCTTTTCTCGCTTTCTCAAAAGGCATATTGTAGCGCTGGCGGTATTCGCCTCAGCCAGTATTTGGCATTCGCCTGTTGCTATAGCTGATTCGTTGGCTGCTGTAACCATTGAAGATACGACGGTTATCGAAGGCAGTAATAGCACCACCAACGCTTTGTTTGTGGTGACGCTCTCGAAAGCTGCCGCCACGACTGTGACGGTCAATTGGAAAACGGCCAACGGTGCGGCGAAGGCGCCGTATGATTACGAGGCTTCTGCTGGGCAATTGGAGTTCAAGCCGGGCGAAACCAGCCAGATTATTTCGGTGCCCCTGATCAGCGATGTAATAGACGAAGACAACGAAGTGTTTTACGTTTTGCTGTCGTCGCCAGTCAATGTCAGTCTTGGACGTGGACGCGCCATTGGCACGATTCAAGATGATGATCCGGCCCCTTCAATTTCCATCGAAAACGCCATTGTCCCCGAAGGCAATAGTGGGCAAAGATTCGCAGTATTTCGCTTGCATTTGTCGGCACCCAGCGGCAGAACGGTGCGAGTTAATTGCACGACACAGAATGACATTGGGCCTGCTACCGCAAAAGCCAACGATGATTATGTTCCTCTTGTCGCAACGCCTGTTGCTTTCAACACAGGCTATGACGTGGCTCTGGCGCGCGTTTTAGTAAATGGCGATTTGCGCGATGAGCCGGACGAAACATTTACGCTCAATTTGAGCCTGCCAATCGGTGCCACACTCCCCATAAAAAGCGCTACTGGCACGATTCTCAACGATGACCGTGCGCCAGCTTTATCGGCGGGCGATGTTATCGTCAACGAAGCTGATGACAAAGCGCATTTTACGGTGAGTCTTTCCGCACCAAGCGACAGGGCGGTTTCGGTGAACTGGAAAACGGCTGATGGCACGGCCCTCGCGCCTCTTGATTACGAAACGCAAAATGGCACGCTGACTTTCGCGGCGGGTGAAACTCATCGCACTTTCGATGTGCCTGTAAATGCCGATGCCATAGACGAAGGCAACGAAATTTTTTACGTCTTGCTTTCAGAGACCACCAATGCCAGTATTGGACGCGCGCGAGGTTTAGCCACGCTGCTCAACGGCAATAAAATTATTTGCCCGCCGCTAACCAAGATTCGCTTTTTTCCTCGCCCCGGTTATGCCGCACGCTTGTTTCGCGGCCAGTTTTATGGCTCCAACGCCGGGCCAAATTCGCAACTGCAATTTATCACTTCGATCACTACGATGCCGCTCGAAGGTCAGTGGAACGAAATTGTGCTGCCCAAAGCGGCGCTTTATCGGTTTTTGAAATTTGAAGCGCCCACTAATTCGTTTGGTGGCCTCGCCGAACTGGAATTTTTGTGGGACAACGTGCGCATCTCCGGCACGCCGCTTGGCAGCGATGCCGCGCCCGGTTCAATCAGCACCTTCGACAAAGTTTTCGACGGCGATGCCGACACCTATTTCGAGGGCGCGAGCGTCACAGATCAATGGGTGGCGCTTGATTTGGGCGCCGATAAACAAGCCCAACCGCCAGTCTTTTCGCCGCCACCGGGCACTTATGCTGAACCGCTGACTGTTACGCTTTCCTCGCCCACACCGGACGCGAAATTTCGCATCACACGCGGCGGCGAGACGATATTTCGCAACACAGGTGGCGACCCGACGCGCGATATAGGCGAAGTCGTCACGGCACCGATTTCGGTGGACAAAAGCACCGTGTTTTCGGCCATTGCCTACACCGATGATTTAGCGGCCAGCGCCGCCGTCGCGGGTGGTTACAAATTGCCCGATAACTTTGTTGGCTTGCGCACGTTTCATATCGGCAACAGCCTGACTTTCGGCATGGATCGCTGGCTGCAACCGATAGCGCAAAGTGCCGGGAAATCATTCGATTATCACCGTTTCACTTTTTCCGGCGCGGCCATTGATTATCTGTGGGCGCATCCCGGCAGCGGTTTTGGCGACACCAATTATTCCCAAGCCCTGCAAGTTTTCGCGCCGATAGATCACATCTTCACGCAGCCCTTTGCCGGGCGCGATAAGCCTATCGAAAACGAAGCCGAATACTCCATCAAATTCTATAATCTCGCGCGGCAAAACAGCCCCGATATTCAAGCGTGGCTTTATGCGCAGTGGCCCGATAAATCAATGGCCGAAAAGCGCACGCAAGGTTTAGGCTCGGCTTTGCCGCTAAATTTGCCGAAGCCGACAACGTGGCAAGAAGGCGTAGACAACAACCTGAAATTCATTGAAGCGGTGCGCGAAAAAGTCAATCAAACCTACACCGGCAAACCCGTTCTGATCGTGCCCGCTGGCCCCGCTTTGGCGGCGCTCAAAACCGAAATAGACGCCGGACGCGTGCCGGGCCTGACCGACTTTTGGAAAGACATTTCCGCCGATGGATTGCATTTGCAATATCGCGGCAATTATATGGTGGCTCTGGTCTTTTATTCGTGCTTGTTCAAGGAAAGTCCCGAAGGCAAAGTCAGCGCGCTCGACAGCGGCTTGACGCCCGAACAAGCGGCGATTTTTCAACGCATCGCGTGGCAAACCGCCAGCAATTATCCGCTGAGTGGAATTGGGCCGTAAACAAGAGAACATTCTGCTCCACTTTAGTTAAAATATCTGGCAATGCCCCAGACCACTGCCACCGCGACGGAACACGCTGAAATATCGTCGGAATCGCTGCGCGAAGCTGCATATCAAGCCGAAAATGATTTTGGCCCCGGCGTGACGCCGCGCGTAGTCGCGCTCAGTTTGTTTTTGGCAGTGCTGTTCGCGTGGATTATTCCGGTTGTTGATTATAAATTTTTCAACACCTTTTTGGGTGCCACACACTTGCCGCCGGGCGCGCTCGGCACGCTGCTGATTTTTCTGCTGGTCGTCAACCCAATTCTCAATTATGTGACGGGGCATAATGGCAAGCCGGTGATGCTACTCGGCGGCGCCATTGGTTGCGCGGTATTGGCTTACGGGTTGCGGCAATTTAACGAAATAATTAGTGTGCGCTTGGCGCCCTTTTACGGATTGATTTCGATAGCTTGGCTTGGCGGCGCGATTGCTTCGTTGGCCGCTTTTTACTTTTCAAAGCGCAAATCTTATCTTCTCGCGGTGCCGTTTTGTCTTTTCGCCGCCTTTATCACGCATTTTCTGATCGCGCCGCCGTTGTGGGCCTCGCTTTTTGTATTAATTGGCTGGATTTTGGTCGCGGCGGCGGCGTTTTTATTCGTCGGCTTTTTGCTGCGTCGCCCGCTGTCGCGCAATGAAGTTCTCACGGTCTACATTACTTGTTTGTTCTCGGCGCTGATTGTCGGCATCGGTGGCAACAATTATTGGGTTAGTTTTATCATCGGCTGCTTTTATTTCGCCTCGCCGGAAAATAAATGGATGGACGCGCTTAAAGATATGCCTTCGTGGATGAGTCCGGCGACCTACATGACCGGCACCTACGATAAAACCGTGGTCGAAGGCTGGTATGGCGGCAATGGCGGGCATATTCCGTGGGGCGCGTGGCTGGTGCCACTTTTGGCGTGGGGCAGCCTGTTCATGGCGAGTTTTATCCTGCTCGGCAGCCTCAGTGTGATGCTGCGCGGTCAGTGGGGCGAACGCGAAGCACTGGCGTTTCCACTCATGCGCTTGCCGATGGAACTGACCGAAGGCATGGACAATCCGAAGTCGCCGATGGGCACCTTCTTTTTAAATCCGCTCATGTGGGTCGGCTTTGGCATCGCGGTTTTGATTCAACTGTTGAACGGTTTGAACATTTATTTTCCCGATGTGCCGCGTGTGCCGCTCGACATTAACACCGGGCAACTTTTCAGCGAGCCGCCGTGGAATCAATTGGGCTGGACAGTGATTAAAGTTTGGCCGATTGCCACGGGCATCGCCTATTTGCTGACTTCGGAAATTTCGTTCTCTCTGTGGTTTTTCTACTGGTTCATCAAATTTCAAATGGTGGCCGCTTATTACCTTGGCTTCCCACCCAACTCGTTGCCGAACCAGTTGGAAACCGGCAACAAAGCCTTTGTGGGTTTTCAGGATACGGGCGCACATTTGGCTTATGTCGCGATTATTTTCTGGATTGGCCGCGAACATTTCGGGCACATTGTAAAACGCGCCTTCGGCAAAGCGAAAATGACCGAAATGGAAAAGCACGAAGCGATGAGTTATCCTGCCGCGTTTTGGAGTTTCGTCGGCTCGTTTGTGTTTCTCGTCGCGTGGACGATTTTCGCGGGCGTGACTCCCCTGCTCGCTTTGGCGCTGTGGGTTGGCTATTTAACAATCGCCATCGTGATCACGCGCATTGTGGCTGAAGGCGGCCTGATTTTCGTGCATCACGGCTGGATGCCGCTGGGCGCGTTGGCTTCGGTGCTGGGCGCCGGGCCGGGCACCTTTTTATCGCCTGCCAATGGCGTTGTGGTTGCCAGCGTGATGGAATCGGCGTGCATTCAAGATTATCGCGGCTCTTTAATGCCGAGTTTTATTCAATCTTTCAAATTGGCGCGTGACCGGCGCATCGAAGGCCGCAAACTGGGTTTATTGATCTTCGCCGTGATATTCGTCGGCTTCACCTTGGGCGTTTATATGAACGTGCGCTTGGGTTACGAAAACGGCGGGCTGGGCTTGCAAGGCTGGCTTTCGCAATGGGGGCCGCAAATGACCGGACGTCAAGCGCAGCAAATGGCGAATGGCTTCAATGGGCAAGACGTGAATCCTTACAATCTACTGTGGCTGGCATCGGGCGCCGGCCTGACCTTTTTCGTCATGTGGTGCCGCAGCCAATTTTTGTGGTTTCCCTTGCATCCGCTCGGCTACATGATCTGCGTGGCTTACCCGATGCACACTTTTTGGGTTTCGATTTTCATCGGCTGGCTTTGCAAAGTTCTGGTTTCGCGCTACGGCGGCGGCGATTCGTATCGCAAACTGATTCCTGCCTTCCTCGGCCTCGCCTTGGGCGATGTCGCCATGATGCTTTTCTGGCTCGCCATTGACGGCTGGCAACTGCGCCAAGGCCACCAACTGATGCCGGGATAAAATAACCCTAATTCTCTCGGCGGGCACTCTAATTCTCTTGGCCGCCGCTCAATGACATGGATTCACACCACAATAACTCTTTTTTTGCCCAAAATAACCTTGGTAGCATCGAAAATAACCTTAGTAGAGGCGAAAATAACTCTGGTAGCATTGAAAATAACTCTGGCAGCATCGAAAATAACATTCGTAGATGCAAAAATAACTTTAGCAGCACCCAAAATAACTTTGGAAGGTTTGACCAAGAGTTTCGGAGAACATCTACACATCCAATGGAAACGAGCAAAAATGCCACTTGAATCAGCCTTTGCAATATTTTATGATTGTTTTTACACCTTTTTCGCGGCGGCAACGCCGATTTCTGACGCCTATTTTATTTTTAGGAGCGAACAATGGAGACCCCACAGACGGCTGGCAATAACGCCACCCCCAACACCGCGCATCCGCGCGAATTGCAAGCGTTCAACAAGGAATTTTTAGCCGAGTTGGACGAAACCGATGATGTCGTGCGCGCCGCGCGCAAAACCGCCTACGCGCCGAAACTCGCCACGAAATACCTCATCACGACTGCTTTTGTGGATTCGTTAGCCACGCGCAGCGCCCAAGCGCGCACTTTGCTCGGCAACGCCCAAACCGGGCGCGACACCTCGCACGCCGCCACCGATGACAAGCAAGCCGACGAAGACGCGCTGATTGCCGCGATTCGGGACGTGCAAACCGGGGCGCGTCTCAAATACGACGGCGACAAGCCCAATCTGCGACGTTATTTCATAGGCAAGCAATTGCAAAGCAACGAGTCGCGCCTCAAGCAAATCGCCACCACGATTTTGGAAAATCTCACCCACGAAACGCTGCCCTCCGTGGATGCCGACGATGTCACCGCCCTGCAAAACGCCTTGGACGAATGGATTGCCGACGAAAACACCCAAAGCGACACCGGCACCGCAGCGGGTTTGGATTACGACACCGCTGTGGCGATGATGCAGGAAATCAAGCGCGACAAGCGCAAAATCCAAATCGCCGCCAACGGAATGCTGCCCTACACCAACCCGCTCAACGCCGCCCCACGCGGCGAGTTTCACTTGCCCACGCGACGGCCTTTTGGGTGAGGTGATTTTAATTAAAAAGCGAAGCGACGGGCTGAATATTCAGCCCGTCGCTTCGCATTTGTCATACTAAGTTCACTTTCAAAATTGTAGGAGAAAAATATGAAGTTCAAGTCGCTGTTTATCGTTCTGTTGATGTGTTTTGTGTGCATTTCGTCGCACGCCGCGACGTTTACCGTCAGCAAATTGGCAGATACCAACGATGGCACTTGCAATGCCGATTGCTCTTTGCGCGAAGCGATTACGGCAGCAAACGCGGCCACCGGTGCGGATGTAATTATTTTTGGCAACCTCAGCGGCACTATTCAATTAACGAGTGCTTTGCCCAATCTTAACAGTAATCTTGAATTACGAGGCCCAAGCGCAAAGAAATTGACCGTTGCGGGCCAAGGCGCGGCAGGTGCTTATCGCATTTTCACAATTTCCAACGGCACTACAAATGGCTCAACAGTTACTATTTCTGGTCTAACGATTTCTAATGGCGATGTTTCTCCCGCTTCTGTATCCGGTAATGGAGGCGGAGTTTTTATTGATTATGGAACTTTGAATCTAACTCAATGCATCGTGAGCGGTAACAAAGCCGTTCAAGGTGGCGGTTTAGGAACTTTGCAAACTTCTGCCAATGCGCTGCTTACCATCGCTGACTGCACGTTTGCTAACAATACCGCTTCTAATGTGGGTGGCGGCGTTTATTCGGGCGGCAATGCCACGCTGACCAATTGCACCATTAGTGGTAACGCCACTTCTCTGTATGGCGGCGGCTTGCGCAATATCCGCGATGGCATCATGACTGTTCGCCATTGCACTATTGCCAATAATATATCGAATTATGAAAGTCTAAATAGTAATTTTGGTTCAAGTCAGGGCGCAGGCCTCGCCGATGCGGGTAAGTCCGTTACCTTATCTCACACCTTGTTCTTCAATAACCGTTATGTTGATAGCAACGGCGTGTTAGATAATCTCGTTGAGCAGCAAGCGTCCACGGGTTTTGAAATTATTTCGGATCACAATCTGAGCGATGATGATGGCGAGGGCTATGATGGTGTGGGCTATTTAATCGGCCCCGGCGATTTAATCAACACCGACGCCATGCTTGGCCCATTGCAAGATAATGGCGGGCCGACACCGACTCATGCTTTGCCCTATGACAGCCCTGCCGTAAATGCAGGCGATCCGAATTTCGCGCCGCCGCCCGATTTCGACCAACGGGGCACCGGTTTTCCGCGCGTCAACGATGCACGCATTGATATTGGCGCCTTTGAAGCCATTAATCCCTCTAATTTCCAAATTAGCATCAACGATGTTAGCGTCAAAGAAAACAATACCGCCACCACCGCGACTACTTTTACCGTAACGCTATCGCCAGCCGCGTCTCTTCCCGTCACGGTGAATTACAGCGCCTCCGACGCAAACGCCACGGCACCTGCCGATTATAGTGCTACCAACGGAACGCTAACCTTTGCCGCCGGGGAAACTACGAAAACCATCACCGTTTTCGTGCGCGGCGACACCTTGGATGAAACGGACGAACAGTTCCGCGTGGTTTTAAACAATCCGGTCAATGCCACACTCAACGACCAACAAGGTTTAGGCACCATCTTAGATGACGACGCGCCACCTTCGGCCAGCATTGACGATGTTTCGGTTTTTGAAGGTAATAACGGCACCATTAACGCGACTTTCACCATTGATTTATCAGCCAAAAGCGGCCAAACCGTCACCATCAACGCTATTCCCACCAATGGCACAGCCAAAGCGCCCGGCGATTACAGTGACGGCGGTGTTCGCTTGGTTTTCGCGGCGGGCGAAACGCGCAAAACCTTCAGCG
>JANMKN010000397.1:0-26470 GCA_031372065.1 Abditibacteriaceae bacterium | reverse complement strand
GAAATGCTATAGCGTTTTGCTGAAATGCTATAGCGTTTTGCTGAAATGCTATAGCGTTTTGCTGAAATGCTATAGCGTTTTGCTGAAATGCTATAGCGTTTTGCTGAAATGCTATAGCGTTTTGCTGAAATGCTATTGCATTTTACCGAAACCAACTATACAGTTACGAAAACGCCGCGCTTGTGGCGTGTGCCGAACGCGCAGGGCAAACTTAGCAAACTATCACACAACGCAAAACAGGAGTGAGTCATGAGTAGGGTTCGAGTCTTGGTCGGAACAAAGAAGGGTGCCTTCATTTTGACAGCCGACGGCAAACGTCAGAACTGGGAGGTCAGCGGGCCGCATTTCGCCGGTTGGGAAATGTATCACCTCAAGGGATCGCCTGTTGACCCGAATCGCATTTACGCCTCGCAATCGAGCGGTTGGTTCGGGCAGGTCATTCAGCGCTCCGATGACGGCGGCAAGACTTGGGCGACGCCCGATGGCGCTGCCCTACCCGCGCCCGGCGAATTCCCCTCCGGCGTGAGCAATAAGTTCGTCTATGAGGGCGAAGTCGGCACGCATATGTTCTATGACGGCACCCAGCACCCGTGGGAATTCAAGCGCATCTGGCATCTCGAACCGTCGCTGACCGATGCCGACACCGTTTATGCCGGTGCGGAGGACGCCGCGCTGTTCAAGAGCGCGGACGGCGGCACGACATGGAAGGAGCTACCCGGCTTGCGCGCTGCCAAAGGCCATCTCTGGCAACCCGGCGCTGGCGGCATGGCGGTGCATACCATTTTGCTCGATCCGCAGAACGCGAAGCGGATTTACGTCGCCATTTCGGCGGCGGGCGCGTTTCGCACCGACGATGGCGGCGAAACGTGGAAACCCATCAATCGCGGCTTGCAGTCGCCTTATGAGTTGCCCGATCCCGATGCCGAAGTCGGCCATTGTGTCCACCGCATCGCCATGCACCCGTCACGACCGAACGTGCTGTTCATGCAGAAACATTGGGACGTGCTGCGCACCGACAACGCTGGCGAGCTATGGACGGAAGTCAGCGGCAATCTGCCCAGCGACTTCGGCTTCCCCATAGACGTTCACGCCCACGAGCCGGAGACGATTTACGTGGTGCCCATAAAAAGCGATTCCGAGCATTTTCCGCCGGAAGGCAAGCTGCGCGTTTATCGCAGCAAAACCGGCGGCAACGAGTGGGAAGCGCTCACGCAAGGTCTGCCGCAGCAGGATTGTTACGTCAACGTGCTGCGCGACGCGATGGCCGTGGACTCGCTCGATTCGTGTGGCATCTATTTCGGCACCACGGGCGGACAGGTTTACGGCTCTGCCGACAGCGGCGACACCTGGATGCCCCTCGTGCGCGATCTGCCGGCGGTCTATTCGGTGGAAGTCCAGACGCTGCCATGATCCGCGTGGTGTTGCCCTTTCATTTACGCACTCTGGCACGCGTGGACGGCGAAGTGCAGCTTGAAGTCGCCAGTCCCATTACCGTGAATTCGGTGCTTGATGCGCTGGAAGCTCGCTATCCCGCGCTGCGCGGCACGATTCGAGAGCATGACACGCAAAAGCGCCGCCCGTTCATCCGTTTCTTCGTGTGCAAAGAGGACATTTCGCTGGACTCGCCCGACACCGCGTTGGCGGACGCCGTCGTCAGCGGCGGCGAGCCGTTCCTAATCGTGGGCGCCATGGCCGGTGGTTGAACCCGGATGGTCTGCGGGATATGCGGCGCCATGATGTCGCCGCCCAATCGCGTGCTGGCACGCATAGCGGAGAATAGGACTTGCCAAGACCGCTGGCGATCTGGAACCCTCGCGCCGTTGCCGCAAAGCCTTGGATGAAGATCAAGAGCGCATTGATACGCTGATTGAACGGCGATGCCGGGTGCCACCGAAGGCCCGCAGGACATGAAATGGGCATCTCACTTAAAGATCAACTGCGCGAATTGATAAAGGCTGCGGCGCCACGACTGCCACTCGTGAGCCGTGAGAGGCGATTCGTAGTAGTAGCTGTTGATGCCGGCTTGTTTGAGAGCATCCGCGTTGGCTTTTGCCGCAGCGGCGCCGCGTTCTCGACCGCCAAAGCTGAAAAACACGACCTTCGTCTGCTTTTTATACGCCTTCATGTCGGTAATTTCAGTTGGAGCGATGCTGCCGCCGCTGAAAACGCCGACATGGGAAAACGTGTTGGGGTTGGCTAAAGTGATCACTCGCGTTTGCATTCCGCCCATGGAAAGGCCCGCCATAGCCCGACTTGGCTGTTTGGCAATCGTGCGGTAATTGGCGTCAACAAACGGAATCAAGTCGTCAATCATAACTCGCTCAAAAGCGCTGAAGTTGAACACTCGTCCGCCCGGCCCCACTGTTCCGGGCGAAGGAGAACCTGCTGGAGGAACACTCGGCGCTCCGACGGGCGGAGTCGCTGGCGGCGCAGGCGGACGCGCGATGTTGCCGCCATTTTCCATGACGATGATGAATGGGTTGGCTTTGCCCTCGGCGATGAGGTTGTCCATAATCAAGCCGGTTCGGCCCTGATTGCCCCAACCGGTTTCGTTTTCGCCCGCGCCGTGCTGCAAATAAAGCACGGGAAAGCGCTTTTTCGGTTCGCGATCATATTGTGGCGGGGTGTAAATGTAACAACGACGGACAGAATTGCTGCTTTTGGAAAAGTAGCGCACTTCCCGCAGTTGCCCATGAGGCACGTTCTTGAGGGCGTAAAAATCCTCATCTTTGGCGGGAATCTCAACACCGCTGCCCCAACGACCGGCGCCATAGAAATAAAGGCTATTCGGGTCTGGAACCTGGGCGCCGTCAATCACTACCTGATAGTAGTGGAAACCTTCGTCCTGGGGCTGCGAATCGCCAATCCATGCGCCATCCTCGCCCTTGGTCAGCGGATATTTCACGCCGCCAATGTCGAGTTGCACGCTATTGGCTTGCGGCGCCATGATGCGGGCACGAACGCGGCCTTCCGCGTTGACCTGCGGAAATTGCCGGCCCTCTTGATTGAACGTGGACGGCTTCCAATCATCGGAAGCAGCAGGTATTTGGGCGGAGCAATACCGGCCTGACACAAGGCAAGCACAGACGAGAAATGCGAGTTTTGTTTTCATAGTTTTACCTTTCACTTCGTTGAAAATCCGCGAATTTTCCTACGATTCGGGGAACATAATCTGAGCGGTCTGATAGAGGTAGCGGCGCCAGTTCATCCATTCGTGGCCGCCGGAACTCAAAGTCGAAAAGGTGCGAATGCCGTAACTGTTGAACACCGCCAACGTTTTCTGGCTGTTGGAAAAAGCGATGTCCGTTTCACCAGCCGCGAAATAGATGGGCATTCGGAATTTGTCATTGATGGCCGGGTCACTCAGAATCGCTTTGGCATTCTCCTGAAAGGCCGCGAGGCGGTCGGGCCAGTATCCGGAACTGAACACATACAACTCACCAAAGGTCTCCAGATGCGTGAGGCCAGTGTTCAATACCACGAAACCACCCATAGACAAGCCTGCCAGCGCCCGATTTTCGCGTGTGGGCTTGGTGCGATAATGCCCGTCCACAAACGGAAGGATGTCCTTCAAAAACTCGTCCGAGCAAGCGTCCGCCGCGCCCGGTTTGGGAAAATCTCCGGAGGCAAGGTTACGCGAGTTGGGCATGACGATAATCATCGCTTTGGCCTTGCCCGCAGCAATCAGGTTGTCCAAAATCAGGTCGGCAAAGCCGCCAGAACGTGGGTTGCGCGCCGTCCAATGCGCGTCGTCTTCGCCGCCGCCATGATTCAGGTAAAGCACAGGATAACGGCGGTCGGCATTGGCTTTGTAATCGGGCGGCAGATAAACGTGGAGGCGCTTCTCCGCACCGGCTGAGGTTTTGTAAGTCACCTGCTCCACCGAACCGTGCGGCACGTTGTTATCAGCGTAGAACGATGTATCAGTGGCATCCGGCAGCGTGGGCAAAATGGGCAACGGAAGTCTTGTGGCTCTGAGGCCTTTTGCAGCATTGCCATCAAGCTGTGCCGTTTTAGGAGCGGCAACTGCTGGAGGTGCGATTTGATAGCCCAATAAGGCCAGCATTTTTTCGCCGTATCGCTTTCCCAATTCTCTGTAACCAGCCGGAGTGAAGTGCAAATGATCGGGCCGACCAATGCAACCTGCCGACGAAATCACATAAGAATTGGGGATGGTCTTCGGCAAATCGTCAATGATGGCATTCATGCCCGCGCAAGCGCCGTTTTGGTCGGCACCCACCAGTTCGCCCGCCAGCAAAGGCACTTCTTCGGACTTGAGATTTAAATCTTTGACCAGATTGTCGTAGATGCCTTTGACTTTGTTCGGCCACTCTTTGTCCCCCGTGTTGGACTCGCCCTGGTGCAAGAGAATGCCCTTAATCACGCCATCTTTTTGAGCTAACTTCGCCATGTCAACCAGATGCTGATACGGATTGCCGCCGTAGGCCGCGATGGTGTTTTTCATCCATGAAGGCGCCGTCGCGGCATAGGAGGTGTAGTTCCCTTTGTCGAACAACTCAATCTTGCAGCCTGCGACGGAAACGTTGATTACGCCAACCCTGATGTTGGCGGGAAGATTGGCTACCAGCGTTCGGCCAAAATAGTCAGCCGGGCAAAGGCCGGTGCCAGAACGCGCCAACGGGGGAACCGCCGTATACCAATGGCCTTTTTCGCGCTGTTGAGCCGGAAAATCAACGGTTGCCAAGACTTGGAATCGCTCATCAACTGGCCCCTTGTCTTGCTCTTCGATGCCCGGATAGCCCTCCATATTTGATTGCCCAAACGACAGAAAAACATAGAAACTCTTGTCCTGGGCAAAGGCATTCGTGTTCAAAAAGAGCAAAACCGCCAACAAAAAGAATTTCATAGTCGGAACCTTGTCCTTCAATACCTCACGGCGCCTCATTTCTGGCATTTTCTCTATGGCGCAGTCGGAGAAGAAGCAATTTTGTCACTCAAACGAAAGTAATCGAAATCCACGAAGCCGCCCGCGTTTTTAGTGGCGTAATTGAATAAGGCAAAGCGGTAGCCCATGAAATGAGGCAGGGTGTAAGCCATTTGCAGCGGCTTTCCGATGGCCGTCCACTTTTGTCCGTCGAGGCTGAAAAAGAAAGTGGCTTTGTCGGTGCGCTCTTTGAAATCGCAATCTATTTTCAGGAAAACCGTGTCTTGATTCAGCGGCACGCTTTGCAATTCCTGCGGATTATTCGATTCGGCGCTGACCATGACGAGAAACTTGGCATCGCCCTCTTTCCTAACGCCAACGAAGCCGTATTTCTTTTGCAAAGCGCCAAGGCCTGCGACATCGCCGTCTTTCATTTGGCTCACATCAATGGCCACCGCGCCTGAACATTCCGGCCCGAAGGTGCGCTGCGTGAGGCTGTTGCGCGCCGCGAGAAAATTGCTGTCTACGCGGCCTGTTGTCAATCGCAAAAAACCGGGGCGTTGGGTGAGCGACCAAAAGGCGTTGTCGGGATTATGATTCCACTGCCAGACCAATGGCAGCGCAGCCTCGCCCTCGCGCCTCGTGAATTCATCGGACGCCACAATGCCGGGAATCAGGCTTTTATTGGCGGGCAGATTCAGCGTGTCCGGCACCTTGCCATCGGTGCCCAGCACCGGCCAGCCATCCTCCCACTTTACCGGCACCAAATACGGAATGCGGCCTACCGCGCCGTGATCTTGGAACAGGTAGGCGAACCACTCGCCCTGCAGCGTATCAATGAGGCTACCCTGCGCCACGCCTTTGTCCTGCAACGCCACGCGCCCTTCATAGGGGCCGGTGATTTTGTCGGCGCGATGCACAATCGCGGTTCGCATTCCGCCGCGCGGCCAGGTGATGTTGAACAGGTAATATTTCCCGTCGTGCTTCAACAGTTGAGAGCCTTCAGCATTCAGCCCAACATTGGGGCCGGCCACCGCGCTGGCGTTGGGAACCACAACCCCGTCGAAGCCGCCCGGCTTGATGCCCGAAAGGTCGGCGCTCAGTTCGGTCAGGCGCAGGTTGCCGCCACCGTGGAGCATATAAACGCGCCCGTCATCGTCGAAAAACAGTGAATGGTCGTGCAGCGAGGGCCGAAATGAAGTCTCTTTCCACGGGCCTTTTTCGATGTTTTTGGTAGTGTAGATATGCGTCTTGCCAACGGTGCTGGAAAACGTCGAGACGTAAAATGTGCCGTCGTGATAACGTAGGCTGCTGGCCCACGAACCGGCGCCATAAGCCGATTTGCCGTTTTGCAGCGTCAGCGCATCGTTGTCGCCCAAAGTGTCGTAGGCGTAACTCACCAACTCCCAATTCACCAAATCCTTCGACTTCATAATCGGCAAGCCGGGACTCATGTGCATGGTCGTGCTGCTCATGTAATAGGTGTCGCCGACGCGGATCATCGCCATGTCGGGCACATCGGCGTGAATAACGGGGTTGCGCGCTTGTTGGGCATGGGCCGCTGGCGTAGAAAACAGGGTAGTCATGGCAATTGCCGCCAAATACGACAAAGCTTTTTTCCTCGACGGCTGAACGGGCGTTTTCATGAACTTGATCCTCTGGCGCTATGGCTGCTTGTTCATCCAAACCGCTGTCGCCGGTTCGTTGGCTCGCGGCGCCGGTGCGGTGCGATTGAGACGCGCAAAGTTGGGGATCGCCAGCATCGCTTTGCCATCGGCCCAAGTGCCCGTAAGCGCCATCACGCCACCCAGCAAGTCGCCGCGCCACTGCGCCGTGATAGGCGCGGTGCCGAGCGGAGAGGCAATGCTGTCCTGATCGGCGCGCTCTACGCTGTAAACCAACGGGCCATAACGCAGCGCCACCCGGCCTCGCGTGGCCGCGATTTGGGGGGCGGAGGTGATGCGCTGCGGCTCCATTGGCAACTCCAAATCAATGCGGTCGCCCGCCTTCCATTCGCGCGTGAACACGGCGTAGCCTTTTTCGATCTTCGGCGTTACCGGCTTGCCGTTGAGGGCGATGGATTTTACACCGGCCACCTCCGGCGCGGCAGTGTAAAGTTCGCTGGTCTTGCGGTTCGGAATGCGCACGCGCACTGAAAAGGTCTTCGATTGCTTTGGATTCACCGTGATGGCGATTTTGCCGCTCCACGGATAGTCGGTTTGCTGCACCATCTCCACATCGGTGCCGGCGACTTTCTCGACGTTGATGCGGCTGCCGATGAACATATTGACATAAAGGCCATCATCGCCCTTGACGTAAGTCCACGTCGGAATCATTAGCAGCGTGCGTGGAATGTTGCCCACGCAGCAGGGGCACACGTGCCAGGGGCCGCGCCTGCCACCCACTAACTCGTTGGTGTAGGTGAAGTTTTGGCCATCGAGGTCGAACGAACCGAGGAGCGCGTTATACATCGTTTCCTCGTAGAGGTCGGCATATTTCGCGTCGTGGTAGGCGAGGTTCAGCTTGTATTGAAAGAAAATCAAGCCGCAACTGGAGCACGACTCGCAATAGGCTTCATTGCGCAGCGAATAGTTAGGGCCGAAGCCTTCCGACGTCTCGCCGCTGCCGATGCCGCCGGTGACGTAGTATTTTTTGTTCACCATGTTGTCCCACAGCGACAGCACGGCGCTTTGATAATCCACGTCGCCGGTTTCCGCCGCCACGTCGGCCATGCCGGAGTAGTTGTAGGTGGCGCGCACGGCGTGGCCCACGGCTTCGTATTGCTGCGTTACGGGCACATGGCTCTGGTCGTATTCCGCGCCGCCGCGCCGACTGTCGAGAAGAAACTTCGCCAGCTTGGTGTAGGCATCGCCGCGCCCCTTGCCTTCCATGTCGTTGACGAAACGTCCGAAACGCACGAGCGCCTGCTCCATTTCCTGATGGCCGTCGAACCACTCCTTCTTACCGGGGCCGAGGTTTGCCACCCAGCAGTCCGCCAATTTTTTGGCCGCATTATAAAGGCGCAAATCGGTGCCATTGGTGAGCGTGTAGTGGTTGATCGCAGACTCGATGAAATAACCCGCGACGTAGCCTTCATGATCGCCGCGATGCGATGGCGACCAGCGTTCTGGCCAACGCCGGCGGTCGGCTAAGGTGTAGGCGGTTTGCAGATAGCCGTCCGCCTCCTGTGCGGCGAGGATTTTGGGAATCCAATCCGCCAGCGTCGCCTTCATTTTGTCCTGCGCGGCGATGATGTCCTTGTCGCCTTTGGGGTCTACCATGAGCGCGATGCACATCGCTTCGACGGTTTGATGCACCCAGGCGTTGGAAAACACGTAACCCTTGTGCGGAGCGTGCGGTTCGCCGCGCAAGGCTTTGGCGGCTTCCACGAAGTTATCAATGCCGCCTTCGCCCTGCTTCAAATCGGTGCGATTAATTTGCTCGACGCAGTGCGGAATCCAGTTGACGATGAGCGCCTTGGCGCGGCTGTTCCACAGCGGGCTGTCAATGCTGTATTTCGTGGTGTAGACGACATTCAGCCGCTCTTTGGGCGGCGCCGCGACCGCTTTGACTTTCAATGTCGCCGCATCGCTGAAGGTGCCTTCGCGCGCCGTGAGCTTCAACACGTAATCGCCCGCGCGGGAAAACGTGGCCGTGGTTTCCTTAGAGTTCGCGTCGGCAAACGCGACATCGCCGGGGCCGGACTCTTTGCTCCACTGCAAGTTGGCATTGCCGCCCTGGAAGCTGCGAATCTGGCCGGACAGGAACGTTTTTCCACCCAACACGACATCGCGGTCGCCGCCGGCACCCAGAACCTTCGGAGGCAACGCCGGCGAATTGCCGGAATCCCAAACGCGCCATTCGAGAATGCCGGTGGAGAGCGTCCCGTCGGATTCGATTTCGAGGCGCAGCTTGCTCGCTTTCACTTCGTCGAAGGTCGTGACGTTGAATTTATTCGGCTCAACGCCCAACCCCGCCGGGTTCGCCACGGGCACGAATTCGGCGCCGTTCCAATAAAGCAGGCGGCACGACTTCGGCAAACCGATGCCTTGCCCATCCACCCACCAATAAACCTCGACCTGCCGCGTGGCGATAGGCACCGGCCATTCGTATTGCACCCACTGCGTGCCTCGGCGGGGCCAGTTGCCGTAGGATTCGTTGCGCCTGTCGGCGGAATTGCGCGGCGCGTAGCCTTCGTTCAGCGCGGTCAGATTGCAGTCGCCCGAAACATAGGAAGTGGCTGTTTCGGCGACGGCAGCCAAGTTCTTTTGAGGGGCGGTTTGTGCCGATAATGGCTGAAATAAAGCCAGAATCAGCCCATTAGTGAGCGCCAGATTGAAGAGCGCGCGACGAATTTGAGCGAAGGAGTTTTGCATGGGATTCATAGTAAAACACAGGCGAGGCCACACCATTTACGCCACGGAAAACCTTAACGAAAAATCAGTTGCGAGAAGTGATAGAGGTCTTGTTTCCACACGTTGAAATCGTGCCCGCCCGGCTGCACTTGCCAGATGTGCGGCACTTTGTGTTCGGCCATGTAGCGGTGCGTGCGCTGGCTGATGAAAAACAAGCCGTCTTTATCGCCCACAGAAACCCACAGCAGTTTCAATTTCGGTTTGGCTTCATCGGGATTGGGCAGCAGTTTTTCGGGGCTGCGCGTGTTGGGCGCCGAGGAAAAGCCGCCTACCCACGCGAACGTATCAAGATGACCCAGACCAAAATTCAGCGATTGTCCGCCGCCCATCGAAAGTCCGGCCAAGGCGCGATTTTCGGCGCCGGTTTTGGTCGGATAGTTGGCTTCCATGAACGGAATAACGTCTTTGAGCAAATCGCCCTCGAATTTCTCGAAGGCTGGGGCACCCGCGTAAACATTGCCAATCGGACGGTCATCGGTTTGGGCGCGGCCATTGGGCAACACCACGATCATCGGCGTCAGCTTTTTCTCGGCGTATAAGTTGTCGAGAATGACTTCGGGCTTGCCGCCGTTTTTCCATTCCCACTCGTCGCCGCCGATGCCATGCAACAAATACAGGACGGGATATTTTTCTTGCGGATTGTAGCCCGGCGGCGTGTAAACCTGCATTTTTCGCTTGTTGCCGACTGTCGTGGATGGATATTCGACGAGCTTAATGTCGCCATGCGGAATGTCGTCGCGCTTCACATCGAAACCGGCGGGCGCGGGCGGATAGACCGCTTTGTCGTCGGGGCCGAGATTGATTGGCTGCGGCGCAATCGGGCGCGCGTTTGGGGGAGTCGGTGGGGTAGCGGCAGTCGAAGGTGCAGCAGCGTTGGTGTCGGGTTGAATGCCGTCGTTAGCCGCCGCTTTTTGCACCGCGAAAAAAGCGGTTTTGGGCTTACCTCCACGGTCAAATAAAAGCGGATAATCAGTGCGTCCGCCAATCGGGTAATTATTAAGCCACGAACTGCCGTCCTCCACGCCCCACAATGTCACACGACCAATGACATCCTTGTGGCGCAGGAACATTTCAAAGGCCTGGCGATAACGTTCGGCGAGTTTTTGTGACACGTCATCCGGCAAGCCATTGGTGTAAGGATTCATCGTCGCACGCTGTTCGGGCGTCATGCCTTCGCGGGTGTTAACGTCCGCGCCTTGAAAGCGCGGTGGCGTCGGCAAAACGCCGATGTCGAATTCGGTAATCATCACTTTCAAGCCTAGCGCGGCGTATTGCTTGATGGATTCCTCAACGTCGGCCAAATTCGGGCTGTCCATGCGCCAGTGGCACTGCATCCCGACCGCGTTGATCGGCACTTTTTGCTCAATCAGCGATTTCAGCATTTGCAGCGTTTTTTCGCGTTTACTGGGGAGTTCGTTGTTGTAATCGTTGTAAGTGAGAATGGCGTCGGGGTCGGCTTCGTGGGCGGCGCGAAAGGCTTCGGCGATGTAATCGTCGCCGATGGCGCGCTGCCACGGCGAAGGCCGCAAAACGCCGGGGCCGTCGTTGATGGCTTCGTTCACCACGTCCCACTGCTTGATGCGCCCTTTAAAATGGCCGACGACGGTAGAAATGTGCTTACGCATCCGCGCTAAAGCCAATTCGCGGCTGGCGGGCTGACCATCCGGCCCTTCAAAGAACCAACGCGGCGTTTGCGAATGCCAGATCAGCGTGTGGCCAACTGCCGTCGCGCCGTTCTGCTCGGCGATTTCCACCATGCGGTCTCCGGCGGCGAAATTGAACTGGCCTTCGCGCGGTTGCACGGCATCCGGCTTCATTTCGTTTTCGGTGGTAAAGGCGTTGAAATGCGTTGTGGCGATGCCGAGCCGTCCGCTGCCCTGCCCACGCAAGTCTTGTCCGCCCAGCACGGTGCCGATCAGGAATTTGCCCTTGAAAGCCTCTTTGAGCGGCGCGACATTGGATGTATTTTGCGGCGTTAGATTTTGCGCGACTGGCGGTGCGGGATTGGTGTTCATGGCGGGCATAACATTGGGCGCAATTTGCGGATTCACATTGGAAGCGGGACGGCTGCCAAGCGGCGCGACAGCGGCTTTGAGTTGCAAAACCGTAATCGAATTCGGCTCTAAAATTTGCGTGAACGACGGGCCGATGCCGTTGATTTGGCGCGTGACAGGCACGACTTTAGTTGGTTCGTCTATCGAATTCGTCGCCAACGGATCGGCGGCCAAGATTGTGGCGATGCCCGAAGAAGCAAGAGAACGCGCACCCGTTAAATCGAGGCGCAAAGTCTGCGGCGCGGCTTGGCGATTGACCAATTTGATGAAAATCGTGCCTGTTTTGCTGTCTTGCGTCACGGAAACGGGCATTTGCGCGCCGCTCATCGTGGCGCTCAAAATTCTATCGCCCACTTTGCTGCCGAACATTTGAATCGCGTAATACGAGGGCGAGCCGTAAGCGCGAATCGCATCGTAGCCGATTAAATTGGGCCGCCACTGCCGCCCGCCGGGATTCACATTCACGAACATCGGCGCGTAGCATTGCATGGTCACCAAATCGGAGTTGCGCTCCATTGAGGCCATGAACGCGGCGTCGCCTAAAGCCGATTTCATGCTCGGCGTCGGCGGCAAATTGCGCGACTTGGCATCCCACGGCACGATGTCTTCATAAGCCGCCCATTCGCCCACGAAAATCTCCGGCGCTTTGCGAAGGTAGCGCTCGTATTGGTTCGGCTCCATGCGGAAATATTCGTCCGCCGAGCGATAATAATGCTCGTCCACCACATCCGGCTGGCGGCTGGTCACCCATTTGGATTTCGGCTGCTCGAATCCGACGCTGGAGATGGTTTTAATCTGCGGATATTTGGCCTTGATGGCATCGTGAAACTGCGCGAAACGCCCGTCGTAGCTGCCCGATTTGTCGAACCAATCTTCGTTGCCGATTTCCACATATTGCAGCGGAAACGGCTGCGGATGCCCGTTTTTAGCCCTCTCTGCGCCCCATTTGCTGGTCACGGGGCCGGAAACATATTCGATTTCGTCTAAGGCGTCTTCAATATAAGGCACAAGGTCGGGGCCGGGCTTGACGTAACTGCCGTTCAAAGCATAGCCCGCAAAGACGGCCAGCACCGGTTGCCCGCCAATGTCCTGGCACCATTCGAGAAATTCCAACAATCCCAAACCATCGGTGGAACGATAACCCCACGGCCCTTGATGTCCGGGACGATTTTCCAGCGGCCCGATGGTCTTTTTCCACTCGAAACGCTCGGCGATGGTGTTGCCTTCGAGATAATTGCCGCCCGGAAAGCGCAAAAACTTCGACTTCATATCCACCATCATCTGCATCAAATCAGGACGCAAACCGTTGGGCCTGTTTTTGAAAGTCGGCGGAAAAAGCGACACCAAATTAAGCCAAAACGTGCCGGGACGTTCGGTTGAGATCACCAAACGCGCCTGTGTGGTCGCCTCGACTTTGCCGGTTTTGAGCGTGAGTTGATACTGCTTCCAAGCGTTGGTCAGGCGCTTGACGGTGCCTTGGGCGTAAACGGTTTTGCCGTCGTTGCTTTGAATCGAAATCGTCAGCGGGCCGGAAAAATTCGGCGCCGCTTTGGCGTAAAACGAAGCGCGATAACGCGTTTGCGGCTTGACGGGAATGCCCCAGTAGCCATCGTTCGCCGCGCCCGCAGGGGTTGCGCGCGAAGCATTCGTCACTTCGACGCGCAAGCTAACCGGCAACGCTTCCGAGAGCGGCTGGCTTTTATCCAGCGCCATCGTCGCCATCGCGCCATCGGGCTGCACGATAGACCAATGGTTCGGATTCTGCCGATTATCGAGAAACGCGCGATTTTGCACCAATTCGGCATACAGGCCGCCATCGTAGCTGTGATTGATTTCCTCGGTCATCAATCCGTAGTGCGTCGGGCTGACAGGCGCGATGGCGCTTTTCATATCAATCGTCAGCGACGGGCTGTTCGGCTGCGCTTCCGCGAAGAAGGACAATCCCGGCGCCAAAGGCAAAACGCAGGCAGCCAAAAGCAGCAACGGCAGCCGGTGCCACGCATTGCGCGGCAAATTTGAATCGAAGTGGTTCATGATGAAATATCTCACAGTGAAATGGATGCGGCGTTGTCTTTCTTCTTTTAACGCGGCGCGGGGCCGGTAGATCGGCGTGCCACGAAACTTGCCGGCACCCAGTGCGTGCTCGGATCGGGTGAAAACTCTTCTTCCATGCGCCGGCAAAGCTGGCGCACCGCCATGCGCCCCAGCGCATCCCACGGCGATTGCACCGTGGAAAGAGGCGGCCTGAAAAAGCGGGAGGCACTCAAATCTGAAAACCCGACGACGGAAATATCGTCCGGCACGCGCAGGCCAGCCTCGACACAGGCGCGAATCGTCACCATCGCTGTTTCATCGCGCCAGCAGCAAATTGCTGTGGGACGGCCTTCGGGATGTGATAACAGCGATTGAGTCGCGGCGAATACCGATTGCAGATTCGCTTCGGCTTCTACCTGTGGCCCGAAAACGTGCATCGTTTCGTAGGTAACGTAGCCCGCCCGAACCTGTAAGCCGTGTTCCTGCATAACTCGGCTAAATATGAACTCGCGCGCAGTGCCAATGTCGCCCACGCCACCGAAAAGTTGAGGAAAACCGCTGGAAATAAAGCCGATGCGCGTGTGACCTAAGGCGCGTAACTGCGCGATGGCCTCGGTTAATCCAATCGCGTCGTCGGCCAATATGTTCGCGCCAAACGGCTGCGCCAAGCCTGGATCAACAATCGCTACGGGAATCTGGGCGCGATTGGCTTCCTCAAAAACCACATGGTGCCCGCCTAACAAACTCGCTACGATGCCGCCCAAACGCAATTCCACGCACTGGCGCACGCGCTCGACGAAGGTTTCGCGCGTGACCGAAAGCACTTTCAGCGTGAAACCCAACTCTTCGGCTTCGGCTAAAGCGCCCATGATGGTTTTCCACGACGGCTCATAGTTCGGTTCCGAAACTAAGTAGCCGATCATGCGCGTTTTGCCCGATGCGACGGCTCGCGCCAGTTGATTAGGGCGATAGCCCATCTCACTCGCCGCCTCGATGATGCGTTGGCGCGTGCCTTCTGGAATGCCGCTGTTTGGGCGATTGTTAAGGACGAACGACACCGCCGAACGAGAAACGCCAGCCTTCTCGGCAATATCGTTCATGGTGATCATAATCGCTGTTTCTCTTTCAACGCAGAGGAAACGAAATCCGCATTTTGCTAACGCGCGTTAGCAATTGAATTGCGACGAATTCTACTATGGCATCCGATGGCGTGCAAGGGCTGTCATTAGCGGCATTTCCACTCTTTCCGATCTATTTTTGACTATTCACTTGCAGAGACAGGGCAACCAGATGGTTAGCCAAATACAGAACGGAGACAGTTTTTCGGGGTTTTATCCTCGTTTATAGGTCGCCCATTCTTAAGGCTTGAATTCCAAGTATTCGCTGGCTGGTTACGGATCAGGCCATCAACAAGGAGACTGTAAGCAGAGCGAATACCACAAAGAATAATTCTTCACACTCGGAGCCTGTAACAATATGCACTTGGTATGGAATTAAGTAGTCTGTTATCGAAGTAAGTTTGCATATTCACGGAGGTCTTCATATCGGTTTTGGAAGGTGACTCTGGCTTTTTGAATGGAAAACTGCCAGTTGATTTTGATGGTCTTTTCCTCACGCTCCTGCACCAAAGTCAACACTTCGCGCTATAGTTGTTGCCTTGTCGGAATACGCCGATTCAAGCATTGCCGCGAGAGCGCCGAAAACGCAATTTCAATCATGTTCAGCCAACTGGCGCTTTTGGGCATGAGTAAAAACGTTATGCGGCAAGGCGTTCCTACAACCAAGCAAGAAAACAGGTAGAATTTCATAGGAAATCGGTTCAATAGGTTTTGACACTTCAAACCTTCTGCTGACGCTCAACAGCGCATCGTCAAACAATTTGAAGCCAAAATCTATAAACTCAGGCAACTCAAGGAAAACACCATGAAATTCCCGTTGACTCGCCGTTCTTTTTGCGCCGTGTTGGTTCTCGGCGCACTCGCTGGCGCTGGCTGCAATTCGTCCGACAATTCCACCACGGCGAACGCGCCCACGAATCCTGCACCGTCCGCATCGGTTGGCAGCATCAAAATGCTCACTATGGATTACGATGCTGATTCTTCGAAATTGCAGCAGAAAGTCGTGGACGATTTCAATGCGCAAAGCAAAGACGGCCAAGTGGCATTGGAAATCATCAATTGGAACGATGGTCACCAAAAGTTGCAAACGCTGATTCAAGGCAATCAAGCACCGGATTTAGCCATTGTCGGCGTGCGTTGGATGGCCGAATATGAAAAAGCGGGCCTCTTAGATGACTTTTCGAGTGCAGCGCCCGATGTAAAAACCAGCGAATTTGTGCCCGGCGTTTTGGCAACCGGAAAAATTGGCGCAGCGCAAGTCGGTTTGCCCGTCGCGGCCAGCGTGCGCGGCTTGTATTACAACGAAGCGATGCTCAAAAAAGCAGGCGTCGCGCTGCCAAAAACGTGGGCCGATTTGGGAAAAATCGCGCCGAAAATTCAAGCGGCCAATCCCGGCGTGGCCACGTTTGGCGTGCAAGGCAAAGAAGTCGAAACCGACCTGTATTTTTATTATTTTTTGTGGGGCGCGGGCGGCGAGATTCTCAAAGACGGCAAAGCCGCCATCGCTTCGCCGCAAGGCATCGAAGCCTTGAATTATGAGCTAAATCTCATCAAAAAAGGCTACACGCAAAAACAACCAACCGGTTACAACCGCGAAGATTTGCAAAAACTGTTCAAGGCACAAAAAATTGCCATGCTGATAACGGGGCCGTGGTTTTCGGGGATGCTCCAAAAAGAAATGCCCAATCTCAAGTTCGGCGTCACTTTTATTCCCGGCAAAAGTGCCCCGGTTGTTCCGGCTGTTGCTGATGAAATCGTGATGTTTAAATCGGGCAAAAACAAGGCGCTCGCCTCGAAGTTTTTGGCGTTTTGGTTCAACGACAAAAACCGCATCGCATGGGCCAAAGCATCGGGCATGATTCCCGAAAAAAGCACGATTGCCAAGAATCCCGAAATGACGGGCGATGCCCATCGCGCTTTCTTCATCAATGCCTTGCCCAAAGGCCATTATGTGCCGACTGATCCGAACTGGGAACAAAAAGCCAACGCCGTTTCGGACGCGGTGCAGCAAGCGATTATCGGCAAATACGACGCGAAAACGGCGCTCGAAGGCGCCGCGAAAAAAATGGATTCGATGGCAGGTTAAATATGAAATTTCACTGGCCGCTCACGCTTTTCTTGTTGTGCTTTTTTGTCGCGCCGTCCCATGCGCAGCCCGTTAAAGACGGCTTTTATTTGGCGATTAAATTTGACCGCGAAAATGTTTCGGCACTGGTTGGCAATGGCATCGCGTGGCGCGTTTTAAAGCAAATTCCCCGCGCCGATTTGAGCGGTCAACCCATTGCTTTTCGCGCCGGAAAAATGAGCCTCAAAGCCGACAATTCCGACTATGCGATGCCCGGCGAAGCCGGCCACTGCCGCATTGAAAACGTCAAAGCAATGGCTCAAGCCAGCCCCAATTATAGCGCGCAGTTTAAAAGCGAAACCATCAATCCCTTGCTCACCAAAGCGCCTTGTAAGTTAGCCAATTCGCCGCGTCCCGAAACGAAAACCGAATGGGCCGCTGATCAACTAAAAATCAGCGCGACGGCTAATTCGGCGGCCTTTGGCGAATGGCTGATTGATCCGCAAATCGTGGATGAAGCGACCTATTCGTGCCGCGTGTGGAAAGAGGACGACAAGGGCGAAAGTTGGGGGCCGGGACTGGCTTTATTGTGGTCGAACGGGCAGTTTTTGCTTGTCAATGCACGCCTTTTTGGGCAATGGGGAGTTACTACGCGCGAAGGCGAAACGATTATTCAGCCTTGACCATTATGCGCCACAAAGAATCGCGCCTTGCCCTATTGTGTTTAATGCCTGCCGCGTGTTTATTGCTGGCGGTTTTCGTTTATCCGATTTACAACACAATTCTTGATGCGTTTTCTCCGGTTAATGCCCTAACCGGACGCCAATCCGGTTTCACTTTCGCCAACTGGCACAAGATTTTTGGCGACGCCGATTTTTTGCATGGCGCGCTGCCACGCACCATTGGGTGGACATTTGGCGTCGTCGCTTTAACGATTTTACTTTCGCTGCCCGCCGCGCTTTTGTTGCAAGAAGAATTTCACGGGCGTAAAATCGCGCGCACATTATTTCTCTTGCCGTGGGCCGTGCCGCTGCCAATTAGCGCGCTTTTTTGGAAGTTTATTTTTGATGGGCAACTGGGCACGTTAAATGGCGTGCTGGCGAAATTGGGTATCGAAGGCCCGGTTTGGCTCGCGCAAGCCGAAACCGCGTTGCCAGTGCTGATTTTTGTCGGCGTGTGGGCCAGTATTCCGTTTACAACAGTCACTTTATTGGCTGGTTTGCAAGGCATCGGCGGCGATGTTTTAGAAGCGGCTTCGCTGGATGGTGCCGACGGCTGGAAACGCTTTCGCCACATGATTTTTCCGCTCTTGCGGCCCGTTATCAACGTTGCCATTGTGCTGAATACCATTTACGTTTTTAACTCGTTTCCGCTGATTTGGGTGATGACGCAAGGTGGCCCGGCCAATGGCACCGATACGCTGATAACTTACCTTTACAAAAACGCGTTCAAGTTTTCGCAACCCGGCGCGGCGCAAGCGATGGGCGTGGTTTCGTTCGGTGTTTTAATGGTTTTCAGCGCGCTTTATTTGCGCCTCGCCGACAAGGAGATAGCCTGATGGCAAAACTTCTGCGGCGCGGCGCGTTACTTCTTTTTTTGCTGGTGATGATTGCGCCTTTTAGCGTGATGATTCTGACCGCGCTCAAGCCGGACGCGGAAATTGCCACCAATCCTTTGCTGCCCACGCACTTTCAATTCGACAACTTGATACAGCCGTGGCACGACAAATTACCGCTTTATTTTAAGAATAGTTTGCTCATCGCGCTCGGCACGACATTGTTGAATTTATGCCTGTCGCTGCCTGCGGCTTACGCTTTGGCGCGCCTGCCCGCGCCGGGCAAAAAGTGGTGGCGCATCGGCTTGATTGCCACGCAAATGTTTTCGCCGGTTGTGGTCGTGGTTTCGCTTTATCGCTTGGCCGCTTCGACGCATTTGACGGATTCTTTGCCGGGCCTGATTTTAGTCAACACGGCGTATTCTTTGGCCTTTGCGATTTGGCTTTTGACAGCTTACATCGCGGCGGTGCCGGACGACATCGAAGAAGCGGCTTTAGTAGACGGTTGTTCGCGTTTGTCGGCGTTTTTTCGCGTTTTGTTGCCTGTGGCACGGCCCGGCATCGTAACGACGATTGTTTTTGTTTTCATCGGCGCGTGGAACGAGTTTGTTATCGCGCTGACATTCTTATCTTCACCGGACAAAAAGCCGCTGACGCTGGGTTTAAACGATTACGCCAGCGCTTATGCGCCACAATGGAATTTGCTGATGGCAGGCGCACTGTGGGCCATTTTGCCGGTTGTTTTCCTGTTCACGCTCATCGAAAAACATCTCGCTGCCGGACTTACAGCGGGCGCAGTGAAGTAAAGGCGGCAAGTAAATTAATTTTGCAATTTACTTTTCTCTCCGGCTAACAGCGCTTGTTCTTCGCGCCAGATTTCCCAACGGCGCGTGCCGCCACGACGGGCAATTTCGCGGCGTTCCTCTGCGGGCAGCTTGCTCCACGGGCTTTCGCGTTTGACGCAGGCCTGACTGAAAATGCGTGCCGCCTCGCGGCGTTGCAATTTGCCGCTGGCCCGGCGTTTGAGGATCGCCGCTGCCCAACTCAATTGCGGGTTAGGTCGGTCAGCATAATGTTCGATTGTCAACTCGGAAGTGGGAATGCGGGCCGTTTGTTGTTTCAATGCCCGCTTGCTCGGAGGTCGTTCTTTGCTCCAACGCGCCTGCGCTGCTTTGCGCGCCGCTTGGCTGCGCTTTTTCTGCTGGATTTCACTTTGTCTGGCACTTTGTTTGTCACTGAGTTCGCTCTTTGTTTTAAGCATCTAAAAAAGTATGATGGGAAGCGAAATAGCAAACAAGAGAAAAATGTGCGAAGAGTTTTCTCTTCAAGGCTTTTCTCTGCGAGGCAACACCTTTTCATTAATTCTGTCAAAACTACATCCACCTTATGAAAACTCTTTTGCCCTTTCGTTTATTGTTTCTCGTTTTGCTTTTGATGCAAGCTGTTTTCGCGCAAGCGCCGCTGCCGAAAATGAAAGTGGACAAAGAGCAGGCCGCCAAAAGCGAAGCCGCTGTGCGCGAGTTGATGCAGCGCCTAATTCCGCGTCAGGCCGATAAATTCGTTCTCGAAACCATTGTGCCCGATACCATTACCGGCAAGGTGATGGACGCCATTGAAATCGAATCGCAAGACGGCAAAATTGTTTTGCGCGGCAACAGCACAACCAGCCTCGCTTCAGCACTGAATTATTATCTGGAAAATTACGCCAACGCTTCGGTGGCATGGGATGGCTTCGATCAATTAAATCTGCCAATGCCGTTGCCCAATGTGCAGCCGAAACTGCGTTTGGTCAGTTATTTTCCGACGCGCGTGGCTTATCAGCCTTCAACGCACGCTTACACCACGGCGTATTGGGATTGGAATCGCTGGGAACACGAAATTGATTTTTTGGCGCTGCACGGCTTCAATCGCGCCTTGCTGGTGGCGGGGCAAGAAGCCATTTGGCAAAAACTCTGGAAAGATTATGGCTACGACGACGCGGCGATTCGCAACTGGCTGGTGCCGCCCACCCGCGCGCCGTGGCAAGCGATGGGCGTGCTGGAAAATTACGGTGGTGGCGTCTCGCAAAGTCTCATTGACGCGCGCTTAAAACTCGCTCAAAGAATCGTGACGCGCATGAAAGCGCTCGGCATTGAACCGGTTTTGCCCGGCTATGTCGGCACAGTGCCGCCTGATTTCAAAAAGAAAAAAACCGATGCCGATTTGTATGTGCAGGAAAAATGGCTCGGCAAATTAGAGCGCCCCGATTATGTGAATCCGGTTACGCCGCTTTTCGCCCAAATCGCCGAAAAATATTATGCGGCGTTGAAAGCCAATTTTGGCGACGTGAAATACTTTTGGGCCACGCCCTTTTGGAATGGCGCCAAACTCAGTGAGAAAAATCTCTCCTCCGCAGGTCAAGCGATTTATGAAGCGATGGAAAAAGCCACGCCCGAAGCGATTTGGGTGATTCCCGCCGAACGCGACGACCCACTGGCTTCCTTATTAGTTGGTTTTCAAGAAATCGAAGTCGAAGAACCTGTTGACCCGAATGATCCCGATGCGGTAAAGGCAGCCGAGGAGAAAAAAGCCGCAGCGCTGGATAAGCCCAAAGTCATAGACCACAACCGCTTGCTGATGCTGGATACGGCGGGCGACAGCGTTCCTTTATGGCTGGACAACAGCGCTTTTAACGGCGCGCCGTGGGTTTGGTGCCTGCAAAACGCCCCGGCGGGCCAATCGGGGTTGCAAGGCGACTTAAATGTCGCCAACCGCGCGCCGATTACGATTTTGGGCAACGAAATGTCGGCTCAATACAAAGGTTTCGGCGTCACTGCCGAAGACCCGCGCAACAATTATCTTTACTGGAATATGCTGCTGGATAACGTGTGGCGCGACAAAGAAAATAACGTCGGCCCGTGGATTATTCGCTATGCGCGGCGCCGCTACGGTCAAACCGAAAGCGCCGCCGAGCGCGCCTTAGCTTTGCTGCGCGATTCGGTTTATACCAAGCGCGAAAATCCCGTTCCACTCACGGTCGCGATGCGGCCTTATTTTATTCCGCCGCAAGGCAAGCCCAAAGACGAAACCAGTCAGCGCTTTAAAATCGCGCAAGACATGGGCGAGGCATGGAAAGCAATGGTTGCCGCCGGGCCGGGCCTTGAACGCAGCGCGGGCGCCGAAGCCTATCGCTCCGATTTGGCCGCTTTAGGCGCGCAAGCCCTCGAATCATTGGCATCGCGCTACCAAGTGGAGATCGCCAAAGCCTACCGCGCCCGCGACAAAGAATCGCTTTCCGCCTTGCGCGAAAAAATGCTCGGCTTGATGAATGACATGGACGAACTGATGAACACGCGCCGCGAATTTATGGCGGGCGCGTGGATTGCCGATGCGCAAAAATGGGCGGGTGATGAAGCCGAGAAAAAACTGCTCGAACAAGACGTGCGCTCACTTTTGACTTCGTGGACAATTCCCACCACGCAGCGCGACATCGCGCATCGCAACTGGGGCGGCCTGATTAGCACTTACTATGCCCCGCGCTGGCGCATCTGGCTGGGTGCGCTACAAGATTCTCTGAATTCAGGCAAGCCTGTGGACGACAACAACGTGTTGAATCAAATGACCATGCTGGAAGAAGAATGGGCCAAGAAAACCACGAAACTGCCCTCGACGCCGAGCGGAGATACGGTGAAATTATCCAAACAACTATGGGATAGATACGCCGAAGAATTCAGCAAGCCGCCGCAATATATGATTAAGACTGTTAAAGGCAAATGGACAACCGACGATGTGTCTGCCGATCATATTTTGTGGACGATGGATGTCAGCGCGTTTATCACCAAGCCGGACGATTACGAAGTGGAATTCAAAGCTGACGGCGGCAAAAATTCCCTGCTCATTTTCGGCGTGGCTTTCATGCAAGACGGCAAAGAAATCGGCGGATTAGCGCAAAGCGGGCGCACCGGCGCTTATCACCGCGACAATATTTACAAAATCACCGCCAAAAACGTTAGCCGCAATAAACCCGTCACAATGATGGTCGAAGTCGCCACCGACGCCGGAGCCGATACCAACGGCACCATCACCATTCGCCGCGCCGAACGCAAAGAACGATTGTAATTTGATTTACGGAGCGCGAGCATCCTGCCCGCATAAAAACACAGAGCAGCAAGATGCCCGCGTCTCCATTAAAAGGTAAAACTATGCCCATTGAACCCTCTGAAAATGTCGGCACCAAACTGATCTTTGAAAACGAGCGCGTGCGCGTTTGGGATTTGGCGTTGCAGCCGGGCGAAGCACTGGAAAAGCATATTCATCGCCTGCCTTATTTTTTCATGGTCATTGACGGCGGCTCTTTGCGCTTCGTTGACCCTGAAAACCCCGAAAATGACCGCGATTTGCAATTCGAGCCTGATTTATTGCGCTTCCACGATGCCGAACCAGATGGCGTTGTGCATAATCGCTTGGTGAATGTTGGCGACAAGCCATATCGCAATTTGGTGGTGGAATTAAAAGAAAGTAATCCTACGCAATAGCCGCTGCGGAACATCGCCATGTGCAAGCGGGTCACAACTTGACAAGGAGAATCGCCATGAAAATTCGTTGGTTGGCTGTCGCATTTGCTGTATTGTTGAGTGTGCCGGTTCAGGCGCTGACGGTTGCCGAAAAGGTAACGCCGAAATGGACGAAAGTAGAAGGCATCGCAGTGGAAACCGCCAAGCGCGAAGATGGAACAATTGGGTTCACTGTGACGCGTTATTTAGACAAAGCGCGCTCGTATCCAGCGGATTCGGAATGGACAACGCGACGCATGGCGCATTTGGAATTACGCAATCCGGCGGGCGTGACACTCAGCACTATTGTCGGAGGGCAAGAACACAAAGGCACTGTGGTTTATTGGTTTGCCTTGTCGCGCGAGGCGCTGAATTCGACCCGTTTCTCGCTGTCGGAATATATAGATTACAAAGACCCTGATCGCGGCCCGATGCTTGGTGGCGGCACGATTTATGAATTCAATTTAACTGAATTCGCCGCGCCACTTGTCAAGGCACCAGGGCCTCTGCATCCATAACTCTGCATCCGTGACGTTTTTCGAGAAAGAGCCGCCCGTGTTTTGCCTTTTGTTGGCACGCGACGGCTTTTTCGTTTAATTTTAGATAAGCAAACATGAATTTATAAGACAATTGAAGTTCGCTATAATTTAGTGCCAATGGCACAAACTCAAACCGCGCCGGAAAAATCCGGTTTCAAACTCAAACCTTCGCTCGACTGGCTGCTCATTTTCGTCCCGATTTCGATAGCGCTGCATTACGGATTGATTCCGAAAAATGATACAGCGCTGTTTATTTGCGCGTGTCTGGCGATTATTCCTTTGGCCGGTTGGATGGGCCACGCTACCGAACATTTGGCCGAAAAAGTCGGCGAAGGCATCGGCGGCTTGCTCAACGCCACCTTTGGCAACGCGGCGGAACTCATTATCGCTCTTGTGGCTTTGCAAAAAGGCTATTACGGCGTGGTGAAAGCCTCGCTGACCGGCTCGATTATCGGCAACTTGCTGCTGGTTTTGGGCGCTTCGATGTTGGCGGGCGGATGGAAAAATTCGGAGCAAAAATTCAATCAAACAGCGGCGCGTTCTTCGATCACTTCGCTGCTTTTGGCGGGCGCCGCGCTGATTATTCCCTCGGTTTTTCACGAAATGGCGGGGCAAAAGAACGCGTGGACGCCTCAAAAAGAACAAACTTTGTCTATGGCGATTGCTGTTGTCTTGCTATTGACCTACGCCGCCAATTTGCTGTTTTCTTTGAAAACACACAAAAATTTATTCATCGGCCATGCAGGCGCGCAGGCCAATGCAGAAGCCAAAAAAGAAGAATCGCACGAAAGCTGGTCTATGAAAAAGTCCGTCGGCGTTTTGCTGATAGCGACAATTTTCGTGGCATTGGTTTCTGAATATTTGGTTGGCTCAGTCGAAGCAGCACGCAAGGCTTTAGGTTTTACCGAGGTTTTTGTGGGCGTTATCGTGGTAGCGATTATCGGCAACGCAGCGGAACATTCGTCGGCGATTTTGATGGCGATGAAAAATAAAATGGACTTGAGTTTGGGCATTGCCATTGGTTCAAGCCTGCAAATCGCGCTGTTTGTGGCGCCGGTTCTCATTATTACCTCGCACTTTATTGGCCCCCGTCCGATGGACTTGGAATTTACGATTCCCGAAATTGTCGCGGTGCTGGTGGCGATTCTTGTCACCGGACAAATTTGCGGAGACGGAGAAAGCAACTGGCTCGAAGGCGTGCAACTCTTATCGTTTTATGTCGTGCTGGGCATCCTCTTTTACTTTCTGCCCGAAATGCATCACGCTATCGAAGGCGCCGCTGGAAGCGGCACAAATAGCGCTCCCCTGCCCGCTGCCGCGCATTAAATGAACTTCATACCCTTACCGCGCGAATTTTATAAGCCTTCGGCCAAAATTGTCGCGCCGTTGCTTTTGGGTCATTATCTTTTGCGCCGCACAGAAAAGGGTTGGTGCGGCGGCGAAATCGTCGAAACTGAAGCCTATTTGAGCGACGACCCGGCGTGCCACGCTTACAAGCGCGAAACGCCGCGCAATCGCGCCATGTGGGGAGAAGAAGGCCGCGCTTATGTGTATTTAATCTACGGCTATCACTTTTGCTTTAACGCCGTGTGCCAGCCGCGCGGCGTGGCCGAAGCGGTTTTAGTGCGCGCTATTGCGCCGACTTTTGGCCGCGAGATTTTAAAAGAAAATCGGCCTGTTGTCCGCGAACGCGATTTAACTAATGGCCCCGCCAAATTTTGCGCAGCAATGCAAATTGATCGCGCGTTGAACAGCGCCGATATTTGCAATTCCGAATCGCCACTTTTCATCGCGTGTAATCCGCAGCGCGAGCAATTTATCGAAGAAAACGCGCCTCTTATCACGACAATGCGCATCGGCATCACACAAGCCGCCGATTGGCCGCTGCGCTTTTATTTAGATGGCAGCGAATTCGTCTCGAAACGGGCAAAAATCAAGTGTGATATTCCGCGTTGATTTTGACGTAATCGTAAGAAAAATCGCACGTCCACGCCGTCCACGCGCCGCTGCCTTCGCCGATTGTAATTTCAATCAATATGTCTTCGTTTTTCAAAGCGGCTTCGGCCTCTACGACTTCAAATTCTGCTGGTTCGCCGCCCTGAAAAACTTCGATGCCGCCTAATTTCACGCCGAGTTTCTGCGCGTCGAAATGCACACCGGCGCGCCCGGCGGCGGCAGAAATGCGGCCCCAGTTCGGGTCGCCGCCAAACAGCGCGGTTTTCACCAACGGCGAATTGGCAACCGTCATGGCGATTTTTTTGGCATCCAAATCCGATGGCGCGCCGGAAACTTGAATGGTAATGAGTTTTGTCGCGCCTTCGCCATCGCGCGCGATTTTTTTCGTCAGTTCGATGCAAACCGCGCCGACTAATTCTTCAAATTGTGCTTGGTTTCGCTCGTTGATTTCCAAATTCGCCGCGCCGCTTGCCAGCAAAAAACAAGTGTCGTTGGTGGACGTATCGCCATCCACTGTGACGGAATTGAAGCTGCGCTCCACGACTTTTTCGAGAATCGTTTGCAAGCGCGCTTTTTCGATTTTGGCATCGGTGGTGAGAAACGACAGCATCGTGGCGTGCAATCCGTTCGCATCAAGCGCGCCCATGTCGGGGCCAATCATGCCGACGCCTTTGGCCTGACCGCCAACTGTTATCAATACACCGTCAATTTCGCGCTGTGCGGCGATAAATTTCGGCACAAGATCGGTTGTCATCACGGCGCAGGCGGTTTTTTGACTTGCTTCGTCGCCGCGCGAAACTTCGATTTCAGCGATGGCTTTTGCCACCTTGTCCATCGGCAATTGATGGCCGATAATGCCCGTCGAACAAACAAAAACTTCACAAATGTCGCAACTGATTTTTTCGGCGACCAGTTCGCACATCAAGCGCGCATTACGCAACCCATTTTCGCCGGTGCAGCAGTTGGCGTTGCCAGCGTTGACCACAATGGCGCGCGTGGTAGCGCTCGGCGCGTGCTGCGCGCTGACCAAAACCGGCGCAGCTTTGACCATGTTGCGCGTAAAAACTGCCGCCGCACTCGCACCGTTTTCGGCAACAATGAGCGCCACGTCATCGCCCTGGGTTTTGATGCCGCCGCGCGCCGCACCCGCTAAAAATCCAAGTGGCGAAGTCACGCCGCCTTTGGGAAGAAATTTTATGCTCATTTTGGATTTCTAAAGCTCACCACCGCCGTCCGGCGGTCAAATTCTTTACTTTTTGGGCGCCGGACGGCGGGATGATGCCCGCATTCTTAACATTTTGTGCCCTTCACAGCCGT
>JANMKN010000396.1:0-14245 GCA_031372065.1 Abditibacteriaceae bacterium | reverse complement strand
AGATGTATGGCCGCGCTAACTTTGACCTGCTGCGCTTGCGTGTGCTGGCAAACGCATAGTTGGTTAGCAGAGAAATGATGCCCTTCGGGCGCAGTGAAAGGAACCTATCCGCCAATCACCAAAAGTGCGCCAGAACCAGTTCTACTCCGCTATTTACAATTGCCCCTAAGTGCAATGTGTCGCAGATCTCAGAGCAGAATTCTTGCGTGACCAAGTGCATAATCAATCCGCTTGCCTGAATGTCCCTGCTGATTAGGCTGGATTAAAGATTATCCACAGCACATTGATCCTCCGTTTCCCATCGAAGTTAATACAAGCGAGGTTAGCTGATACAAGCAAGGCTGAACCTATCTCCACGGTAATCGAACACCACAACTCTGGCAGACATGAAAGCGGCATTCGTTCTCATCGCCGCAGCGAATACAGCGCCCAGTGGCTGGGGTGCTGGGGCGGGGGCGAACCACAGTTTTGGGAAATAATTCCGGATACAATTTTTGCTACCGCTTCCAGGGCAATGCTATGGCAACTATCGGGGTTCAACAATAGTTCCTGCGACTTCTTATAGGTCTTGGTGTAATAGCGGCGGCGCGCCACTGTCCAAAACGAACCAGTCGGAGCCTCAGAATAGTATTCTGGCTTTTGACAGCGGGGATAAAACCAAACAAGTCAGCCATGGAGCCGGGACGAACTTTCATTTGAATCTCTCCGTTGAATCACGTCTTTTGCAAGTCGAGTTCTGTGTTCACAGGCCACCCAGGCGGCCAACGACGCGTGTGGGCCTAATGCGATGGTGGCGGTATGCTCCGCGCGCTTCACGCAATTGATGAACGGCCTCATACAGGAGGGCATCCCAACCATAGGGGGCGCCGGGCGGATCATCGCCCTGAAAATCTTCCCAGTCGCCAAACATCAAACTGGCCTGGGCGCCTGCGGGTGTAACACTCCATCCCCAGAGGCGAAAACTGTAAACCTCGGCCTGATCGGTGCGGTCATCATCAGCCTGCGCCGAAAAGCCGTAACGCACCTCGGCCTCAAACACAATTCTTTGATCCCCTGCCCGACAAACGGGCTGAAAATCACCATTGCCAAAAACATTGGCGAGGTCCGGCGTAAACACTTCGCGGCCCTGTAAAAACATCTGGCCGCTGACAGGATCGCGCACTAAGGATGCGGTTTCGCGCGGTGCATCAGCCATTCGTGGCTCCTTGATAAACAAGAAAGGCAAACTCGTAAAAGTGAACCCTGGGGTTAAAATCCTTGGTTTCTATGGAGAGAAAACAGTCAGGTAACGACGCCTCTAACAACGCCTCTAACGACTGCGGACTACTGTTCTATTCGCCGCAGCGGGTTCCTTTGTGACATCGCAAACCCAGAGATGCCAGAACAACCGATGCCAGAACAGCGGAGGCAAAACCCTCTGATGCAAAGGTCTTGGGTTCACCGTGTGCCTTTCATCGTCCGCTGGCCCGCCCGCATTCAGCCCGGCGTTTCGCCCGACCTGGCATCCACTCTCGATGTGCCCGCTACCATCTGCGCCGCCGCCGGTATCACGCCGCCCAAAGAGGCTTTGCCCGATAGCTATAACCTTCTGCCTGCGATGCTCGGCGAAAAGGACGCGCCCAAACGCGACCACCTCGTCGTCCAGAGCGGCAACGGCCACCTCGCCCTGCGCAGCGGCCAATGGAAATACATTCCCGATCTCGCCGTCGCCGATGGCTGGTATGGCACATGGAAAAAGAACGCGGACGCGCCCGCCCGGCCCGGCCTCTATAATCTGGCCCAAGACCCCGGCGAAACCAAGAATCTGTTTCAAGAGCAAGCCGCCCAAGCGAAGCGCCTCGCCGATCTACTTATTAAAGCGCAAAAGAGCGCCGTCACCCGCCCGCAGTAAGCCATGCGGCGCCAAATCGTGAGCCGCTTGTCTAACACCGTCCCGACCATGAACACTTCTAACCCTTCCCCCAATTTGATGAACCGCCGATTTTTCCTGCGCGGCGTCGGAGTGAGCATGGCTTTGCCGCTGCTGGAATCGCTGGGCGGGCGCGCTTTTGCGCAAAACTCCGCCGTTGGCACGCTGCCGGGCAAAGCAGTGGGCGATGGGCGTCCCCTGCGCATGGTTTGCATCGGCAATTTGCTTGGTTTTTATCCGCAAGCGTTTTTTCCGGCCTCAACCGGGCCGGGTTACGAGCTGCCGGAGTCCATCCAAGCGCTCAAACCGCTCCAGAAGGAGTTCACGCTCTTTTCGGGGCTTGACCACGGCGTGAAGGGCGGGCATTTTGCCATGAGTTCGTTCCTGAGCGGCGTGCGCACGGCGGATGCCAAAGGTATGCCCGAAGGCAATATCACGGTAGATCAGCGGGCGGCGGAGACCCTCGGCGGTGCGACGCGCTTCCCCACGCTGGCGCTGGGTTCCGAGAGCGGCATTCATGGCGGCTGCCTCATGTCGTGGACGCGCAGCGGCACGCGCGTGCCGCCCATCAGTACGCCGCGCGAGTTGTTTCGCAAACTGTTTGTCTCCGACGGCGCCGCCGGTCTTGCGGCGTCGCTGGATCGGCTCGACTTGAAAAACTCGATTCTCGACGCAGTGCAGGGCGATGCAAAATCGCTCGAACGCCATCTGGGGCAGCGCGACAAAGAAAAGTTGGACGAGTATTTCACCTCGGTGCGCGATGTGGAAAAGCAGCTCGAACTGCGCCGCAAATGGGCGGCGGTGCCCAAGCCCGACCCGAAGATGCCAGAGCCGGCCAACAAAGACTTCGTTTCCGATTTGCCGGTGATGTATGACTTGATCGCGCTCGCCTTGCAAACGGACTCCACACGCATCGCCACTTTCGAAATCGGCGGCGACTTCGAGGCGTCGGCGTTCGGACTAAACGGCGGTTATCACGCCTTTTCGCACCACGGCCAGCGGCCAGAGGCCATTAATGCCCTGATCAAAATGGAGCGTTATCAGTCCGAGCAGTTCGCGCGGTTTTTAGGCAAGCTCAAATCCATCGAAGACGGCGCGGGCACGCTGCTCGATCATTCGATGGTTCTCTTCGGCAGCGGCATGGGCAACGCCAACGCGCACACCAACAGCAATCTGCCGATTATTCTGGCCGGTGGCGGCTTCAAGCACGGCGAGCATCGGGATTATCCCACAAAGGGCCTCAATCGCCAGCCCTTGTGCAATCTTTATCTGTCCATGCTACAGCGCTTCGGCGCGGAAGTGGAAAAGTTCGGCACCAGTTCCAGCACGCTCACTGGTTTGGTGTGAATTGTTATGGAGCGCGGCCATCTTGGCCGCAAATGCGGGCTGGAAGCCCGCGCTCCATAGATTTTCGCGCGCAGTTTTAATCCTATGCTTCGTTATTCACTAATTTTCGCCGCCGCACTGCTCGCGCATTCCACCTGCCCGCTGCAAGCCGCAGAGGACACGGCGCAGGCCCAAAAGTTTCTTGGTTCCTACTGCAACGACTGCCACGGCGCGGCAAAGCAAAAAGGCGAGCGGCGCTTTGACGGGCTGACGCTGCCTGCCACCAAAGCTGATACGCTGATTGACCTTAAAGACATTCTCGACCAAATCAACCTCGGCGAGATGCCGCCCAAAAACGCCAGACAACCCACGCCGGAGGAGCTACGCGCCTTTATCGCACAGGCGACTCAGGCGATGAGCGAAGGCCGCGAAAAACTCCACAGCACGGGTGGCAGCACCGTGCTGCGCCGTTTGAACCGCCGCGAATACATCAACACCATCGGCGATTTGTTTGGCCTGAACATGGCCGCTTTCGACCCGACCACGAAGTTTCCCCGCGACCAATCCGCCGAACACATGGAAAACCTCGGCGATGTGCTTCAGACTTCGGGCTATCTGCTGGATCAATATCTGGACGCGGCGGACGCCATCGTGGAAAAAGTCTTCGCCGCCCAAACTCCTCCGCAAGAGCAGAACTGGCATTTCAAAGGCAGCTTTCAGACCAAGAGGAAGCCGCCGAGGCCGGAGGTGGAATACGACAACCGCTTCTTGAACATCTACGAATGCATGGACTCGGAGAAGCACACCGGGGGCTACGCTGTCATCAACGATTTCGAAGACGGAGTGCCCGCCGATGGCTTTTACGAGGTTCAAGTGCTGGTTCAGGCCATGAACCGCCAAAATCCTTACGCCCCGAAAATCTTCGGCACCGATGCCCGCGAACCATTCCGCCTCGGCATTGTGCCCGGCGATGCCAAAGCCGGCCCACTCGACCTGCCGCAACCGCTGCAACCCATGTTGGCCGAGCAGGCCGTGGGAGACGCCGAACCGGTGTGGCAAACGATGAAAATCTGGCTCGATGCCGGGCACACCGTGCGCTTTGTCTTCCCCAACGGCCCCAGAGACGCTCGCGCCTCGTGGTTCAAAATTGCCGACTACCACAAGGACAAATGGCCGGAATCTGCCCTGAAAGATCGCCTCGGAATTAGCGATGCGCGCCGCGTCGCTGTTATTGATGGGAAGATTCCCCACATTCGCATCCATGAGGTCAAAATTCGCGGCCCCCTCGCCGAGCACTGGCCGCCCGCGACCCAGCAGGCCGTGCTGGGAAAAACCGCCTTTGCGCCGGAAAAAATGCGCGCGGTGCTGCAAACCTTCGCCGACCGCGCCTATCGCCGCCCGGCCACCAAAGACGAAGTGGATCGCCTCGTGGCCGTGGCCCAGAAACGCATCGCCAGCGGACGTTCGCCGTTGGAAGGTCTAAAGGCCGCTCTCAAAGCCGCGCTTTGCTCGCCAGCCTTTCTTTATCTTTCGCAAGATGTCGTGGCCGCCAAAGAAGCGAAGTCACGCCCCAGGTTGAGCGACTACGCACTTTCGTCGCGGCTCTCGTATTTTTTGTGGTCTTCGATGCCGGATGAGCAGTTGCTCCGTCTCGCGCAAGCTCAAGAACTGACCAAACCCGCAGTAGTCGCCGCGCAAGTGCGCCGTATGCTGGACAGCCCGCGCTCCGATGCTTTTGTGTCTGGCTTTCTCGATAGCTGGCTGAACCTGCGCAGCCTCGGCGGAATGCCGCCCGACCGCAAAAATTTTGAAGCCTACTATTTCAAGGGGCTGGAACAAGCGTTCAAGCAGGAGACGCGGCTTTTCCTGCGCGACCTCATCGTGCGCGATGCGAGCATCGTGAATTTTCTCGACAGCGACTACAGCTTCCTCAACCAGCCTCTTGCCACGCATTATGGCCTCGGCGACCTCGGCGACCCGGTTCGCGCACACGAGTTCCGCAAAGTGACTTTCACCGACCCCAGGCGCGGCGGGCTGCTCGGCATGGGTTCGGTGCTGACCATCACCGCCAACGGCATCGAAACTTCGCCGGTCACGCGCGGCGTGTTTCTGCTGGAAAACATTCTCGGCACCCCGCCACCCCCACCGCCCGACGACGTGCCCGCCATTGATCCCGACGTGCGCGGCGCCAAATCCATGCGCGAGCTGCTCAGCAAACACCGCGAATCGCCGAACTGCGCTGGCTGCCATCAAAAAATTGACCCGCTCGGCTTCGCTTTAGAGAACTTCGATCCCGTTGGAGCCTGGCGCACGAGCTACGGCAAAACGCGGATTGACACCGCCGGCGAACTGCCCAGCGGCGAGAAATTTTCCGATGTGGCCGGACTGAAGCAGATTCTCGTCAAACGTCAGGAGCGCTTTGCACATATGCTCACCGAACGCCTCCTGACCTACGCCACGGGCCGCCGCATGGAGGCGATGGACGAAGCTGTCGTGGAGCGAATCGTCGCCGGTCTGCCCCCAAAAAATCACGGTATGCGCTCACTCATCGAGTTTGTGGTGACGAGCGAGCCTTTTCTCAGCCGCTAAATTCTGCGTTAAGGGCAGCTGCCGAAAAAGTAAGAAACGAAACCGGTAACCACCATGAAACGCATCCTCACTCTTCTCTTCAGCATCCTCTTAGCGACTACGGTTCCCGTCTTCGCGCAGGAGTCCGCCGATGTCATCGTCTATGGCTCCACGCCGGGCGGCTTTAGCGCGGCCATTGCGGCGGCGCGTGAGGGGGCTTCCGTCATTTTGCTGGAGCCGACGGACGATGTCGGCGGGTTGAACACGGGTGGATTGAGCCACTGCGACTCAAATCAGATGCGGCGCGAGACGCTGATGGGCCTTTTCGATGAGTGGCATCGGCGCGTGGTGAAGGATTACACCGACCGTGGACTTCCGGCCCCCTACGACGCGGCGCTCAAAGACACCGCGCGCTGGACGTTTGAGCCGCACGTGGCGATGCGCGTGACGAAGGCGATGCTAACCGAAGCGGGCGTCAGTGTGAAAACCGGGCGCTATTTGAAATTGGTCAAGAAGGAAGGCCCGCGCATCACCTCGCTCGTCACCAAGGACGGCACGTTCACGGCCAAAGTCTTTGTGGACGGCACCTACGAAGGCGACCTCATGGCGGCGGCGGGCGTGGAGTGGACGATTGGCCGCGAGGGCCGCGCCGAGTTCGGCGAATCCTACGCGGGGAAACAATTCCCAAAGGCGAAGATGAACATCAGCGGCTTCGATGACGAGGGCAAGCCGCTACCGCTGGTGACGACGAGCGATGCCGGCCCCGACGAATCGGGCGACAAGCACATCATGACTTACAGCTTCCGGCTCTGCCTCACGCGAGACGCTGCGAAGCTGGTGCCGATGCCGGAGCCTGCGAAATACGACCCTGCGCGTTTCGAACTCGCCCGCCGCGCTCTGAAGGTCGGTGCCAAAGTCGGCTTTGACCTCTACCCGTTGCCCGGTGGCAAGCTCGACGGCAACAATTCCATCGGCGGCCAGATTTCGCTGGGTCTTGTCGGCGGCGGCAACAATTGGCACAGCGCCGATGAAGCGGGACGGCAGAAAATTTGGGAGGATCACAAACAATACACGCTGGAATTTCTCCACTTCCTGTGCACCGACCCCGCTGTGCCGCGAAAAGTGCGCGACGAATTCGCCGACCTCGGCCTGTGCAAAGACGAGTTTGCGGCGACCGCCCACTTTTCGCCCGCGCTCTATGTGCGCGAGTCGCGGCGCATGAAAGGGGCGTATGTGCTTTCGCAAAAGGACATCATCAACTCGCCGGAGAAAGACGACCCAATCGCTATTTCATCGTTCCCGATTGATTCGCACGACTGCCAGCGCGTGGCCTTGAAAGATGGCGGCGTCATCAATGAAGGCACCATTTTTCCCGTGCGAGTCCCCGGCACCAGAATGGGCTACGCCTACCATGTTCCCTATCGCTCGGTGCTGCCGAAGCCCGACCAATGCAATAACCTGCTCGTGCCCGTTGCGCTTTCCTGCACGCACGTCGCCGTTTCATCACTCCGCATCGAAGGCGCGGGTATCGCGGCGGCGCTGGCGGCGAAACAAGCGGTCGCCGTGCAAGACCTGCCATATCCAGTCCTGCGCCAGCGGCTCCTCGCGCAGGGGCAAGTGCTTGCTCTGCCGGTTCCGCCCGAAAAAGCAGCGGCGAAGGAGGATAGTTTCATCCCCGTAAAGTCGCTGCCCGGCATCGTGCTCGACGACGCCGATGCGGAACTGGAGGGCGAGTGGACGCGCTCGACGAACTTCAAACCAAGCATTGGCAGCGGCTACGTCGTTCACGGGAAAAAGGACGCCCGCAGCGACGGCAAAGCATCCGCCACTTTCCGCGTCAAAGTGCCAAAATCCGGCGAATACAGGGTGCTGATCGCTTATTCCGCACACGAAACCCGTGCCACGAACGTGCCTGTGGTCATCACCAGCGGCACACGCGAAACGAAGATCATAGTGGATCAAACCCGTCATTTGCTTGCTGGGCAGCACTTTCATCTCATCGGCACGGTGCAACTGGCAGCAGAAGGCGAAACCATCATCCAAATCCAAACCACCAACACCACCGGCTTCATCATTCTCGACGCCGTGCAGTTGGTTCCGGTCAAATAACACACCATGATCACCATCCCCAAGATTTCCCTTCTGCCCTTCGCGCGCACTTCTCGCATGATCACACGCATGACCGTCCTCGCTTCGATTTTCGCTTCCCCCGCGATGGCCGCAAGCCTCAATCTGACAAACGACCCGGCAACCGGCGGGCCGGGCAAGTTTGCTGCTGCGGAAATTCGTCGAGAGGCCGCAGCCAAAGGCATGACTTTGGGCGATGATGCGAAGGCAACTCGCATCGCGCTCACCGTCGAAAATGGTGGCAAAGCCGCCGCGCAGAGCTACAACATTCATGTGAAGAACGAAGGCGGACGCCGCATTATCACGGTGCGCGGGGCCGATGAGGCGGGCGCAATGTATGGCGGGCTGGATACTGCCGAGGCGATTCGCACGGGCACGCTCGACTCGTTGAAGGACTCCGACCACAAACCGCACATCGCGCAGCGCGGCATCAAGTTCAACATCCCGCTCGATCTGCGCACGCCGAGCTACACCGACTGCTCCGACGCGGCGCAGGCGAACATCCCGGAGATGTGGGAGCGCGAGTTTTGGACGGCGTTTCTCGACTCGATGGCGCGCAACCGCTACAACGTGCTTTCGCTTTGGTCGCTTCATCCTTTTCCTTCGCTGGTGAAGGTGCCGGAGTTTCCCGAAGTCGCACTGAACGATGTCTGGCGCACGCGCGCCAAGCTGGATGACACCTTTAGCTTTGCGGGCACCGACATGGTTCGCCCCGCCATGCTCGCCGACCACGAGGTGGTGAAGCGCATCACCATCGAAGAAAAAATTGAGTTCTGGCGCTGGGTCATGCAGCAGGCCGCCGGCCGGGGCATCCGCGTTTATGTTTTCACCTGGAATGTCTTCACTTTCGGTGCGGAGGGCAAGCACGGCATCACCAACGATCTGGGCAACGAAGCCACGAAAAAGTATTTCCGCGCCAGCGTGCGCGAGATGGTGAAGACCTATCCGCTGCTGGCCGGCATGGGCATCACGGCGGGCGAAGGGATGCCGGAAAAAATGGACTCCAAGGCGAAGGAACGCTGGCTGTGGGAAACCTATGGCGAAGGCGTGCGCGATGCGCTAAAAAACGAGCCAAAGCGCCAGTTCGGCATGATTCATCGCTTCCACTGGACGGCGCAGAGCGAGATTCTCGATGCGTTCAAAGACTATCCGGGGACGTTTGATTTCAGCTTCAAGTATTCGGTGGCGCATATGTATTCAATCACGAAGCCGACCTTCATCACGCCGCTGCTGGAGAATCTCGCGCCGGGCCGGAAGACGTGGCTCACGGTGCGCAACGACGACATCTACACCTTCCGCTTTGGCGACCCCGCCTACGCCCGCGAATACATTTTGAACATTCCGCCAGCCGACAAGATTGCCGGTTTTTACATGGGGCCGGACGGCTACGTGTGGGGCCGCGATTTTCTGGAACGCCATCCCGCCCCCGGCCCGCGCCCGCTGGTGATGGAGAAGCAGTGGTATTCGTTCATGCTCTGGGGTCGGCTGGCCTACGAACCGTCGCTGCCGGATTCGCATTTCGAGCGATTGCTGGCCGCGCGGCATCCAAAGGCCTCAGCGCCGCAGCTTTTCCGCGCACTGCAAGGCGCCTCGCAAGTGATGCCGCTGACCACGCGCTTTTTTTGGGGCGACATTGATTTGAAGTGGTTTCCCGAAGCGTGCTGGAGCCATCGCCGGAGCAAAGGCAACGGCTTTTACACGGTGCGGCATTTCATGGAAGGCATTTCCATGCCCGGCGCGAACGTGCTGTGCATCCGCGACTGGCGTGCGCGCCTTATCGCTCGCCAGCTGATGGAGCAGACCACGCCGCTCGAAATCGCCGACGCTTTAGAGAAGTCTGCGACGGAGACTTTCGCCGCTCTCGACGCGCTTCGCGCTGCTGCGAAGTCGGACGCCGAACTGCAAAAGAACGTGAACGACTGCGAGGCGCTGGCCTGGCTGGGCCGCTACTACGCCGCCAAAATTCGCGGCGCCTGTGCGCTGGCCCTGTTCGACGCGAACAGCGAAAAGGCTGAGCACGACAAAGCGATGCAACAACTCGGCGATGCCTTGAGCCACTGGAAAAAATACGCCGCCATCCGCGACGCTCATTATGTCCCCGCCCTCTACAACCGCGTGGGCTTTGTGGACATCACCGCATTGACGGAAAAGGTGGCCGCCGATCTCGACATCGCCCGCGATTGGAAGCCGAGCACACTCAAAGACGACGGCAAACGCGCCGGTAGCGAGAAGGGCTTCCGCAAATGAAGATGAAAATGAGAAGTGCGCTCACCTGCATCGCGTTCGTCTGGGCCATGGCCCAAATGGCGAACGCACAGTCCGAAATCGCCACGCGCCGGCCCGATGGCAAAGCCGAGGTTTCCATCACCGGCGAGCTGAAGCAATGGCACAAGGTGACGGTCACGCTCGACGGGCCGTTTGCGCGCGAGCGCGACGCGCAGCCGAATCCGTTCACGGATTTCTCGTTCAACGTCACCTTTACGCACGAGTCGGGTTCGCCCAGTTACAAGGTGCCGGGCTACTTCGCCGCCGACGGTGATGCAGCGAATTCATCCGCTGAGTCGGGCACGAAATGGCGGGCGCATCTCTCGCCGGACAAGGCGGGCGCCTGGAAGTATTCGGTGTCGTTCACCATCGGCAAAAACGCGGCGCTCGAAGGCGGCGGAAAGCCGGTCGCGCCGTTCGATGGCGTCAGTGGCAGCTTCAAGATTGCGGCGACCGACAAAACGGGCCGCGATTTCCGCGCGCACGGTCGCCTTCAATACGTCGGCAAACATCACCTGCAATTCGCCGGGTCGAAACAATTTTTCCTGAAAGCCGGTCCCGACGCGCCCGAAACCCTGCTGGCTTATGCCGACTTCGACAACACCAGCGCGGGCAAGCCCGACAAAGTGCCGCTCAAGACGTGGCAGCCGCACGTTGGCGATTGGAAAGCGGGCGACCCGACGTGGCGCGACGGCAAAGGCAAAGGCCTCATCGGCGCACTGAATTACCTCGCGGGCAAAGGCGTCAACGCGTTCTCATTTCTCACCTACAACGCCGCAGGCGACGGCGACAACGTCTGGCCCTTTGTCGAGCGCAACGCGAAGCTGCACTACGACTGCTCGAAGCTGGATCAGTGGGGCGTCGCCTTCGACCACGCGACGGCGCGTGGCCTTTATCTGCATTTCAAACTTCAAGAAAACGAAATGGACGACAACCGTCTCGGCGCGGGCCGCAAGGCGGGCCTCGTTGCCGAGTCGCTCGACGGCGGAAAACTCGGCATCGAGCGCAAGCTGTATTGCCGCGAGATCATCGCGCGTTTCGGCCATGCGCTGGCGCTAAACTGGAACATCGGCGAGGAAAACACGCAAAGCAGTGATGAAGTGCGCGACATGGCGAAGTTTCTTCATGACACCGATCCTTACCGGCATCTCATCGTGCTTCACACTTTCCCACCGCAGCAGGACGAGGTGTATCGTCCGCTATTGGGCGATAAATCGCTGCTCACCGGCGTGTCGTTGCAAAACTCATGGAAAGCGGCGCACCAGCGCACGCTGCACTGGCTGCGCGAATCCGCCGCCGCCGGACGATTGTGGGTTGTCGCCAACGACGAGCAAAATCCCGCCGGCCTCGGCGTCCCACCCGACCCCGGCTACAAAGGCCACGACGGCATCGCCGTAGAAAAGCGCACCACCGACGCCGCCACAGGCAACACCGCCTCCCAGCCCTACACGCTGCATGATATTCGCAAACTCACGCTCTGGGGCAACCTCATGGCCGGCGGCGCGGGCGTGGAATATTACTTCGGCTACACGCTGCCGGAAAACGACCTCGTCGCGCAGGATTTTCGCAGCCGCGACATAAGCTGGGACTACTGCCGCATCGCGCTGGAGTACTTCCGCGCCGAGAAAATCCCGTTCGCCGAAATGACGAGCGCCAACGCGCTCATCGGCAACACGGCGGACGACAACTCGAAGTTCTGCTTCGCCAAACCCGGCGAGCTTTACCTCGTTTATCTGCCCAACGGCGGCGCCACCGACCTCGACCTTTCCGGCGCAAAAGGCACCTTCAGCGTGAAATGGTTCAACCCGCGTGAAGGCGGTCATCTGAAACCCGGAGGCACTACCATCAAGGGCGGCTACAAATCCGCGCTCGCCGCCCCCGACGCCGAAGACTGGCTCGCGGTAATCAAAAAAGACGCAGCCTCCGCCGAGTAAGCGCATCCCAATTATGAAACCCATCAACCGACGCACCGCCATCAAACTGACCGCCGCCGGAGTCGGCGCACTCGCCTTCAAGCCTGATGTCTCGCTCGCGCAGGATGCCGCACACCCGTTTGGCGCGGAGTTCCCCGAACTCGACTCGCTCACCACCGGCGAGTGGTGGACCCAAGGCAAAAACAAAGGTCAGGGCCAGCCTCCACCTCCGCCGATGGACGTGCCGCGCGATCAAGTCGTCGCGTTCGCGCTCTACACGGTTCACGGCGGCGTCATGAAAATGACGGCGCAACTTTACCCGCTAAAGCCCGGCGAACCGCGTGAGGCGCGCCTGGAAGTGCAGCGCGACGGCGCGTGGGTCGAGATTGCGAAAGCGGAGGTGTTCTATCCCGGCTGGGATGCTCATTTCCGCGTCGAAAAATGGGACGCGACAAAGGACGTGCAATACCGCGTGCGGCACGGGGAGAAGGCGATGTTCGACGGCCTCATCCGCCGCGACCCGGTGGACAAGGACGAGATCGTCGTTGCGAATATGTCGTGCAATTCCAGCCGCACCACCGGCCAGCGGCCAGAGATTATTGACAATCTCATGGCGCAGAATCCCGACTTGCTTTTCTTTGCCGGCGACCAGACCTACCGTCACACCGAGCACACGGCGGGATGGATCGAATTCGGCCTGCAATTCCGCGATGTCATGCGCGACCGTCCGACGGTTTCCATCCCCGACGATCATGATGTGGGCCACGGCAACCTTTGGGGCGAAAACGGCAAACGCTCGCTGCGAAAAGACAACTCCGACGGCGGCTATTTTTACCCGGTCGAATACGTGAACCAGGTGCAGCGCCAGCAGTCGTGGAACCTGCCCGACCCCGTGGATCCAGCGCCCGTCGAGCGCGGCATTGGCGTTTATTTTACGCGGCTCACCGTCGGCGGCGTGGACTTCGCCATTCTCGAAGACCGCAAATTCAAGAGCGGCCCTGCGGGCAAAATCCCGCAAATGGGGCCGCGCCCCGACCACATCAACGATCCCGGCTACGACCCGAAGACGATTGACCTGCCCGGCCTGCAACTGCTTGGCGAAAGGCAGGAGAAATTCCTTCGCGCGTGGGCGCAGGACTGGACGGGCACGGCGATGAAAGCCGTGCTCTCGCAGACCGCGTTCTGCGGCGCCGTCCATATGCACGGAAAGCACGACGCGCGCCTGCTCGCCGACCTCGACTGCAACGGCTGGCCGCAGGCCAAACGCAACCTCGCGCTCGAAGAAATCCGCCGCGCGTGGGCCGTGCATCTGTGCGGCGACCAGCACCTCGCCGTCGTCGTGAAAAACGGCATCCGCGAATTCGGCGACGGCCCCTACGCTTTCACCAGCCCGGCGCTTGTCAACACCATCTACGGTCGCTGGTGGCATCCGCTCGATGAAAAGCCCGGCCCGAATCCTGTGCCCGGCAGCCCGCTGCCTTGGACGGGCGATTTCAACGACGGACTCGGCAACAAACTCTCGATGCTCGCCTACGCGAACCCGTCCGACGTCAGCGACGAAAAACAACGTGCCGACGGCTACGGCATCGCCCGATTTAACAAAAAGAAGCGCGAAATCACCTTCGAGTGCTGGCCGCGTTTCAGCGATGCAAAGCTGGGCAACAAAGCGCAATTCCCCGGCTGGCCCCTCACCATCGCGCAGGACGCCAACGACGGTCGCAAAGTCCACGCGCAACTCCCCGCAGTGAAGCTCGACGGCGTGGAGAATCCCGTCGTCCAGGTCATCGCCGAGGCCACCGAAGAAATTCTCTACACCGTCCGGTCACAAGGTGCGAGCTTCACTCCTCGCGTCTATGCGCCGGGCAAATACACCGTCAAAGCCGGCAAGGACAAACCGGACACGGTGGTCGCAAAGGCTGTGGAGGTGACTTGAATCCTGCGTCGCCGACCAAATTGAAACTGACCGCGCGAACAAAAATGAAAACCGCACACACCATGAAACCCATTCTCGCACTTTTCGCCGCCCTTTTTTTGGCAATGCAGTCCGTGGCGCGTGCCGCCGACGAAGTGGTGGTCTATCCGCCGGTGCCGGGCCTTGCCGCCTCGGAGCATTACAAAGTGCGCGTGCGCTCGGCCA
>JANMKN010000331.1:0-6192 GCA_031372065.1 Abditibacteriaceae bacterium | reverse complement strand
CCCAAACCTGCCCCGATGAGTCGTGGCGATGTTGTGGATACGGTAGCCGCACAAGTCGGTCTCACTCGCACGCAGGCCGACGATGCCATCAAGGCCTACGAAAGCACCATCCAACGCGCCCTTGTAAGCGGTGGCGAAGTTCGCTTGCCCGGTTTCGGCACATTTAAAACCGGGCGCCGCGAGGCCCGCCCCGGACGCAATCCACAAACCGGCGCAGCGGTGACAATTGCCGCCAGCACAACGGTGAAGTTTACGGCCAGTGCCGCCGTGAAAGATGCCGTCAACGGTAATAAAAAAGCCAAAGCCGCTGCCAAAGCTGCAAAGGCTGCTGTGGCAACACCCGCGAAGGCTCCAGCCAAAGCTGCTGCTAAAGCGCCCGCCAAAGCACCGGCTAAAGCGCCAGTTAAGGGCAAAAAGAAGTAAAACCGTCACACACAAAAAAGCCACAGCCATCGCTGTGGCTTTTTTGTGTGCAAAAACGGTTTTAGTTGGTTATTCCATGCCAATTAACGTCGGGGACACTGCTGCTCTGTGCGGTTTGCAAGGCAAACCAAGAAACCTTAACAGCGTCTCCGGCTTGCATAGGTTCGGTGAGTAAAGTCAGCGCTACCGTTTGTCGAGTGCCACTCACTGTAGGATGTCGTTCTCCAGAAGCATTAATCACATTTCCATAGCGCGACGGGCATCGGCGGCGGCGCCTATTTCCTCGAAGATTTGCAGCGCTTGGCGGCGGGAGATTTCGGCCTCGTCGTGGCCTCCTGTGGCGCGATGCCATTGCGTGAGCGCCAACAAAGTGCGGCCTTGTTCGGGGCGCAAATCGTGTTCGGTCAGCAACTCTAAGGCGGCGTTTAATTCGCTGGCGGCCCGTTCAAAATCTTTTTTCCTTAAGGCTATGCGGCCCAACGTGCGCCGCGCGATGCCTTCAAAAGCCGGATTGCCAATCGCGCGGCTTAGTTCAAGGGCCACCGCACATTCGGACTGGGCGGCTTCGTCGTCGCCACTTTCCAACAAGGCCACGGCGAGCGTAGTGCCGCTGTAGGCCACTAAATCTTGGGCGTCCAACTCTTTGGCTAAAATTTGCGCGGCGCGCAAGGCTTCAATCGCGGCGGCAAACTCTTGATTTTCTAAATATGCTTCGCCGCTGACAGCCAAAGTTGCCGCTTCTCCGAGGCGTTGTCCGGCTTGATGAAAACGTGTGCGGGCTTGTCGAAAATTATCCAGCGCCAAAGCGAAATCGCCACGCGCCAGATGCAAATTGCCCATATTGTTCAAAGCCCACGCCAGATGCACGCCGTCGCCGATTTTTTGCCACGCTTCAATGGCGTCTTGCCAGCATTGCTCGGCTTCGGCAAAGCGCCCGCTGTGAAAATACACATTGCCGCGATTGTTCAATGCTTTGGCGGCGCTGCTCAGATCACCACAGTTTTGCGCGGCGTTTTGTGTTTGCTGATAGTAATTCAATGCCTCGTCGGTGCGACCTTGAGCTTGGGCAACCAAACCTAATAAATTGGCGGCATCGCCACGCTCTTTTTCGCCATTTGCTTGCTCGGCCAAGGCATAACTCCAGCGTCCCAAACGCGCCGCGCCTGCAAAACGGCCTTGGCGATAAAGGGCAAAGGCGCGATCACCGATAAGGAGGCTGCGTTCGCGATTTGCCTCCGTTGAATCAACACTTCGCAAGGCGCGAAAGGCTTGTTGCAAAGTCTTTTTCTCGGCTCCCGCTTCGCCCATTTCGCTGTGACAGCGTGCCAGATTGCGTAGCAAATACGCTTGGCGCAAGGCCAATTCCGTAGGCGGGAAATTTAGTGTGACTAAAATATTTAAGGCTGTTTGCCACGCTTGCAGCGCGTCTTGAAAATGCCCGACGCGCAATTGCACCAGACCTCGCCCCGTTTGCGCTTCCAAAGCCATCAGACGTGCTGGGTCGCTGTCATCGAGCAACGCCAAGGCTTGCTCGAAAAAGCGCAAGGCATCGGCATTGGCGAAAAGTTCGCTGGCGTCTTTGGCCGCGCGAATCCAATTCTGAGCGGCTTTCATGGGGTTCTCCGCTTTTTCGTGATGATGCGCTAATTGCGCGGCGACTTCGCCTTCGCGTCCGGCAAAGGTTTCTTCAAGCCATGCCGCGACTATCGCGTGTCGCGTTTTCCGTTCGGTCAGCAATAATGCGTCATAGGCCACTTCGCGCATGGCGGCATGACGGAAACGAAACGCCCAATGCGGCAAAGGTTCGGCTTCGACCAAGAAATCCAAAGTTTCCAAGCGGCGCAGCGTGCCGGAAAGCTGCTCGGCGCCAGCGGGCAACAGCAAGACTTCCAACAGACGCACTAAGAATTCCAAGCCGGCAATGGCGCCACCTTGCAAAGCGGCCCGTCCCATTGCATCCAGCCGATCCAAACGGGCAATTAAGGCATTGTAAATCGTATCGGGCACCACAAAATTGCCGAGTGTAGCGGCGGCGTGCCAGACATCGTTTTCGCGCCGTAAATGTCCGGCTTCGATGAGTTCCTGCAAAACCTCGCGCAGATAATACGGATTGCCTCCCGAACGCTCTACAATCGTTTTCACGACATGAACCGGCAGCGCGGCGGTGCCCACTAAATCGGCGATTAGCTGGCTGCAATCTTCTTGTTCCAACCCGCGCAACTTTAAAACTTGCGGATTGGCTTCTTCGGGCCAGATGTGCGTCCAGCCGGGCCAGTGCGCCACCAAAATGACCATGCGTCCTGACGGCGCCACTTCGCGCGCCAAAGCATCCAAGGCGTCGCCGGAAAGTTCATCAAGCCATTGGGCGTCATCTATCAAAAGCAAGCGCGGCGCTTCGCCGCAATGCGCAATAAAAATCTCGATCAGGCCGCGCACAATCAAGTTTTTGCGTGTTTCGGCGCCCAAGGCCGACGGCGCCATGTCGGGATTGAGCAAATTTTGCAACTCCGGCAGCCACGGCGCCTGCGACGCGCCCAAGGCGGGAAAAGCGCTCAAGGCCGAAACCAATTTCGCGGCATTTTCTTCGGGTGTGGCGTTATCATGCAGACCGCATAAATCGGACAACAAGCGGCGCACCAAGGCGAAAGGCCGCACGGCTTCGCGCTCGATACACGAAACGAAATGCACATTAGCCGCACGTTCGGCGGCTAATGTGATGCCTGCTTCCATGAGGCGCGTTTTGCCAATGCCCGCTTCGCCGCTGAGTGCCAGTAAATGACTGCTTGGTGCCGCGTTTTTCGCTTCACCGCTCAATTGTTCGATGGACTGTGTGATGATTTGCAATTCGCGCTCGCGCCCGATTAATTGGCCGCTGTTAAGCGCGTCCGGCAATTGCGCGCGCGGGCCGAGAACGCGGAAAACTTCGATTTCTTCGGCGCGGCCTTTGACGCGCACGCGACCTTCGCTCGAAAATTCAAAATCGCGCGCCGTCAGGCGTCGCAGGGCTTCGCTGATAAAAACTGTGCCCGGCTCGGCGGTGGCTTCTAAACGCTGCGCCACGTTGACGGTATCGCCTAAAACGTCGTAAGTTTTCGTGCCATCGCCGCCCACGCCGCCCGCGATGACATGGCCGAAATTCAGGCCGATGCGCATCCGAAACGGCACGCCTTTGCGTTCTTCGAGGTCGCGACTAAAATCGGTCAGCCATTCCTGCATTTCCAGTGCAGCACGCAAGCCACGCTGCGGGTCATCGCCGTGCGCCACCGGAGCGCCAAACAAGGCCATGATGCAGTCGCCGATGTATTTCACGACAAAGCCGCCGTGACGCTCAATAATCGCCGTCAGGCCCGCAAAACAGGCGTTCATCACCTCGAAAACGTCTTCGGCATCAAATTTTTCGCCCAGTGCTGTCGAGCCGGACAAATCGGCAAATAACACTGTCACGCGACGCCGTTCGCCGGAAAGCGAGGGCTGCGCCGGAGCAGTAAAAGTAGGATTTAAAGGTTGGGGAGTGGGAACGATTGGGGGCGCGTTTGGTTTTGGCGGCTCGACTGATTTTTGCAAATTTGTGCCGCATTCGTTGCAGAATTTGGCGCCCGGCAAATTTTCATGGCCGCAAGACGGGCAAAGGCGTGGCAACGACGGCAGCAACGTGCCGCATTCGTTGCAAAACTTAGCACCGTCGGGATTTTCATGCGCACATTGTGGACAGGAAATCATGACATTTAGTATGGCGCGGCGTCCTCAAGAAAAACAAAAATGGAGAATTGAGTTTGCTCAATTCTCCATTTTATTTCTGACAGACCCGTTATTTGCTGCTTATCTGCTGCCGAGAAGTTTGAGGAGCAAAAACACCGCGCCCAAACAAGCAGAGCCGCCAATAACAGCTAAAACGACGGTGTCGAAGGAAGGCGTTGGGGCACGAGTGACGCCTTCTTGTCCCGCCGGAAGGCCAGTGCGCCTTGCGGCGGTGACATTAGACGAGATGGTGCGTTCTTCGCGCTCTTTCGAACAGGCCAGACACAAAAAATAGCCGGGATTCTCATCGGCTTGAAACCATTTTCTGCATTCCGGGCATTGCCGTTGATAATGATCCTGACACAGGGGTTGATTATCAGCCGTCACATAGCGCTCGTCCTCGTAAACATCAAAAGGCGGGCGCAGGAATTTATCGCACACGGCGCAGGTAAAAGGGAAAAACGAGCCACACTTATCGCAACGCGTTTGCTTTGAGTTCGCCTTGATTTCATGACCACATTCACGGCAATGCACGAAGGCCATCGAGACAGTTTCCTCCAAAGTTTCTGTTGCCTATGCTCTTCCACGCGGAAGACGCAATTCGAGAACGCCGCGCAGTGTAACAGAATTAGCCGCGCTTTAGAGCCTGCACATCTTGGGTGCCTGCAAACGTCATCATTCTAACCCGTTACAGCGTGGCACTTGGGGCGACTCGACCTACGACTTTCTGAAAGCAGAAAAATTGTATGCTCAGAATAGCCGTTGGTTTGGCCCGATGGTGTTACTCGTGATCTCCTAATGTGGCAGGTGTAAGAAACTGGCGGACGTCTTACACTAAAACTCTACCTGACAGCACAATTGCTCGGCGTTTAACTTGGCATCACCAATTCGATTCATTTTCCGTGGATGCACGGTTATAAAGGATAGTAAAATGGGCGTGGATTTCGCTGGTCGAACGAATAGAAAAATTTTAACGAATATGGGGCGCTCCCGCGCCGAAATATTCTCTTTGCTTACTGAAGCCATCTGTCACTATTTTGAGGTGCCAATGATGCTCTCGCCCATTCAAAGCGACACTATCTTCGTTGAGGAAGAAAGTTTCTGTCACTTGGTAGAACGGGTGATGAACTTTCCTGACTTCGCCCTGTATTCATGGGCACAAATCGCGGTTGGTATATATGAAACTATCAAAGGCGAAACCTATGAGTGGATTTGGCCGCAACGGAATACACCCCACAATCCGTTTGCTCCTTATCAGCAGGTAGCTTTTGTGCCGAAGCTCGTATCCGGGGAAGCAATAGGCCGCACTGATGTGATCTAAAAATGTCCACAGATTATGACCTTTTAGTGGCGAGTGATCTCACACCTCAAAAAATGCTTGATCTACTGTCATTAAGATTGAGCCTCGCCACTTCAGACATGGAGATGGAAAAGGATGGTGTGCTTAAAATAAGCGTGCGTCCGGCTTTAAGAGGAAGGCAGACTACCTTTCAAGAGGCATTCGGGTTCACGCCAACTTTGGCTGTGCATTTTCGGCTGAACAAATTTGCAGGTTACAAGGAAGCGATGTGCCTTCTGATAAGAGGCACTATAGCTGTATTAACTCAAAAAGAGGCCGATGCTGTCTTGTTATTCAACGGTGAGCAAGTAATTCTGGAGCGTATTAAAGGCCATCTCCTGCTGGACAAAGGAGTATTTGGATATGCCAATTACCAAGAGAATCTCGCTGAAGTAACGATGCCATATCAAATGCGTGATCTTCGCCAACCCCTTCTTTGAGGTTTTCAGTGCCAGAGCAAACAGACAGCGAACCGAGCGCAGGTGACCATCATCTACCGGATGAACCTCCTACGATAGAAACAGAGAATTAAGTAGGACGGCGGGAAGCTGGAAAATTAGCCTCGTTTTGGTCTTTTTCCTATGGGGAAGATGGAATTAGGGGCGAAATTTGGCTTTTTGGGGGCGAAAAGTGGCTGGGGAAGCGCAAAATCGGCTTTTCTCACGAAGGAAAGCACTTTTCTCACTGAGGAA
>JANMKN010000066.1:0-27635 GCA_031372065.1 Abditibacteriaceae bacterium | reverse complement strand
TTTCGGTGATAGCAGCTTCGATTAATTGCGGATCGAGATTATAAGTCGCGGCCTCAATGTCCACAAAAACCGGCGTGGCGCCGACGGCGGAGATGACTTCGGCAGTAGCGAAAAACGAAAACGGCGTGGTGATGACTTCATCGCCCGGCCCGATGCCCATTGCCATCAGCGCGACTTGCAACGCATCGGTGCCGTTGGCAACGCCAATGGCGTGCCGCACTTGCAGCGCTTTAGCGGCATTGGCTTCAAATTCAGCCACGGCGGGGCCTAAAATATAAGCGCAGCTTTCAAGCAGTTCGAGCGCCGCTTTTTCGAGTTCGGGTTTTAAAGATTGATACTGCCGGGTGAGATCGAGAAGAGGAATCATACAAATGCGGAGTGTGGAATGCCGAATGTAATGTGCAAAAACAAAAATGCGGAATGCGGGACGGATACGGATTCATTCCGCACTCCGCACTCCACATTCCGCATTCCCAATTGCCGCGAGCCGGAATCGAACCAGCGACACGAGGATTTTCAGTCCTCTGCTCTACCAACTGAGCTATCGCGGCGAGTCTTTTTGCAAAAACTCAGCAAACAGCGGAACTTCATTATAGCCAAGCCTGCGCAACGCGTCCATAGATTTCTGAAAAATCATACTTCGCGTGTCTTACTCATTTTTCCAACGCGCGGCTTCTTCATCATTCATAGACCACGCGTTTTCTGTCGCGGGAAACTCTTTCGACTTCACTTCCCTGACATAATTTTGAGCCGCTTCCAATAAAACTTCGCGCCCTTGGGCATATTGGCGCACAAAACGAAACGGCTTGCCCGGCAACAGTCCGGCTAAATCGTGCCACACCAAAACCTGACCATCGCACTGCGCCCCGGCGCCAATGCCAATCGTTGCCATTTGCACATCGCGCGTGATGCGCGCCGCGACTTGCTGCGTCATCGCTTCGAGAACAACTCCAAAACATCCCACATTTTCCAAACGCAAGGCTTCGTCCAGCAAACGGTCTGCGTCAGGCGCTGTTTTGCCTTGCACAGTGGTTTCAAAGCGCAAAATGGCCTGCGGCGTGAAACCAATATGGCCCATAACCGGCACGCCCATTTCAAGCAGCAATTCAAGGGCGCGCAGCGTGCGCGCTCCCGCGCCTTCGAGTTTCAACGCCACCGCGCCCGCGCGCAGCAAACGCGTGGCATTCGCCACGATTTCGTTCTCGCTGCCGTGATAGCTGCCAAAAGGCATATCGGCAACTACGGGCACATCAGGGCGCGAGGACGATTTCACGCCGCGCACTACAGCGCCGGTGTGATGCGCGATGGCATCAATATCCACCGGCACCGTGTTGTCGTAACCCAAAATCACGTTGCCCATCGAATCGCCAACCAGCAACGCATCAGCGCCCGCATCGCAGCACAGCGCGGCACTTGGTGCGTCGTAGAGCGAAACCACAGCGATAGGCGATGACGAGGCAGAGCGGCGCTTTTTAGCGGTGAAAATCTGAAGATTGGCGGACATGATTCAGCTTTTATGGAGTTTTACTGTTGGGAGATGAAATCCCAAATAAAGGGCGTCATGGCGATAAGGAGCAGCCAGAATAACACTTTGGCGCCGCACCCTGTTGATTTTGCTTTGCGCTGGCTGTTGGTGGCGGCAATATGCCCCTTAGCGCCTAAAAGCGACTCGTATTTCTGACGATAATTCAAGTTGTCGGGACGCCGGCGCATAGCGCGTTCATACATTACCAAAGCCAGATCGTTTTTGCCTTGATCCGCATAAATATCGCCGAGCAGCGCCGGGGCTTCGGCATTGCTGCCGTCGGATTTCATAATCCGCTCGCAAATGGCAATCGCTTCGTCGCTGCGGCTTTCTTTGAAATGCAATTGGGCCGCGTCATAGACCATCGAGAGCAAACGCATACGCGGATTGGTCGCAGCCGAAGCGGGCGCTTGATTGCTCCACTCGTTTTGTCCACGCGCCGTGCGACTTTGCCCGCCGTAGGTGCTGCGCGGCTGCCCACCCGACGGAGCGGCAGATAACGGGCGGCGATTCGCCGTGCGGGCGATGGGGCGTGGCGTGGGCGGGACATTGCGCGAGCGATCATAAGTAGCCCGCTTTTCGACATCGGACAAAATATTATACGCTTCGAGAATGAGTTGCATTCGCGCGTGCGCCGTTTCTTTATCGCTGGCGATGTCGGGATGATATTGCCGCACCAACTTTCGATACTGACTTTTAATGACAGTCAGATCGGCATCGGGCGCGATTTCTAAAATGGCGTAATAATCTTGCGACATCGTGAGCAGGGCGAACCGTCGCGCCATCAACTATCCGCGTGGAGAAAATCGGCGGGTTCTGTTAAATGATACCTAATCTCACGAAACGGCGGCAAAAATCGGATTTCGGGCGATCTTTATGCTGGCAGCCAAGCCTAATTGGAAAACTCATTTGCCGTCTTTTCGATATTGTCGAAGTAGCCGGTATAGCCGCCGATCACCTGTATGCCGACGCGAATCGCTACCAACAAGAAGATCACAATACCCAGCACTTGAACCGATTGCTTAATCGCGGTTTCGGCATCCGCTTCGAGAAAATCGGCGACTTTATCGAGTTGCGCTTCGATGCTGCCGGAGGCTTCACCGGTTGCCAGCATTTGCAGCGCAATCGGTGGAAATTGGCCGGTAGATTTCAGCGCCGAAGTCAGGCTTTCGCCGCTGTCCAAGCGATGAATAATGCGCCGCGTTTGACGCGCCATCGCTTCGTTGCCGCAGGCATCGGAAGCCAGATTAATCGTTTTATGCAGTCCCATGCCAGCGCCCTGCAAGGCGCCCAAGGCGCGACAAAATTTGGCGGCGGCCAAAGCGCGCACAAATTTTCCGGCATAAGGAAAGCGCAATTTGAATTCGTCAATCGCCACGCGTTGCGGCCCGTTGGAAAGTTGGCCCGGCGCGACTTTATTCAAAATTTTCCAGCCCACAAAAAGCAACAACGCAAAGAACAAAACGCCTTTTATCGAAGCGAACCACGCGCCGAAGCCATCTTTAACCAGCGGCACCACCGAAGGAATCAGAAACGAACATACCAACAAGAGTTTGGGATACCACGTTTCGCGCTTGACGGTTTGTTGAATTTCATAATCGCGCTCGGAATACTCGGCGAGGCGCAGCAAAATACGTTCGAGAAAGCCGCCGTGTTCGCCCGCTGTGACCATGCCGACCATGAGTTCGGAAAACAAACCGGGATAAGCGCTCATGGCGCGATTCCATTCTTCGCCGCGCTGCGTGCGAGCGCACATTTCCGCCGAAGCGCGCCGCAAAGCCGCATTTGGCGCGTTTTCGGCCATCAAACCCAACGCGTGCGCCACCGAAGTTCCGGCGTGAATCATGGCGTGCATTTGCCGAAAAAACAGCGATAGTTGCTTGGCATCGGCGGTCAGCAAAGCCTGCGTCGGCGTGGGATGAGGCGCTGGCAATGGCTTGTTTAAGCCTTCCTGCGCTTGCGGTATTTCAACTTGCAAAGGCTTCAGGGGCGCAGCGACAAGAGGAGTCGTCGGCAGAGTTACCGGCGTCGGAAAGGGAACTTCAGAGGCGGGCATTTGCGCCGGCATTTCGCGTTGCGGCATTTCGCGTTGCGGCATTTCGCGCATCGCGGGGCTTGCGCCCACTTCCAAACGAGCCGCTTCGGAAGTTACTTGATTGGAAGAGGACGCCAGCCCCGCTTGAACGGGAATCGCGCCGTTTTTCGCTTCGCCAACAGGTGCTAATTTGGTGACGAAAAGCCCTTCGGCGCGCAGAGTTTCCAGCGCCGCATCGCGGTTTTGCGCTTCGCGCGTGCCCGCCACGCGCAGACCGGCTTTGTCACGAGCTTGATAGGCAAAAATCGGCATAATACGTTGTTCGATAATTTCCGCCACCCGATGGTTCGCCTCGCCCTATTTATTCCACCACGATTTCGGGTGCCTCGCGCGCTAAATCTTCGCGCAATTTCAAAACGGCTAAGTCTTTGGCTTTGGCTTCGCACATCACATCGAAGGGAATTGGCCCGTCGCCTGCGACTTTGCGCGCGAAAGGTATAAAAACGGCGTCATCCACATAATCGGCGTGCTGCGAGGCCAGAGGCGGCGCTTCGTTTTGCACCTTTTTGCCGGTGGTTTTGTCGCGGCGTTCGATGATACGCGGCTCCAAGCGCGGCGACGAATAATGAATTTTCGGGCGCACGTTGTCCGGCCATGTCGCCAAAATTTTGCGACAGGCGTCTTCGTGCGACAGTTCCGCTGGATTGATGCACGAATGATGTTGATGATCGAAAATGCAGCGAATGCCGGTGGCTTCGTGGATTTTCAAAACGTCGTCCACGCCCCACGACGTGTCATCGTTTTCCAACACCAAACGCCGCCGCGCCGGTTCGGGCAAAAGTTTAAAATGATCTATAAAACGCTGCCGCGCCGCATCGCGCTCACCATAAACGCCGCCAACGTGCGTGACAACAACCGCTTCCGGGCCTTGTTCCATGATGTCCAGCATTTGCGCCTGCACCAAAAAATCGCGCGTTGAGGTTTCTACCAGTTTGGGGTTCGGCGCGTTCAAAACAATGTATTGCGACGGATGAAAACTGATACGCAAATTCATTTTGCGCGCCCGCGCGCCGAGCGCTTCCAGTTCGCTGCGCGCTTCCACTAACTGATTGTGAAACTGCGGCAAATCGGGATGTGTAAGATACGGCGCGAAATCGCTGGACAAACGATACATCGAGATTTTTTGTTCTTCAAGATAATCGAAAATCGCGTCCACAAATTCGATGGAATTTTTCAAATGCGGCTCATTTTGCCAGCGCCGCGCATCATTGCTTTTCAGCCCAGACTTGCCGAGCACTTTTACCGCGAAACCTAATCTCATGTTGCCTTTAAGGTTACTCAAAGTGGTGGCGTCTTAAAAAGCTAATTGCTAAATTGACCTGCGAATTAGTAAGTTATACTGAAAATAAGCAAAAAGTAAGCAAAGCCAAAGTGCAAGGGCAAATCGCTTTTTGGAGGCGCAGGCGTGCAAATCGGCAAAACCTTCCACGAAACCGGCGAAGCCCGCGCCCGCACCGTTGACGAAAAACTGCAAACCCGCATCATCGCCGAACTGTGGAAACTCACCCGCGCCCAGTAATCATGAACGGTATTTACAACATCTACTGCGACGAGAGTTGTCATTTGCAAAACGACCATCAACCGATTATGGTTTTAGGCGCGGTGTGGTGTCCGACGCGCAAAACGCGCGAAGTCGCCGAACGCTTGCGCGAAATCAAAATTGAGCATGGTTTGCCCGCGCATTTTGAAAGCAAGTGGAACAAAGTTTCTGTGGGGCAGCAAAAATATTACAGCGCCGTTTTGAATTATTTTTTGGATGACGACGACCTGAATTTTCGCGGCCTCATCGCCGATAAAGTCGGCCTTGCGCACGACGGTTTCGGCCAATCGCACGATGATTGGTATTACAAGATGTATTTTTACCTCTTGAACCCCTTGCTTGACCCTGAAGCGCGCTATCGCATTTTTGTCGACTACAAAGACACGCGCGGCGGCCCGAAAATCCAAAGTTTGCATGACGTTTTATGCAACAATATGTGGGATTTCGAGCGCCGCATTTTACAGGGCGTGCATCAGGTTCAATCGCATCAAGTCGAGCAAATTCAGTTAGCCGATTTACTGTGCGGCATCATCGCTTACGCCAATCGAGGTTTAACCAGCAATGTGGCGAAAACAGCCCTTGTCGAACGCTTACGCAAACGCAGCGGCTATCAATTAACACGTTCCACTTTACTTCGGGCGCGCAAAGTGAATTTATTTCATTGGTCGCCGCTTGCCAGTGGCAATTGGGGCGCTGAAAATCAAGGTCGGGAGCCATTGGGATGACAGACTCAAATTATGCTCCTGATTGGCTTCCAGAACTCTGCCTTTTAACTCACTACGGTGGGCGCTGGAACGATTACGTCGAAGCGGTCTATCAACTTTTTATGGATGATTGGGTTTTGTCTTCGCCGGTTTTGTTGGATAAAGTTTTCCGCCTCAAACGCCATCCGCTTTTCGATAACAAAGAAGCGACTTTTTGGCATTGCGTGAGTGAGGGGAATATTGAGGTGGAGCGCACTCCCGATTTAAGACGCTGTGAGCGAATCTTGTGGCCGCGCGCTTTAGTCGAGGCTTTGGATAATGGCAGGCCAGAGGTAATTTGGTGGCGTAATGAGCGCAAAGGAAAAACGCGATTATTGATTGCGCCGCGCGATTTCAGTTACTTGGTGGTTTTGGATGAGCGCCCCGACTATTTCTTGTTATGGACTGCTTATTTAATTCAATACCGCCATCAGCGCGATAAACAGGAGCGAGACTTTTTAGCCTATTGGAAAGCACAAGGGCAAGCGCCACCCTGAATTCACAAACAGAAAACGCCTCCCCAAAATGGAAGGCGTTTTCGTTACTTTTTCTACGCGTGGTAGATAAGCTGGTTGTTATTTTACTTCAAACATTCAAGTGCGGTGGGCATCATTGTGATTTATTGGCTGCGGTCAGAGATTATTGTTGCGCCTGAAAAGTGAAGTGCTTTTTTAGACACATTTTCCACGCCCACGTTGCCTCCGATTCAAAAAGCGCCCCGCGAGAATTTTCGTGGGGCGCTTTTTACTGATGTTTACGCATTTACGGCGTGGCAGGCGTGTTTGTCGCGCTACTGGGGCCGTGTCCGGCGTCGTGGATGACGCGGGAGGCTTGGTAGGCGGCAATCAGGGCGAGACCGGCGGCGCTGTCGTCAAAGTTCAGAACTAATCTGTCCAGCGAGACAAACAAGGCTTCGACGGCGTTGAAGCGGTCACGCATTTGTTTGGTCAGCGCGGCGCGTTGCGAAATGCTCGATTGCGGCGCGGCGACAACAGCGGCAAATTCTTCGACTTCTTTGTGAACCGAGGTCAAACGCGCTTCGGTGATGCCGTATTTGGCCGCTTTGGTCACGATTACAGGGTCAACGTTTTCAACGAGGCCTCGCGTCAAATTGCGCACTTCGCGCATTTTGGCAACAGCCTCCGGGTCGCGTAGGCGGCGCAAATCGTGGAGCGAAAAGCGGACTTTCGCCGCGTTGGTTTCGTCGCCCGCTTCCTCAAAATACTCCACCAAAAAGCCCGCCACCGCGTAGGCTACCGCAACGGCTTCGCGTTCTTCGCGCGTTTTGTTTTGCGTCACGCCGGTAATCGCGCTGCCTTGACGTTGATAAAACAATTCCAAATCGGTCAACGCCTGCGTCATCTGTGCCACTTTGGTGGCGAACATCTCCGGCTCTTGCTCAAACCATACGCCTTTAAACTGCGGTTCATTCAGCGTTGTCTTCGCGGCATTGAACATCACCAGCCGGTTGGTAAATTTGTCTTGCATAGGGGGCACTCCTCACGGAAATTATTCCTATTTTAAGTAAATACCCCAGACAATGGCAAGAGGCCTATTTTTCTGAGTTATTTTCCGCCTTGCGCACGCCTAAATGCCCATTGCGCGAACGTAAGTCGTCATTGCGCGACGTTAAATCTCTTTTGCGCGAGGGTAAATGCCTATTGCGCAACGCTAAATGCCCATTGCACGACGGTAAATGCCTATTGCGCGACGGTAAATGTCTATTGCGCGACGGTAAATCTCTTTTGCGCAACGGTAAATGTCTTTTGCGCGAGAGTAAATGTCTTTTGCGCGAGGGTAAATCACGTTTGCACGCTTCTTGGCATCAAGAAACAAGCATCCAGCATCCAAAAACACCAAAAAGCCGCTTCGAGAATATTTCATCGAAGCGGCTTTTAAATTGGCAGTGCGGACGCACGGCCCGCTGAGTTACATCATGGTTTGGCGCTTGCGGCCTGACCGAGCAGTTTGTAAGTCATCGTCCACTCGGCTTTGGTCGGCGCTCCGTTGCTTTCGGCATACGGATAAATGAAGTAATTCAGCGGTGCGGCGTTTTGTAACGGCACCAAATTAATATCGCGGCCTCGTGCCATCGTGACGGCGGCGCGCGGCGTGACAAGGTTGCCAAACAAGAAATTGCGCATATCGGGACGCTCTTTGTCGAGCCAGCGGCGCGCATCGGAGGCATCCAAGGGAATCCAGCCGGTTTGCGGGTCTTTGAACCACGTCCAGCAATGATAGCCGCCGATTTTACCTTCACTTTTCAGCGGCTCGTCCACAGGAATGCCGGTAATCGGAAAGCCATATTCAATCACTGCCGGCACGCCAACGCTGCGGCCCAGTGAGATGATGTAAGAATGCAAATCCGAGCAGTTGCCCTTTTTGTAGTCGCAAACAAACGCCACATCGCCGTCGCCGAGTTTGGGCGATTCTTTTTTGTAATCGTATTGCATCGTCGCCACGACGTTATCAAAAAAGGCGCGCATTTCCCCGGTCGCGTCGGTGTTATCGCCCGCGATTTGCCGGGCGAGGTCTTGCCATTTGCCGCCGACTGGCACTTTGGCATCGGCTCGCAGCGTGGTTTTGAACCACTTTGGTTTCGCCACCGAAATTTCGCCACCGGGCGAAAGCACTCGCACATCGCGGCGCGCCACCGTGAAAGCAATTTTCACTTTCAACGGCGCCGCGCCCTCGAAATACACCATGCGGTTGCCGAATTTCTTTTCGGTGGTCGTCAGCGCTTTTCCGCCTTCGATGGCGACATCGCTGACCGTTTGCCACTGACTGTCCGAGGGCAACGGCACCCATAAGCGCACCGGCGCGTTGCCTTCAGTTTGGGGCACGTTGGCTTCGTAAGTGAAGCGTGTCGTCAGCGCCGCTTCATCGGCGGCGCGCAACACAGTTTGTGGGGCAGTCGCCAAAGCCAAAAGGCCGAGCGCTGCCAGTTTCCCATGTTTCATTTTTCCTCCTTTATTCTTTCCGAAGAAAGTAAGGAGAGTATAAGGGGGTTCTCGGCGCTGCTATGAAGCAATTTAATTCGAGCGTTTGGGGATGGTATTGCCGCGATGCGCCAATTGTCCGGCTAACGGCAAATCGCCGCGCATCTTTTTGGTGTCGTCCTGCATCACTTGCAAGCCAGAGCGTAAGCGACGGGCTTTTCTCCGAGCCAATTAAGCCCGTCGCTTACGCTCTGGGTTCACCCTTGGCATAAAAGCGAGTGGAAGCACGGAGCGCGGGCGAGACGCCCGCGCTCCGTAGCATGCCCATGCTTATAGTTCAATTTAATTTTGTTGGGGTGCTTAGCAAGTCCGATTGCATGATGCCCGGCCCGCCTTTGCGCGGGATTTTTTCGCCCTGCGCCACGCCAATCACATAAACGTCCACCAATTCCGGCGAAAACGCCGTTTTGCCCAAACCAACTGGGCCGCCGATGCCGACACGCAAAGGCCCATCGTGTTCACGATGGGCTTTTCCCAGCCGCCATGTCCGTCGCTTCCCATGTGCATAATTTCAGCCTTTGCTTTGGCCTTCCACTTTGCCACGCGCCGCTTCCAGCTTGGCCGGAATATGAAGGCGCGCGGCTTCGTCGGCGTAATTGGCTTTTTGGAGAAACGCTTCCAAATAAGCGACATGGCGCTGCCACAACTGGTCATCGCGCTGGCGCAAAGTGACTTGGCGCTGCTTGAACCAATCGCTGTCCAGCAAACTTTCTTTCGAGAACAAAGCACGAATCGCCGGGTTATGCAGCGCTTTGCCTTGAAAATAGCCGGTTTGCATGATGTTCAAGAGCGCGTGCAGCGGCGGGCAAGCCAGTTCGATGCTGCCATCTTTGAAATAGCCTTCGGCGACGTGCCCTTGCGTTTCGACAATGTTGTTCATGCCGTCCACGATGATTTCCAGATTTTGCTTTTCGGGACGCAGCATTTCATCGGTAAAAATCGTGTGCGGATGATTGAAAACGCGCCCGAAATACGTCTTCACAAAACGCCGCGTGATGCGATAGCCAAGGCGACTGGTCAGCACTTTTTCGCCGTTGAATTCCATGTCTTCGCATTTTTCCAAATAACCGTTGCGAATCAGAAATTGCGGGTCGCGCTCGAAAACCTGCATCCGGCTCCACACTTCGGGCACCAGCAAGCTGATGTCATGATCCATGCGCGCATAAGGGCCGATATAACCCGTTGCCGTGATGAAAACTTCGTAGCCCGTCAGCACAAACGCAATCAGCGCGTTATTCAAATCTTCAATCGGCAAAAGCGCATTGAATGGGCCTTTGGTTAAGGCGCCTTCGCTGCCCGCGCCGGTAGTCGAAGGCGACTTGCCGGTCATCGAACAAATGAACTCCATAAAGAGTTCGGGCAGTTCCATATAATGAATCGGATTGTAAACCGCCAGCGCGCGAATGCCCGCTTCGGGCGGGTTGTTGCGGCGGCCCGGCAGGACGGCGTTGACCGGCAAATGCAGCGGCGCATGGAGCGGCAATTTGCGATTCATGCGCGTGCCCATGCGCGCCACATAAGCGTCGCGCGGATGCGTTAAATCGGGGCGCAATTGCAAATAACGCGGGTTTTTCGAGGGCGCGCCGTCTACTATGCGCGGATGCGAAGTCGCCACGAAAAAACCATTCGCTTTTTCGTCCATCGTTTCAATTAATTCACGCATAGGCTCGGTGTATTGATCGAAACCGATGGTGTCTTCTTTGATGTCATGCGCGTCTTGTGCGCGGAGCGGTTCGTAGTTGGAAAAGAAGTTGTCACTTTGCGCAAAATCGCTTTCGGTTTGCTTGTCGTAACCGCGAATCACCGCGTCGTCGGGGCGCTGAAAGAGGCGCGTTTCGCAGTTTTCGACGAATTTGACAGCCGAATTTAGATAATCCGAGTTAAGGCCTTTCAATTCTTCGCTGGGCACCACGATGGACGCGGAAATATCGTCTTCCATCGAGATTTTCATGGCCGGATGAAAATCTTTGCGCAAACCAAAAACGCGCCACGAGCCGTCGGCTTCGTAGCCCACACGCAAAAAGTTGGAAATCAGTTTGCGGTTGTCCATTTTCAGTTCGTTGCCCGGCGTGCCGTTAATCACGTCCACCGAAAAATGCTCACGCCAGTTATTACCCCATTCGGCTTTATAAAAGCGCTTGACCACATAAACCAATTCCTTAATGTATTGCGGAATGGCGTTCAATTGTTCGTTGTAGTCTTCGGTGTAATCGCGCGAAGCGGGCGTCAGTAATTTAATCACCGAACCCAGCGAGCGCGCCGGGCTGAGAATCGGGCGGCTGTCGGGCGAAGTCGGTTTTTTATCGGCCAGATATTCTGCGCTAAAGCGTCCCGAAAAATCGCGATTCATGATTTCGGCGACCCTATCGAAATCTTTTTGAAAGTCCGCCACAAAAACCGGGCCATGCAAAATGGCATCGGAAAGCGACTTGGAAATTTCCGATTTGCCGCCGCCCGAAACCGTGCAAGGCTTGTGACAAAGCGTGCCTTCGCCGACAGTGCCGACCAAGCGCCAACTGCGTCCGCCGGGCGGTTTTTCCATTTGCACGCGATAGCCCGAAGGCCGCACATACACTTTACCGGGCGCAAGTTTTATACGCGCCACGCCGCCTTTTATATCCCACGTCACCAACTGCGAGGCTAAATCGAAGTGCGCATCTTCGGGCACATAAATGATGCTGTCGTAATTTTTGTCCGTCGCGTAGCCATCGGGATGCACGTTCAAAACATCGCCGTAAAGTCGCAAAACTTCGGGATAGGAATAATCCAATTTCGGCGCATGAACGCCGCCGGAATACTCTTCGCCCAAATCGTAAGATGGAAACACCAAAGCACCGCCGGCGTGTTCTTCTTCGTAGAAACCGGCCAAGTTCGCGGCGAACGAAATTTGCGTTTTGACTTCTTTTTTGCAGTAGCCAAAATAGTTGTCGGTGATAATCGTCACCATCACGCCGCTTTCATCACGACACGCCACTTTAAAGGCATTGCCGTCGTTGTAAAGCTCGTTTTCGTCCTGCCAACACATTCCATCGCGGCGTTGCCGTTCGGTAGCATAATCCCAATGCGGCAGACCGACATCCACTTTTTTGACGCCCGTTAGATGCGGCGCCAAAATCACGCAGCCGGTGTGCCCCGTCCAGCCTTCGATATCGAGCGCGGCATCGTTGCACGGCAAATAGGGGTCGCCCGCGTTGCCGAAAATGCTTTCCACGAAGTCCAGATTGCCCACCAAATTGCCGGGCACGAAAAAGCGTGTTTCCATGCGCTTTTCGTGAATGTAACCCGGCACGCCGGGGCAAACCAGCGGACGCAAAAGCAGAGTCACCCAACATTCGGCCTGCTCTTTTTGCGAGGCCGTAAAGGGCAATGCCATCAAAGAGCGCGGCGGATTGAGCGCGATTTTCAGCAGATGCGCATAGGCTTTTTTCGGCACCGTTTTTTTGTCGTCCGGCACCGGCAAACCGCCTTCGACAATGTGAAAAACGCCCTTGGTAGTGCGCCTGTCGCTTTTGGGATTGTGCAGCACGCCGTTTTGCAAGCGATACGAATGCACGATGTCCGATTTGAATTCGTCTTGGTCGGGCGGCAGCGAAACAGCGCGCGCCACGCCCGCTTGGTCAAGACGAAAGGTGCGCGCCGGTAATTTCGGGCAAGGCAGCGCATTTTCGCTTTCCACATCGGCTAAATAGCGCGTCAGAAAATCTTGAATGCGCTGGTCGGCGGGGCATAAATAATCAGCCAAAAGGCGATCTGTTTCCTGCTGATGCGCGAGTAGCGCAGTCAGCATTTTGTCGAATTCTGGTTCGCCCGCCGCGTTCGATGACGGCACGCCCAAAAAGGCCAATTTCAGGTTGACGTAGTGCAGCATTTGCCGGTTGGCAGTCGAAAAATCCGGTGAAGTTGAAGTGTTCATAACGAGATGCAATTTGAATTTCGAGGCGCCAAAGCGCCGCTTTCATTTTAAATGAAAAATGTGTCGGCTGTGTTACAGAAATGCGATGATTCAATCTTTAACGTGCGGCATAAAAAACGACAAAGCTGCCGCAGGCAGAAACAAAAAACTCGCGTAAAGCAGCGCGGCGCGGTGATCGCCCACCTTGGAAAACAATCCGAAAAACACCGTGCCAAAAGCCGCCGCGACGCGCCCAATGTTGTAGCAAAATCCGGCGCCCGTGGTGCGCAGCAAAGTGGGAAAAAGCGGCGGCAAATACATGGTGAACAAGGCAAAAACGCCCTGACAAAAACCAATAAAAGGAAACCAATACATCAAAGTCGCAAGGTCGCGCGGCACCATATAGGCGCTCACCATAGCCACAAAATAAAAGCAAAAAGTCGCTGCAATCGTGGCGCGATAACCGAAAAAACGCGCCATCCAGCCACAAAAAAAGTTCCCCGCGATGGAACCGGCCATCACAAGCAGCAAAACGCGGCTCGCCAGCTTGTTTTGCGCCTCGGAAGACATCGAAAGCACTTCGGGCAAATTGCGCAAGTGCTGAATATGCCAAAACATAAACGCCCAATGCGCGGTGAGCGCCACAGCGCACACCAAAAGCACAGACACCGTAATGCGCCGCGTCTCGCCGCGAAATAGTTCGCCGATACCGGGCGATTTCTCCACGCTTTCAGCTTTGGCGGCGTGCCATTCGTCCGGCTCCGGCACGGCGCGGCGTATCCAAAACACGGCAAAAGCCGGAATAACACCGACCAAAAATAAAAACTTCGGCTCATAGCCCGCCAAAAGAAAGCCCATCATCACGGCACACAGCACGCCGATGTTGACGCCGCTTTGTAGAATCGCCGCCAGCCACGGGCGCCACGGTTTGGGCCATGTTTCCGCAATCAAGGATGCGCCAACTGCCCATTCGCCGCCAATGCCCAGCGCGGCGATAAAGCGAAAAATCATCAGGTGCCACCACGTTTGCGCAAAGAACGAAAGGCCGGTAAACGCAGCGTAGGTGAGAACAGTCAGACTAAGCGTGCGTGAGCGCCCTAACCTGTCACCAACCAATCCAAAAAAGCCGCCGCCCAAGGCCCAACCAAACAAAAACGCCGCTTGAATAATAGACGCGTAATGACCAACCGCCGGGTCTTTGGTGGACGGGACGCCCAGTAACTGCGCCACGAACGGCAACGCCACCAGCGTGTAAAGATGCATATCCAGGCCGTCGAACATCCATCCCAGCCACGCGGCGATGCCGCTTTTCCATTGCTGCGCATCTAAATCGCGCAACCTGTGTTTTTGCAGCGCCGGAGAAACGACATTAAGTTCGGTCATCGCCCCCAGTTTAGCGCGCCCCAGCAAACAGGATTCAAACGCCCAAATCGCGATTACATCGGCAAATCTTCGTAAGGTTTGCGTTTGACGTTTTCACGAAATTCTTCGATGATATGCGCCAACTGAAAGTCCGATTCTGTTTTTAAAATCGCCTGAGGATAAAGCAAGCGCGCCGCGACAGGCTGTAATTGGAAGCACCAATAAAGCGTCATCAGTGCGTTGATGAAAAGTTTGGAATTCTGCGTGCGCGCCGTGGTGTGATAATCGCCGAAACGACCTTCCAGCGCCGACAAAATAGACGACGAAACAATGCTCGGATAGCGCGGCATCTTGCGAAAGACGAATTCGCTGGCCTCGCGATAAAAAATCGCTTCGGGCATATCGTTTGTCAGGCTCCAAATGCCCAAAAAGCCGCCCGCGCAGGTAATATCGGCCACCGCTTCGAGAAATTGCGCGTGACAAACGCCGTGAAACGCATCCACACCAAATCCCAGACACGCCAGCATTTTACGCGGAATTTGTAATTGATTCGCGGCCAAAATCGAAGTGACATCTTCCACCGGCGTGCCAAGCCCGGCTTCGTCGCCGCGCATCAGGCTATCAGTGCCGCCGTCCACCAAAATCAGCGTATCGAAACCCAGTTCACGCTGCAAAATTTCGTAGGCTTCACGCAGCGGTTCAACGCCGGATTTTTGAAAACTATACACCGTGACTTCTTCACCGCGCCCGCGCATCCAACGCGCAAAATGCAATTCGGGAAAATAGGCTTCGTTTCCCAGCGAATCGGCATTCACTTCGGCGCAAATCGCCGAAAGGCGCCGCGCCTGCGCACCGGCAATATCCGAAAAACTCAGATTCGCCAAATGCACAGTTTTCCCGGCGCTTTTCAAGGCGGCGTAAAGCGGCAAGCCGCAGAAAAAATCAAAGCCGCCACCCGCGCCCGCAATCAAAATATTTTGCGATTTTTCTAATTCGGCGAAGAAAGGCAGATGTAAAAAAGTCATAGGGGCAAGCCGATTTACACGTTTTGTTTCCAGGAAATTCTCTAACACAGCACCAAAACGCGCTGCTTTTATAAGCGGACGTTAAGCGCCGCAAAGCTGATAATCAGTATACTGTGCGCCGAAAATTAGATTTTTTGGAAAACAAAGGAGAACACTCTCATGGCGGTTAAAGTAGGCATAAATGGCTTCGGGCGCATCGGGCGCATCACGTTTCGGGCCATCACCGAAAAATATGGTGATACCATTGACGTGGTAGCCATCAACGATTTGTCAGACCCGCACACCAACGCGCATTTGCTCAAGCACGACAGCAATTACGGCGCGTTTCCGGGCACTGTCGAAGTGAAAGAAGACGGTTTTGTCGTCAACGGCGAATTTGTCAAAGTATTCAAAGAACGCGACCCGGCTAACCTGCGCTGGGCCGATGTGGGCGCCGATATTGTCGTGGAATCCACCGGTTTTTTCACCGACGCCACCAAAGCCAAAGCGCACATCGAATCGGGCGGCGCCAAAAAAGTCATCATCTCGGCTCCAGCCAAGAACGAAGACTTGACAATCGCGATGGGCGTCAACAACGAAAAATACGATGCGTCTGCGCATCACGTTGTTTCTAACGCAAGCTGCACCACCAACTGCTTGGCGCCGATTGCTAAAGTGATTCTCGACACCTTCGGCATCGAAGGCGGCCTGATGAACACTATTCACTCTTACACCAACGATCAGCGCATGAACGATCAGGTGCATGAGGATTTGCGTCGCGCCCGCGCCGGTGCGGTTTCGATGATTCCCACTTCAACAGGCGCTGCCAAAGCCATTGCGCTTGTGATTCCCGAACTCAAAGGCAAAATGCACGGTATGTCCATGCGCGTGCCGACGCCGACGGTTTCTGTTGTTGACCTTGTGGTGAACACTTCCAAAAGTGTCACTGCCGAAGCTGCTAATGCTGCGTTTCGCGCCGCTGCCGCTGGGCCTCTCAAGGGCATTCTTGATGTTTGCGACGAAGAACTCGTCAGCGTGGACTTCAAAGGCAATCCGCATTCGTCCATCGTGGACGGGCCGACAACGATGGTCATGGGCGACAAAATGCTCAAAGTGTTGAGCTGGTATGACAACGAGTGGGGTTATTCCTGCCGCGTCGCCGACCTCATCAATTATATGGTGAGCAAGGGACTGTAAGAACCTTCCAATACAAAGGACACAAAGGATTCACAAAGACTCACAAAGATTTTCACCTCTCTTTGTGGCACTTTGTGCGCCTTTGTGTCCTTTGTGTTTTCAAAGGTAAATCATGAACAAGAAATCTATCACCGACGTGAATTTGCTGGACAAGATTGTGCTGATGCGCGTGGATTACAATGTGCCGGTGGACGAACAGGGACGCATCACCGATGATGCACGCATTCGCGAAACGCTGCCGACCTTGAATTATTTGATGTCGCAAGGCGCGAAAATTGTTTTGATGGCGCATTTTGGCCGTCCCAAGGGCCAAGTTGTCGAATCGCTGCGCCTCGCGCCGATTGCCAAACATCTGGGCGAACTTATGATGGCCGGAGATCGCGCGCCCAAAGAAATTTTCACCGTTTCCAGTGCTGTCGGCGCCGATGTAGGCCAAGCCGTAAGTGAGTTGGAAGAATCGGAGATTTTACTGCTGGAAAATCTCCGATTCCATCCCGAAGAAGAGAAAAACGATCCCGAATTTGCGCGGCAATTGGCTGATTTGGCCGATGTTTATGTCAATGATGCATTCGGCGCGGCGCATCGCGCGCACGCTTCCACCGAAGGCGTGGCCCGCGCCATGCGTGAAGCGGGCAAACCGGCAGTCGCCGGACTTTTGATGGCGCGCGAATTGGAACATCTCGGCCCCCTGTTGCAAAATCCGGCGCGGCCTTTTGTGGCGATTTTGGGCGGCGTGAAAGTCAGCGACAAAATCGGCGTCATTCGCAATTTGCTAACAAAGGTGGACACACTTTTGGTGGGCGGCGCGATGAGTTATGCCTTTGAAAAAGCGCAAGGACGCGAAGTGGGCACCTCGTATTTCAAAGCCGAAGACGCGCCGATTGCCGCCGAGCTTTTGCAATTGGCTCAAGAGGGCGGCAAAGATTTTCGCTTGCCCAGCGACTTTTTGGTGGCTGACCGCGACACGGACGACGCCGAAATCAAATTCGTGCCCGCCGGACAAATTCCTGCCGATAAAATGGGCATGGACATCGGCCCGGAGACAATTGCCAACTACACCAAAGCCATCGAAGGCGCCAAAACTGTGCTATGGAACGGGCCGATGGGCCGCTTTGAAGTGGAGGCTTTCTCCACTGGCACGCGCGCTGTGGCCGAAGCTGTGGGACGCGCTACTAAAAATGGAGCAACGACCATCATTGGCGGCGGCGACAGCGCCGCTGCTGTGAAGCAAATGGATTTGGCCGACCAAATGTCGCACGTTTCCACCGGCGGTGGCGCCAGTTTGGAATTTCTTGAAGGCCTCGAACTACCCGGTGTGGCCGTGTTGGACAACAAATAAATGGCTCCTGTCCATGGCTGCCTCGTTTAAATTGCGACGTAATCTCAAGGGGGAAAATGATGAATCAAAATCCTTTTCAAAACAATCAGGGCAATCAACCAAATGCGTTTAACACATCCACGGGTTGGACTGTAGCGCAGTCGTCCGCCGAAGTGCAGATGGCGTTTATTCAAAAAACGTATGTGCTTTTTCTGGCTGGAATTTTATCGGCCATTGTCATGGGCGGTATCACATTGAATACGCCGTTGTATAATGTGTCGGTGGGCATTTTGTCCTCGACATGGTTGGCCGTCATCCTCATGTTTGGTGGCGTGTGGATTGCGGGCGCGGTATCGCGCACCGAAGGGCTGAACTACATTGCGTTGTTCAGTTTCACTGGTTTGATCGGCTTTCTTTTCGCGCCACTGCTGTCTATGTATGAAGGTGCGTTTCCCGGCATCGTGGCCCAAGCCGCGTTTCTCAGTGTGCTGGTTTTCGGCGCGCTGACCGCTTATGTTTTCGTCTCGAAAAAAGACTTTTCGTTCATGGGCGGCTTTTTATTTGTTGGTGTCATCGCACTTGTCATCGGCGGATTAGCCAACGCCTTCTTTTTCAAAAGTTCGGGCGCTGGCTACTGGATGGCATGGATTTCTCTGTTTTTGTTTAGCGGCTTTGTGCTGTATGACACCTCGCAGATCATTCATCGCTACGATGCCAAAGGCTATTGTGCGGCGGCGTTAGATTTGTTCTTGGACTTTTTCAACATTTTCATGGCAATTCTGCGCATTTTGGCAGGCAGCCGCAGCGATTGAAAAACTCGACCAAAACAAAAGCCTGTTGCATTTCGCAACAGGCTTTTGTTTTATCCGGCCAACGCACGCGCCTTTCCCCGCCTTTCCCTCGCTGCGTTTTTATGATAGAAACTTTGGGGCAGTTGGCCCATTTCACTTTTTGAAAGATCGAATTTTTCATGCGCACACCACTTATTGCCGGAAACTGGAAATTAAACAAAACCATCGTTGATGCGGTGGCTTTTGTGGACGAATTAAAGCCTTTAATCGAAGGCGTAACGGGCGTGGAAGTTTTGCTTTGCCCCGTTTTCACTGTGTTGCCGGTGCTTTCCGAAGCCGCCGAAGGCAGCGCCATTGCCACCGGAGCGCAGGACATTTTCTGGAAGGCTTCGGGCGCTTATACAGGCGAAGTGTCGGCGCCGTTTCTCAAAGATGCGGGCGCGACTTATGTGCTTGTCGGCCACAGCGAACGGCGCGGACGCTTTGGCGTGCCCGAACCCGAACTCGAAGGCGACGCCGGCAAAGTCTTTGGCGATAACGATACAACGGTCAACAAAAAAACGCGCGCCGCGCTGGAAAACGGCCTGACGCCGATTATTTGCGTCGGCGAAACCTTGGCGGAGCGTCAAGCGGGCGATACCGATAGCATCGTGCAAAGCCAAACGCGCGCCGCCTTGCAAGGCGTGGACGACACCGCCGAAATCGTTTTCGCTTACGAACCGGTGTGGGCCATTGGCACCGGCGAAACCTGCGAAGCCGAAGAAGCCAATCGCGTCTGCGGCGTCATTCGAGCCGCTGTAGGAGAATTATTTGGCGAAGCCGCCGCGCAAAAAGTGCGCGTTCAATATGGCGGCAGCGTGAAGCCCGATAATGCCCACGATTTATTGGGACGCGAACACATTGACGGCGCTCTTGTCGGCGGCGCCAGCCTCAAAGCCGATTCTTTCGCCGCCATCATCAAAGCGGCATCTTCCTAAAAACAGCGACAAACCAACAAAAACGCGTCGAGAGAAATAATTCTCTCGCCGCGTTCGATTTTCAGTCATTGCCTTGCCTCCGTCTTAGGGATTAGTTGGCGTAGCCGGATGTCCCTGCTCTGTTGGGCCGGTGATGCGGTCAAGCAGCACGGCTTCCGGTTTGCCGAGCAAAGCGCCGCGCAGCAGTGGCAATAACCCTTTATTCAGTTCCTGCATTTGCGCGGCGTTGACATCAAGGCGTTGCAAAACAGGCAGAATCTGTGTGATCAAACCTTCCAGCAACGTCTGGTCATCTTTTAGTTCTTGATTCAGCGCTTGCAAAGCCGTCATTGCATAACCGGGCAAGCTCTGATAGGCTGTCCCCAACTGATCCAAGACGCTGATGCCCGCGTCGGAACGGTCAATGATTTCGGTCAAATCCGCATCGGTCTTTTGCCTCTCATACGGCACTGCAATGTCTGCCATTTCTGGCCTCCTCAAATATGAATTCCCTACCACACAGGCAGGGTTACGACCAAAAATTCCATTTTTCCCATCAAGAAATCAAGAAAACTCACTCAGGTTTCTACTTTTCCCGCTGGGAAATCGTGCTGCCTGACAAAGAAATCTCGTTTTCCCACTCAGCTTTCTTGCTACCTGACTCAGGTTTCTCGCTACCTGACAAGGAAATCGGCTTTTCTCAGTGAGAAATCTCGCTACCTGACTCAGGTTTCTGCTTTTCCCACTGAGAAAACTCGATCCCTTAGTGAGAAAACGCCCTTTCCCACTAAGAAAAGCCGATGTTTCGCTTCCCCATCCACTTTTCGCCCCCAAAAAGCCAAATTTCGCCCCTAATCCCACCGTCGCCATAGGGAAAAGACCGAAATGGGGCTGCTTTTCCTGCTTCCCGCCGTCTGCCTCCTGCCGCCTAATTCTCCGTCTCAGGCAGCATAGTTTGACTGCGCTTGGTGGATGCTCACTTAATCCGATACAAATCGGCGCTGTGTAATAAGCCAACCGCCAACATTTTCCTATCTGGCGAGATAGCCGAGCTTTCTTCGTGGGTGTCGGGCGTTTTCTTTTCCAATTTGCCCGTTGCCACATTCCACAACAAGAACGAGGGCAATGCCATAATGGGCCGATTGGGAAATCTGCTTCTCTCACTGAGGTTTCCGCTTTTTCCAAAGAGAAATCTGAATCAAACCAATCACAAAGGTTTCAGCAAACCATATTTCAGTTGATTTTCCAAATACATTCTGTATCGCCCCGCAATAGGCCCCATGAGTTTCCCTTTTTCAAACTCACGGAAGACCGGAATGAATCTTTTATCATTGGTAGCAAGAGCCATTTTAAACAGTGCTTCTTGATGTATAGCGGCTTCAACATCGGGACACTTTTCGGGATGTCGCAGAACATCGTTCATTTTTGCTAACAGATGATTTGTAGCTTTTGGCGCTAACAAGGGGAAATGATTGTTATATAGATATTCGTCATTGGAGTCTATCGCTGTATTAAGAAACGCCCAATCGAATATAAGGTCAGTTTCCTTCTCAATCGGAAGTGTCGCCCCTTTCAACATGATTTTTTGCTGTCTATTCAATGTCACCTCGGCAACTAAATTATCAACATTGTCTCCACGGCGTCGCATATCATACAACACTTCCGCCACATAAACGAGAACTTGATAGCCCGCAGAACTTCGAAATTTATACACGCCCCAATCGGTGTTGAGTTTTTTCGACATTTGCACCACATCTGCCCAAGACAGATTGAGCTCTTTTAAAATGGTCTGTAACTTAGCTTTGCCTTTCTGATGGCGAGAACGAATCCGCCCCAAGGCAAAATACTGGGCAATTCTCAACCGTTCATCAAAGTGTTCTGGCTTAGTCTTGAGTAAATCAACTAACGGTTTTTCACCAGAAGGGTCTTCCAGCAGGGCAAAAGCACGCGCCGCGTTCCATTGAATGCCTCCATAAGAGTCGTTAACGAAAGGCACCAATTCAGGCCCGATGTCACGTTGCTGTCGTTGCGCCCACAAAGCCCAAAATTGGTGTTGGCGTTTAGATTCTTGAGGGCCAAATACTTCCGATTCAAAAGAGGCGTGAATTGGCCCAGATTGCATCAAACCGTTGACGTAGGAGTTATGTATCTCGTAGCGCACAAAAGCATAAACCAGCGCTATCATGCAAAGCAAGATGACAATTCTAATTTTCGGCGCCTTAGAAGTTGGCATCGTTTATTTCAACAACGTGAGAACTTGTGCATTGTCGGTGAAATCGCGCGCCATGAGGCCGCGTTTGGATTTTAGCGATTTGTTGGCGCCCTGAGCGAGTAATAACCTCACCATATTCACCTCGCCGCGCGCACTGGCGCGCATCAGGGCCGAATAACCGTTGGTTTTGGTTTGGGCGTTGACGAATTTTGAATCGCCGTCGGCTTTCAATAATAAGCGCATGGTTTCCGCATCGCCTTGCATGGCGCAGGCGATAAGAGGCGTGATGCCGTCGGAGTCGGTCAGGCGCGTGTTGGCTTTGGCGTCCAATAAAACCTGCACTGTCGCGGGGTGTTGGGAAATGGAGGCCAGCAACAACGCCGTTTCGCCATCTTTATTGGCGGAATTGATTAAAGCGCCTTGTTGCAATGCGGTCTTGGCGCCTGGCACATTGTGTTTCGCTATGGCAGTGAGCAATTGCTTATTTAATGCGGCCACATCAACCGGCGCCTTTGTCGGCGAGGCAATTTCCGTGTTGCCCGGCACCGCCGTTGGCGTGGTTTTGCCACTGCTGTTTGGAGATGACGGCGATGCGGTGCGTGACTTCAATAAAATACCGCCCACCACGAGAAGCAACACCAACAGCGCGCCAATGGCCCACGCCGGAATGGTTTTCGGCGATTTTTCAACCTTTGGAGTGGAAGCGGCGGGCCGAGGCGGGGTAGCAGGACGCGACGTGCCCGCAGAACGGGCCGGGCGAGCGGGACGCTGGACAATGACTTTGACTTTCATGTCGCCCGCTGCGCCACCATGCAAGCCGGGAAGACCGTTGCCAGCTTCGGTTATCACAGCCCCGGAGCGAGTGCGCGGCGGAATTTCCACCACGCCTTGTTGCAAACCTTGCGACACATAGGCTTTATGGCCGCCCAAACGGGCTTCCTCTTCGGTTATTTGCACTTCGGCCCAATCATCGGCGCCGCGCGTCGGCTTATATTGGGCCAATTGCCACCATTCGTGAATATCGGGTGGACGCGCTTGCATTTCCAAGCGCAAGGACTGCTCAATCAAGGATTTCCACGGCTCGCTCATGTCGGCAGGTGCCCACGATTTTTCGCCGCGAATCAGGCGCGTGGTCACATCCATCGCGGGCAAGTTGCCGGTCAGCAACTCGTGCAGCATGACGCCCATTTCGAAAATATCGCTCTGCGGGCCGACTTCCATCGCTTCCGAAGTCAATTCGGGCGGCGCATAACCTTGCGTGAAGGCGCGGGTCGAGGTGGTGCCCATACCGCGCCGCGAGGCGCCGAAGTCAATCAGCACCACGCGTCCCGAATTTTCAACCATCACGTTATCGGGCTTGATGTCAAGATGCTGAAGTCCTTGTTGATGCACCGCTGCCAGCGCTTCGACCAGCGCGCCCATGATTTGGCGCACACGTTCTTCGGGCAATGGCCCTTGTTGTTTTTCGGGCGCCGCCGCTACTTTTAATTCCTCGCGCAACGAGCGACCTGAAAGGTATTCCATCACCAGATAGGCCGTGCCGCGTTCGCTGAATAAGTCGCGCACGCGGACAACATTGGGATGTTCCAACTGCTCTAATTTTTGCCCTTCTTCGACGAAGCGTTTCAATCCCCGCTGAAAATCGGCTTGCTGATTAGTGCCGATGAGCAAGCCCCAAGTGGTGGTATTACGCGCAACGCGCTCTGCCGGATAATACTCCTTGATGGCAACGCGCTTTCCCAACTGCGAATGCATCGCCAAATAAGTGATGCCAAAGCCGCCCTGTCCTAAAACGTATTCGATTTCATAACGCCCATCCAAAAGAGTTTTTGGCGGCAGCATATCGCGAAACAAAGTCGCGAAAACGACTCCACAGGAAGGACATACGGGAGTTTCAGGTTCAACGCCGTCAAAGTGGCAATTCAGGCAACGCATGGTAATATGGTTCGCAAAATCACAAACAGGCACACAAACAAAACTCAAAGCCAAACAGCGTCTTTAAGTATAATTCGTCTTCTCATTCGTGCAGACTTGGGAAGTCCATTCACAATATAGCCCTTTTTAGTTGTCATTTTGCTTTTTCCCTTGCAGTTAGAGGCTGACGTTAGTGAAATATAGAAACATACGAATCGGATGCAACTGTTTATCCGGCGCGTTTTTGCTGGTGTAGTGGCCGCAACTTTGAGATGATTTTGTGATTCGTTAAAGGTAGCGTTCATGAGTTTGACGACGGCGCGCAGTATTGCACTGACAGACCGGATTACCGTGGGCCGAGACAAAGGATGTCATATTGTCTTGGATTTTCCGCACGTCTCCCGCCTGCATTGTGTCGTTCAACGCAGTCCTGCGGGCTATGTTTTGGTAGATCACAGCCAAAACGGGACTTTCTTCAAAGGCCAGCGCATCACGGCGCCGCAGCCGTTGCAAGATCACGACGAGTTTCAAGTTGGCCTGAGTCGTTTCGTTTTTTTTGGTGGGCACCTGACTCATTATGCCGCCGGAAAAGTGCATCTGGATGTGGTGAACATCAGCCAACACAAAGGGCCGTGGACTTGCCTTTTGCCTTCTTGGTTTCCGCGTTGGCTGGGCGGCAAAAGCGAAATCAAATGCACATTGCGCGATATTAATTTTCGCATCGAACCCAACGAAGTTGTGGCGCTCATCGGCGGCAGCGGCGCCGGAAAATCCACGTTATTAAAAGCGCTTACTTGTTTTGAACCGGCTACCAGCGGGCATTTGTTCCTCAATGGCGTTGACTTGTATGCCAATCTGAGTTGGTTCAAAGCCGCCATTGGCTATGTGCCGCAGGATGACATTGTTCATCAGGAACTAACAGTCGAAGCCGTCTTGCGCTATGCCGCGCAATTGCGCTTGCCGCCCGACATCAGCGCGCAGGAAATAGACGAACGCGTGGACGAAGTGTTGGACGACTTGAAATTAAGTCATCGCAAATATGCACGGGTTCGCACATTGTCCGGCGGCGAGCGCAAGCGCGTCAATGTGGCTGTCGAACTGATAAACCGGCCCGGTCTGATTTTTTTGGATGAACCAACCACCGGTCTAAGCCCCGATTTTGAAGTGGAGTTCGTCAATCTGCTCAAAGATTTGAGCCTGCGCGGGCACACGATGGTCATGGTGACGCACGCCGAACGCTGCATTGATGCCTGCAATCGCGTGGTTTTGCTCGCCAGCGGTGGGCGTTTGGCTTTCGCGGGCACGCGCGACGAGGCATTGGCTTATTTCAAAGCCAAAGATTTTGCGCAGGTGCTGAACGCCATAAACAACACGCACGACCCGGTTTATTGGGAAGAAAAATTCAAAGCCTCGCCGCTTTTTGAAAAACACGGCCCGCGCCGTCATGTGCGCGAACTGGCGGGCGGCCCCGAACCCGACAAAGCGCGCGATGTTTTGACCGCGCTGGGCGCCGGACAGCAACGCCTCAGCGCCATGCGGCAGTTGCAGACTTTGCTTCAGCGTTACTGGGACACGCTTCAAGCTGACCGTTTCAATCTCGGATTCTTGCTGGCCCAGCCTTTAGTAGTGGCGCTGCTGCTGTCGCTGGTTTTCGGGCCAAAGACGATGGAAAAAGTGATGTGGGCAGGCGATTCCGCGCCGCCGGTCATCAAAGCGCCGATGTTTTTGTTCTGGCTGATTATTATTTCGATGCTGCTGGGCCTGACCAACGCGGCCAAAGAACTGACCAAAGAACGCAGCATTTTCACCCGCGAACGTTCGGTGGGCGTGGGATTAACGCCTTATTTAGCATCCAAGGCGCTGTTACTGGCGGCCTTGTGCGCGGTGCAAAGTGTGATTCTCATATTCGCTGTCACGCGAAAGGTGCCTCTTGATCCGGCTTCTTCGCTGCCGACGTTGTTTTTCGTGATTTTAGCCTGCATTTGCGCGATGATTTTAGGGCTTGGCGTCTCGGCGGTGGCCGGAAACGGCGATCAGGCCATCACTTTGGTGCCGGTTACGCTGATTCCGCTGTTCGTGTTTTCCGGCGGCTTTGGCATGACGGCGGGCAACGAATGGTTCGAGCGAATCTGTCATCTCACGCCCAGTTTTTGGGCCTTTGGTTCGCTGATGAATATTCAAGGCCTGCCCGCCTTTTTAGCGGATTTCGGCCTCAAAGTGCCGGGCGCTGATGTGCAATGTCACCCCCAAATGGGCGCGTTGATTTTGTTGCTCTACGGCACCCTCTTTTTGTATCTGACATGGACCGTTTTAATGGTTCGTGAGCGACTTAATTACGCCTTTCCACACTTGCTACATCGCAAAGTCATGGCGCAGCGCAGTGACTTGGCGACCCGCCGTGTTGAACGCCAATAGGTGAATTCTATGAATATTCAGACACCTTCCGATGGGCAACTGCCCTTTTCGATTTTCGCCGGACTGACGTTGGAACAAGCACTGCAAAAAGAGCCAGCGCCGTGGCCTACGGAACGCGTTTTGGCCCTGCTGCAAAGCATCGCATCGGTGATTAGTGGCCTGCACGCGCAGGGCGGCGTTCATGGCAGCCTCAATCCGCGTAATGTGCGCTTTGAAGCTAACGGGCGCGTGGTGCTGGATAATTTCGGGCAATATCGCGCCGCTGATAAACCGCCTATAGATCGCGTAATCGCGCGTTATTACACGCCCGAACAGGCTTTAGGCGGCGAACCGAACGCACAAAGCGACATTTACTCGTTGGGCGCCCTGACTTTTGAATTGCTGACCGGGGCGCCGCTTTTCGATGACGAAGAACCGGAAAATATTTTGTATCAGCACCGCACGGCAGCGCTACGTTTTGCGGGCGCGCTTCGTCCCGAATTGCGGCCCGAAGTAGACAAAGTGCTGGTTCGCGCCTTGGCCCGCGACCCGCGCCAACGTTTTCATCTGGTAAAGCACTTGGTGGAAGGACTGTCGCGCGCATTGCAGCCGTCCGAAGCGCAAGTTCGCTCGCTGACTCCAGAGGCTACCAGTATCATTCCACCAAAAGCCGAGTCATTGCCCATTGCCAAGCCGCCAGTTTCCGATTCAAAAACGGCGAAACAATTTGAAATTCCTCAACAATTACAACCTCCCAGCACCGCGCCGCCAATTAACGCCTCGCAGAACGCGTTAAAATCAAGCGCGCCAGAATTAGAGTTGCCGCAGGCGATTGCCCAAAGCCCGTTGCTGCAAACGCCAGTGGCGCAATCTCCCGCGCCAACGCCCTTAGTTCAAGCGCCCTTAGCGCAAGCGCCCTTAGCGCAAGCGCAGCAAAGCGAGGCCGCTTCTCCTTTGCAATCGCTTCAAGGCACGCCTCTCATTCCAGCAGCGCGCAATGACGAAAACAGGCCGGGCACTGAAATTTGGACGCCGCCCGCGCCGCCACCGCCACAAACGCCGCCCAAACGGCGCAGTTTGCTGTCGGCTTTCATCGCTATTGGCGTTGTTGTCTTGATGATTGCAGGCATTCGAATGCAACCACCACCGCCGGTTCAAAAATCCGACCCACAGGAATTGGCCCGTCTGCGGGCGAAATATCTCGACGCCAAGCCGCCCAAACTTTTGCCCTTTCCCGACGAGGCCAAGCAAACCGGCATCTTGAAAAAAGTTCTGATGACCGATTATATGTCGCTTTTGGTCGAGCAATATAAAGGAATGTATTTGGGCTTGTTTTCGGAACTGGAAAGCGCCAAGAAAAAAGCCGAAGGCGCTGAACGCGAGGCAAAACGCTTGCAAAACGAAGTCAAAACCGCCAAAAAGAGCATGGACGCCAGAGCCGATGTATTGCAAGGCCAATTGACACAAGCTCAAGCCGAAGCGGCACGGGCACAGTCCGCTGTGAATTCGGCGAAGCGTTCGGTTGATGCCGCCAACCAAAAAATGTCCTACTTTCAAGGCGAATACAATCGCCTAAAAAGCAACGTGCCTGCCGTGGCGCAATAAAGGTGACTGATTCTATCGTAGAATCAGTCGAGAAAACCGTAGAATCAACCTATTCTAAGCCAACTTGCTACCAAGTGATTGTGCCGCA
>JANMKN010000231.1:0-2252 GCA_031372065.1 Abditibacteriaceae bacterium | reverse complement strand
GAACGCGACGGTGATGGGCCAATTGGCACGCTGACTTCGCCAACTTTTAAAATTTCGCATCGTTATATTTCGTTTTTAGTCGGCGGCGGCGCTTATGAATTTGGCACTTGCGTCCATTTAATTGTTGACGGCAAAATTGTCCGTATGGCGACGGGCGCGGATAGTGACCGTCTAAAAGTTGTAACTTGGAATGTGGGCGCGTGGGCCGCGCAATCGGCGCAAATTCAAATTGTAGACAAGGCGCGCGGGCGCTGGGGGCATATTAACGTGGATCAAATCATTTTTACCGACAAGCCGGAAACCATGCCGATTGAAGCAGCACCGCTTTATCAGGAAACGCATCGCCCGCAGTTTCATTTCACGGCGCGGCAATGGACGCAAACGCGCCTCAATCCGGGCCAAAGGCAGGAAGGCTGGATTAATGATCTCAACGGCCTAATTTTCTACGACGGCGAATATCATTTATTCGCGCAGCGCTGGGCCAAATGCTGGCTGCACGCCGTCAGCCGCGACCTTGTTCATTGGGAAGAATTGCAACCGGCGTTTTGGGAGGAAGAAGAAGGCAGCGGCGTGCAATCGGGCACTTGTGTGATAGATTACGCCAATACATCGGGCCTTTCGCCCGACAAAAACACGCCCCCGATGGTGGCTTTTTGGTCGCGCTTTGATAATCGCAGTCAGTGTCTTTCTTACAGTCTGGATAAGGGGCGCACATGGAAACGCTATGAGAAAAATCCGCTTTTCATTAAGCCCGAACGCGACCCGAAAGTCTTCTGGCACGAACCGACAAAAAAATGGGTGATGATGATGTATGGCGACGGCAAATATCACATTCTCACTTCGCCCAATTTGCTCGATTTGCACGACGAAAATAACCCGATTCCCAAAAGTTACGAATGCCCTGATTTTTTTGAGTTGCCTTTAGATGGCAACGCAAACTCCAAAAAATGGGTTCTGGTTCGCGGCGACGGCAAGTATTCTATCGGCAGTTTCGACGGCACAAAATTCACCGAGGAAACACTGCAATTTGAATCGGATGGCGGCCCCAATTTTTACGCCACGCAAAGCTGGCACAACGTCGAAACCGGCGATGGGCGGCGCATTCAAACGGCATGGATGCGTGGCGGGCAGTATCCCGATATGCCGTTCAACCAGCAGATTTCGTTTCCTTGCCAGTTGACTTTGCACAGGACACCAAACGGCCCACGCGTCTTTCGCCAGCCCATCGCCGAAATTTCCAAATTGCACAGAAGTGAAGAATCGTGGACGAATTTGAATTTGCATCCGGGCGACCCCAAACAACTCAAAACAGAAGGCGATTTATGGCATATCAAAGCCAATTTAACGGTTCCCGACGGCAAGAAACTGCTTTTGCGCATTCGCGGCATGGACGTGGAATTGACCAATAAAACGGCCTCAAATGGCAACGGCCCGCGCCCGCTCTCAAGTGAACTGCGCAATGTAGAAATTTTGGTTGATCGCACTTCGATTGAAGTTTTCGTCAATGATGGCGAATTCTCGCTCTCGCGCTGTTATCTGCCGACAGAAAGCGGCCTTTTGGTGCGTTCGGATGGCGAAACCAAATTTCAATCGTTGAAAATTTACGAATTGAATTCGATATGGCAGAACCAGATGGAAATTAATTAGCAAACGTAAAAATTACATTTCAGGTGCGCCGATTTTTACGAGAAACGCTCAGAATGCCCCGCTGCTTGCGGCGGGGATGAATGAGTGCAGCGGCGAAGCCGCTGGACAGAGCGTATTGGTTAGAATAGCGCTGTGGCACTGAAACGAACATCGCACGCGGTTTATGACACGCAATATCATCTGGTGTGGGCACCCAAATACCGCAAGAAAATTTTGACGGGTGTGGTTGGTCAACGGATGAAGGAAGTGTTGCACGAAATAGCGCAAGCCTATGACATCGCTATTGAGGAAATGGAAGTGAGTCCCGACCATGTGCATAGATTCTGTTCCTTCCCACCTCGTTTGTCGATCGCGCAAGTTGTCACGCGCTTGAAAAGTTTGAGTGCGCGTGCGATTTTTCGGGAACATCCGCAAGTCAAGAGGCAATTGTGGAACGGTTCCTTTTGGGAAGAGGGCTACTTTGCTCGGACAGTAGGCGATAAAGTGACGGCAGAGGTCATCAAGAAATATATTCAACACCATCGGGATGACCAAAGCGAATCACAACTCAGTTTGTTCTCCTAAAGGTCGTTAAAGCCCCGCTGCTTGCGGCGGGGTTCTTTACT
>JANMKN010000228.1:0-15037 GCA_031372065.1 Abditibacteriaceae bacterium | reverse complement strand
TTTATTTTCGCGCGCACAATTTGCTGACCACCGGCAATGGCACGCCCGCCTTAAAATGGGGGAGCACCAACGCTTATACCGAAGACGCCAACGGCAACGCGGTTTATAATTGGACGATTGTGGACGGGATTTTTGACGCGTATTTGCAAAACGGCATCAAGCCGTATGTGCAAATCGGTTTCATGCCGCAAGCGCTTTCCATCAAGCCCGAACCGTATCGCCATCACTGGACGCCCACCGCGAAATACGACGAGATTTTTACCGGCTGGACTTATCCGCCCAAAGACTACAACAAGTGGCGCGAACTGGTTTATCAATGGACAAAGCACTGCGTTGAAAAATATGGCCGGCAGGAAGTGGAAAGTTGGTATTGGGAAACGTGGAATGAGCCGAATATCGGCTATTGGCGCGGCACATCGGAAGAGTTTCGCAAGCTGCACGATTACGCCATTGACGGCGTGAAACGCGCCTTGCCGACGGCGCGCGTCGGTGGCCCAGATTGGGCCGGAAGCGGCGGCAAATTGCAAAGCGACTTTTTAGAGCATTGCTTGCGTGGCACCAATTACGCGACGGGTAAAACCGGCACGCCGCTGGATTTCATGTCGTTTCACGCCAAAGGTTCGCCGCAGTTTGTGGACGGCCATATTCGCATGGGCATCGCCAACCAGCTACGCACCATTGACGATGGTTTTAAAATAATTTCTTCGTTTCCCGAAGTCAAAAACAAACCGATTGTCATTGGCGAAAGCGACCCCGAAGGCTGCGCCGCCTGTCAGGGGCCGCAGTTCAGCTATCGCAATGGCACGGTTTATTCGAGTTACACTGCGGCCAGTTTTCCGCGTAAATTGGAATTGGCCGAGCGTCATGGCGTGAACTTGGAAGGCGCTTTAACGTGGGCTTTTGAATTTGAAAATCAGGCTTATTTCGCCGGTTTTCGCGCCCTTGCCAGCGAAGGCATTGATTTGCCGGTTCTCAATGTGTTTCGGATGTTCGGCAAAATGAGCGGACAGCAACTAAAAGTGCAAAGTTCGGCGCAGATTTCTCTCGACGACATCCTGAAAAACGGCGTGCGCCAAGCGCCGGATGTTGGGGCGATTTCATCGTTGGATAAAAACCAACTGGCTGTGATGGCGTGGCATTATCACGACGACGATGTGCGCGGCGACGACGCGGCGGTTGAGCTAAAAATCAGCAACCTGCCGAAAAACGGCGCGGCGCGTTTGCGGACTTTTGTGATTGATCAAACCTATAGCAATTCCTTCGCAGCGTGGCAGAAAATGGGTTCGCCGCAAAACCCGACCATCGAACAAATCGCGCAACTGAAAAGAGAGGGCCTGTTGGCCGAATGGGAACCGCAGAAAGTAAGTGTCGAGAATACCCAAACCACCTTGAATTTTAATTTGCCGCGCCAAGCGGTTTCGTTGCTGCTTCTGCAATGGGAAGACGGAAAATAACATAATCAGCACCAATCGGGCATCGGCTTTGCGCTTTACGGAAGGCAAGGAGAACACAATGTCAATCAACACGCAAAAACTCGCCACTTGTTTGTGGTTCGATGGTCAAGCCGAAGAAGCAGCCCGCTTTTACACTTCGATTTTCAAGAATTCCAAGCTGGGGCGCATCACGCACTATGGCAAAGAAGGTTTCGAGATTCACGGTCAGCCAGAAGGTCAAGTGATGACGGTGGACTTTGAAATCGAAGGTCAGACATTCACCGCCCTGAACGGTGGCCCAGCGTTCAAATTCAGCGAAGCGATTTCGTTTCAAGTGCGCTGTGCGACGCAGGAAGAAGCCGATTATTATTGGGAAAAGTTGTCGGCAGGCGGCGATGAAAACGCACAGCAATGCGGCTGGCTCAAAGATAAATACGGCTTGTCGTGGCAGGTTTTCCCCGAAGAACTCTTGGAACTCACCGGCGACCCGCACTCCGAAAAATCGCAGCGCTCCATGAAAGCCATGATGCAAATGAAGAAGATCGACATCGCCGCCATCAAACAGGCGTATGATGGTTAATTGGTAAGGGCACGCTACGGCGTGCCCTTTTTATTCGTTGGGGCACCCCGTAGCGTGCCCCCTACTCTGCCCTTGCCCAACCCATTTGAGATTTGCTACATTGGAATTTGGGCCACTTTGATCTCACTTTAGCCCAACAGCAGCGAAAAACGCCTCTGAAAAGGCCCAAATCGGCTCCAAAGCGGCATTTTCGTCCTTTTTGAGGCTGCCGACGTGCTGGAAAGGCTCGCGTGAGTCTCACCTGAGGCTGCCGACGTGCTAGGAAGCCTCAGGTGAGTCTCACGCAAGGCTTCCGACCTGCTCCAGAGCCTCGCGTGGGACTCACGCGAGGCTTCCGACCTGCTTTTTAGCCTTACCGACTGCTCTTTTAGCAAAATACCGAAGGAGAAAATCATGGCAGGCAATCCTGCACCCGAAGATTCCAACAAATTGCAACAGGCGCTTGGCAAAGCCGCTATCGGAGCCGCACTGCATGGTGCAACGCTCAATCTCAAACACGCCGCCACGCGCCTTAATTCGGCGAAACAAAACCTATTTGACACCGAATACGCCTATGATCAGGCCGAAATCGCGTGGCATGACCGCGAAAATGACCGCTCCAAGAAAGACGATGAAATTGAGGCTTTCATCAAGACTTTCAAGAGCGCCATCGTTTATGAACTGGGCAACGGTTATCATGCGATTTATCAGTTGGCGGGCTTTCCCGACAACTCCACGGAAATCCCACGCCAAGCCCAAGACCGCATCACTATCCTTGAGCGCATTCCCATTGTGCTGGCGGAAAACGCCGCGTTGGTCAACGCGGGCAAAGGCTTGACCGTGGCGCGGGCCAACACGCTGATAGACGAGTGGAACGACGTTTTAGAAGCCGTCAACAGCGCCGCCGGAGTGAGGCAAACTGCCAAAGACAACCGCGACGACGCCTACAAAGCGGCACGCAAGGCGTTTATCGGCTTGGTGGACGAACTCGACGAAGAATTGGGCGAGGACGACACGCGCTGGTGGAATTTCGATCTGAGCCGCCCCGCCGACCCCGAAACACCCGAATCGCCCGCCACCGCGCCGACAGTCGAAGTCTTAGGTGGCGGCACGGCGCGCGTGACGAATCTGGAATTATCCCGACGCGCCGATGCCTGTTTCGTCTTCGCACGTCTCGCGGGCAGCCCCGAACCCGCCCCCCGCGTCACCAACCGCGTTTTAGACCAAACCACGCTCACCGGCCTCGCGCCCGGCGCCTACGAAATCACCTATTGCGGCGTCAACCAAGTCGGCAGCGGCCCCCACTCGCCCGTCGCCACAATCGAAGTGACGTAATCAAACGGTGGCCCCAAACCTAAACGCGCCCTTTTCATTGAAAGATGAAAAGGGCGCGGTTTGGTTGGATTCGTGCGAACCGTTCGTTTTTTGTTTCATTTAAGATTGAATAGTATAATCTCTATGAGTTTGAGTGATGAAATTGAGTGATGAAACATGAGTCAAATTGATATTTTTATTAGCCACAGTAGCGCCGATGAAAAAGTTGCTAAAGCTTTAATTGATCTTCTGCGTGACGCCTTTCACATTGAACCAAACAGAATTCGCTGCACAAGTGTGGCCGGTTACAAACTTAAGACTGGCGCTGACACGGAAAGGGAGTTGCGTAGCGAAGTCCAACAAGCTCGCGTTTTTATTGGCATTCTCAGCGAAATAAGTTTGGATTCTGCTTATGTGCTTTTTGAGCTCGGTGCACGGTGGGGCGCAACTCAGGACTATGGAATGTATGCAAGTTCGGTTGGAGCCAAAAATAGAATTTTTCCGATTCTCGCTGTTGGTGCCACTGGAAGCATAATACGAGACCCTCTAAAACAATACAATGCTTTAAGCTGTGAGAAAGCCGGAGATATACACCAATTTGTTCAGGATGTAGGAATAGAAATAAACCAAAGTCCAATGAGCGCGGCTTCTTATCAGGACAAACTGGATACCTTAATCAAAGTGTCCAGACAATTGAAAGCGCAGCGAACAAGAGCCGCTAATGCAAAATTAGCAAAAATTGGAACGCAGCCTTCTCCGCCTAAGAAAACAACAAAAACAGGTCAAACGCGAATCTCCAAAACAAGTGGCAGGAGCGCCAAAAAAGCCTGAATCCGTTTTCCCAAATGACTAATATGGGAGAGACTTTGCTTTTGCCTGTTGAATAAACCGAAGCAAAGTCTTTCCGCTTTCGGTTAGAAGGACACCTTTGCCCTTACATTTCTCACACTCCACTGTTTCAGGTCCAATTTGATTAGGAACTTTACCAACTTTAGGATTCCGAACTTTTCCAGTCCCTTGGCAGACATCGCAATCAATCATCAAATCTTCTAACTTTAGTTCCATTTTCATTCCCTCGTCGTAAAAGCGTTGCACGCCACAAAGGCGCGGACTACAGTAAGGTATTAAACCAGACACTCGCGAATATGTCACGTCAAACGACAATACCGCACTTAGCCATGCCCTGTGCCCCTATTGTGTCACTCTTTTATAAACTCTGAGCGTAAGCCAATTCTCCCCACTGTTGTCACCGCATTTGAAAAAACATTATGCACATCAAGAACTCCCTCACCACAGGACTTTTAGCCATGACTTTCGCAACTGGTTCGCAAGGCGCGAACGCGCAGACGGCGAATTTGACGATTGACGTGAATCAAGCGGGCGCCAAAGTCAGCCCGACGATGCACGGCATCTTTTTCGAGGACATCAACTACGGCGCCGATGGCGGCTTATACGCTGAGTTGATTCAAAATCGCTCGTTTGAACACGCCGAAAATTTATACGCGTGGTCGAATGTCAATCGCGGCGGGCAAGGCACCATGACGATTGCCGACGAAGCGCCGCTCAATGCCAAGAACACGCATTTCGCACGCTTGCAAATCGCCAACGCCGGGCAGGGTTTCGGCGTTGCCAACATTGGCTGGGATGGCATTCCTCTTAAAGCGGGCGAGAAGTATTTATTTTCGGTTTACGCGCGCGGCATCAATTACGGCGGCGGCTTGCGCGCCGTTCTCGAAGACGAAAACGGCGCTGTTGTGGGTGAAGTTCACAGCAGCAAACTTTCGCCTCAATGGTTTCGCTACGAAGGCGAATTTACGGCGAAATCCACATCGGCCAAAGCGCATTTAGTGATTTTGGCCGATGGTGCCGGAACGGTTGATTTGGATATGGTTTCGCTGTTTCCGCGCAACACTTTTAAAAATCGCCGCAACGGAATGCGCGCCGACCTCGCGCAAAAATTGGCCGATATGAAACCCGGTTTCATGCGCTTTCCCGGCGGCTGCATCGTGGAAGGTAAAGTGCTTTCCAATGCCTATCGCTGGAAAGACACCATCGGCGATGTGGCAACGCGCCCGCAAAACTGGAATCGCTGGCAGGATGCCGTCGAACCCAAAGCGCTGCAATATTATCAGACCTACGGGCTGGGATTCTTCGAGTATTTTCAATTGTGCGAAGACATCGGTGCCGAGCCGGTGCCGATTCTCAATTGCGGCATGGCCTGCCAGTTTCAAAGCAAGGAACTCGTGCCCCTTGCCGAACTTGACCCCTTTGTGCAGGACGCGCTTGATTTAATCGAATTCGCCAACGGCCCCGTCAATAGCAAGTGGGGCAAAGTGCGCGCGGATATGGGCCATCCGGCGCCGTTCAATTTGAAATACATGGGTGTGGGCAACGAACAATGGGACGCGCCGTATTTCGAGCGCTATCCGATTTTCCAAAAAGCCATCAAAGCGCGCTATCCCGAAATGACGATTGTTACCACGGCGGGGCCGGGCGTAGATGATGACCATTGGCGTTATGCGTGGGACAAATTCAAAAACGGCACGCCTGCCGAAATCGTGGACGAGCATTACTACCGCGCGCCGCAGTGGTTCCTCAGCAACGATCATCGCTACGACAACTATGACCGCAAAGGCGCCAAAGTTTTCGCGGGCGAATTCGCGGCGCACACCAACGGCAAGCGCAATAATTTGGAAGCGGCCCTTGCGGAAGCGGCGTTTATGACCGGCCTTGTGCGCAACGCTGATGTGGTTTCGATGGCGTCCTACGCGCCGCTGTTCGCCAAAATCGGCAACACACAATGGACGCCCGATTTAATCTGGTTCGACAACGAAAATTCCTACGGTTCGCCGTCGTATTATGTTCAGCAAATGTATGGCACCAACCGCCCCGACCACGTTTTGCCGCTGCAACTTGATAGCGGCGTCCAAAACGCGCCCTTTACCGGCGGCATCGGCGTCGGGACATGGAACAGCAAGGCCGAATTCAAAGACATCGAAGTCATCAAAGACGGCAAAACCATTTGGCGCGCCGATTTGAGCAGCTTAAACGGTTGGGAGCAACATAACGGCGAATGGAAAGCCGAAGGCGGCGTTTTGCAGCAAAGCGCCGAAGCGCCGGATGTCTCTTATTTTGCCGGTGACCCAACGTGGAGCGATTACACGTTGTCTTTAAAGGCGCGCAAAACTGGCGGCAAAGAAGGCTTTATGATCTTTTTCGCGCGCAATGACAGCGGCGTGGGCGTGTGGAATTTGGGCGGATGGAACAACACCTTGCATGGCCTTGATTTAACCGGACAGGCCGAACGCATTCCGGGCAAAATTGAAGACAATCGTTGGTATGATGTGCGCATCGAACTCAAAGGCGCCACAGTCAAGGCTTATCTCAATGGCAAATTGGTGCAGCAAGGCGAACGCAAGCCAGTAACATCGCTTTATGCCGTCGCGGGCCGCGATGAAAAAAACGGCGAAGTGATTCTCGATGTAGTGAACCCGACTAATGAAGCTTGCGTCGCCAACATCAACTTGCGCGGAGTTGACTTAGTGGCAACAATGGGCAAAGCCCTTGTTTTAAGCGGCGCGCCCGGTGATGAAAACTCGCTGCAAGCGCCCGGCAAAGTTGTGCCGCGCGAAGAAAACGTCAATGACGTGAAAGCGAATTTCGCCCACACGTTTCCCGCGCATTCCTTCACGATTTTAAGATTGAAAACGAAGTAAAGAGGACGCATCATGAAAAAACTTTTTCAACTCGCCGCGTTATTTTGCGTGACCTTTGTCGGCGTGTCCCACGCGCAGGATAAATTAACGGAAAAGCCAACACTGTGGCTGATTGGCGATTCGACGGTCAACAACGGCACCAAAGGGCAAAAGGGCTGGGGTAGCGTCATCGCGCCGTTTTTCGATGAAACGAAAATCAACGTCGTGAACAAAGCGCGCGGCGGGCGCAGCAGCCGCACCTTTTACACCGAAGGTTTGTGGGACGCGGTTCTCCAAGAGATAAAAGCAGGCGATTTTGTTTTGATGCAGTTCGGCCACAACGATGGCGGCTCGCTGCGTCAAAGCACACGCGCTTCTTTGAAAGGCAACGGCGAGGAAACCGAAGATTATAAGGACGAAAAAACCGGCAAAACCGAAACGGTTCATAGTTTCGGTTGGTATTTGCGAAGATACATCGCCGATGCCAAAGCCAAAGGCGCCACGCCGATTGTGCTGTCGCTGATTCCGCGCAACGATTGGAAAGACGGCAAAGTGCTGCGCGCTTTTCCCGGCTACGGGCAAATGGCAAAAGACGCCGCCCAAGCCGGCGGCACGGCGTTCGTAGATTTAAACGGCATCGTCGCTAATAAATACGATGCGATGGGCGAAGCTGCCGTCAAACCGTTTTTCCCGAACGAACACACGCACACCGATCAAGCGGGAGCGGAATTGAATGCCCAATCTGTCGTCGAAGGTTTGCAAGCCTTGAAAGACGCACCTTTTGCAGCCTTTCTTTCAGAAAAAGGCCGCGCGCTCGCAGCAGCCAAGGCAGAATGTGTCGTCAATCCATAATTTGCAAAATAAAAGCGAGGCGCTTATTGAGTGTCTCGCTTTTTATTTTCGTTAATCCAACTTTGCTCCGCACAAAATCCCTATGAATCGCCCTCATTTCAAATCAATGCGCGGAGTCTTGGCCCTGTGCGCCAGCCTGACAATTTTCGCCGCTCCTCTGCTCGCCGCTTCACCGTCTCCGACAAATTCGGCGCTCGCTTTGCCTGTTGCGCCACAAAAAACTATGGAGCTTTTCGATAAACAAAACTTAATCGCTTGGTGCGTTGTGCCCTTTGATGCTAAAAAGCGCGGGCCGGAAGAGCGCGCCGCCATGTTACAGCGCCTTGGATTTACAAAGTTCGCCTATGACTGGCGCGCCGAGCATATTTCCACCTTTGATGCCGAAGTCGAAGCCTTGCAAAAACGCGGCATTGATTTCACGGCGTGGTGGTTTCCCACTGACGCGCGCGACCCGAACGCGCAAAAGATTTTAGATGTTATCGGGCGCCATAAAATTCATCCGCAATTGTGGGTCATGGGTTCGGGCGCACCAACCAAAACGCCCGAAGAACAAGAGCAGCGCATTGAACAGGAAGCCGAACGCATTCGCCAAATCGTCGAGTTAGCCAGGCCGTCGGGTTGCTTGGTGCGGCTTTATAATCACAATGGCTGGTTCGGCCAACCGGACAACGAAGTGGCGGTTATCGAGCGCTTAAAGCAAAAAGGCGTGACTGGCGTGGGCATGATTTACAATTTCAGCCACGGACACGGCGACATTGCCGACTTTCCAACCATTTGGCAGCGCATTCAACCGTATGTGGTAACGGTGAACATCACAGGCATGGTGAAAGGCGGCGACGATCACTTAATTCCGCCCTCGCAAGGCGATCACGAATTAGAAATGCTGCGCACCATTCAACAAAGCGGCTGGCGTGGGCCGATTGGCTTGATTGCCGAACAAGGCGGCGATGCCGAAATCACATTGGGCAAATATCAGCGCGGCCTGGCATGGCTGGCCGCCGAACTCAAAATGCCCGGCTCTGGAGGGCCGCGCCCGCAATTAGTGACTAATGTTGTCAAGTAAGGCGTTTGGCACGCTTAGAGGGCTGCTTTATTAGGCAGCACGCTTAGTTGTTGAAGACAGCAGAACAACAAAGGCCGTCATCTTTGCAGATGACGGCCTTTGTTGTGCAAGATTTTTTACGACAGCGTGACTTGCACGGTTGTGCTATTGCCAGCGGCGTCGCGCACACGGATTTCGATGACGGTGCCGGATTTGATTTCGGGAATCTTGCCTTGCGCGGCCATTTTTTCAATCGAAGCAATAACTTCTTCGCGGCGCGCATCGAAAATGCCGTCGCTTGCGGCCAAGGCGTGCCATTCCGCTTCATCTTTCTTGGCATCTGTCAGATCGCCCATGTCGGCATCGCCATCGGCGTCATCTGATGACTCATCAAGGATAGCAATAGCATCAGTCTTTTCGTCGATCTTGCCGCTTTTAGCGTCTGCTTTTGCGTCTTTGGCGTTGGCTTTGTCTTTGGTGTCCTCTTTTTGGGCTTTTTCGTCCTTCTTTTCTGCTTCAGGCACGAAAACACGCCATTCGGCGCCGATGATAGGCGAAAGTTCGTCGCTGGCGAGGGCACGCACACGCCACGCACCCTCTTGCTTTTGCACAGTTTGGCCGTCCAATTTGGGCGCGGTGTTGTCAATGGTAAAGGGCGAAGAAGTCATCTCTGCCAAACGCGGGTCTTCTGGATTGCGCTCACGATCTGAGGCTTCGACTTTGGCGCGATATGAGCCATCCGGCCATTTATCGGCTTCAATGGCATAACTCGCAGCCGAATTTTTCTTTAATTCGACAGGTTGCCACGCGCCGCTATCGCGCGAGAGCCACAAACGATAACGCAGCGTATCGCTGTCGGGGTCTTTGCCCTTCCAAGTCAACTTCTTCTTGGCCTTCAAAAATTCGCCGCCGACAGGCGAGGCAAATTGCACTGCCGGCGCCTGATTTTGCGGGCGATAAATCGCTTCGACACGCGAAAGTGAGCCATCGGATGCCAACTTCGCGCGATATTGCAGATAGCGCGCAGGCGGCGAAGCGACACGCGCTTCGCCGGTTTCGGTTTTCGTCGCGCTTTGCCAATCGCTCCATGTGGCATCCGGCTCCAAAGTGTTGCCGCTCCGCGTTTCCAGCGGCGCATTTTTGCTGAGAGAACGAAGCGCGCCCCAACGCACTAAACGCCCAGCGTCCAGCACATTCGAAGTGTAAGTGCCGCCGCCTTGCGCCGCCAAAGGCACGCGATAAACCGCCGCATTGTTTCCCGTCGCGGCCAGTAAATCGCCGCCCGGCGACAGGGCAATCGCCAAGACTTGAGGCTGCGTGGTTTCAACCAAACGCACGGCGCGCGTGTTGTCGGCGTTGTCACCGGCAGCGACCAAATCAATTTCATAAACCGCGCCATGCGCGCCATTGCTGGCTGGCAAAGAAATCGGCTGAATCGCGCTTGTGCCAGCAGTCATTGCAGCGCTGATTTGAGCGGCCTGTGCCGCCGCCCCTGAACTGCCGGCTACTGCCGCGAACAGTTTGCCGTTTTGTGCCCGCAATGCATAAACAGCGCGAGCGGGCGCGGCATAAACCGGAATCGCGCCACGTTCAGGCGTCCAGCGATAAATAGTGCCGCTATTAGCTGTGCCAAAATAAATGCCATCCGGCATCGCCGCGATAGCCAAAATTTCAGTGCCCTGCGCTTGCAAACCGGCACCACTCATCATCGGCACGCCGGAAGCACCGGCCATCAGCATCATGGCATCGGCACCCATCATGGGTCGGCCCGCGCCGCCGCCCATCATGGCGCGCGAGGCATTATTCATCATCATCGCGGCAAGGTTGGGGTCATAGCCGCCATAGCCAGCCGAGGGAGCCGCGCCGACACCCGCTTCATACAGCGCTTTCAAAGCGCCGGTTTCGCCCGAAACTTGATACAAAACTGCATCTTCATCTCCAGTGCCCGCGAAAATGTCGCTGCCGCGCACGGCTAAAGAGCGCACATGACGTTGCGGCACGCGAGCCAGCGGCACGCTGGCTTTTGGCTCGGTGCGCGTGGCAGCGTCATCCAAGCGATAAATCGCGCCACCGACAGTTTTTTCGCCGCCACCCGTCGCGATTAAAAGGCGCCCCTGGGCGTCGCGTTCCAGCGCCCAAACGAAGGTTTCCTCGCCATCAAAAATCGTGGTTACAAAACCTTCTTTGCTAAAACGCAACACCTTGGCGCCGGGCGTTACGCCCGCGTAAAGATTGCCCGCTTCGTCGGTGTTCAGAGCCGTGACAGCGACTTCAGGGCCGTCATACAGCAGCGTCGTTTTGCCCTTGGCATCAATGCGATAAATCTGCGCTTTGTGGCCCGAACCCATATAGGTGTAACCGTTGCGATCAGCGGCGATGCTCCATCCGACAGGTTGCGTGGTCGTCGCCAAAAGTTCGGCGTGCGGCGCCGGGCGAATCATGCCGTCGGAGGAAGTTGCAGTGCCTTCAAAGGTGCCTCGCGAAAAATCTTTGGCATCGTCTTGAATCCAACGTGAAACAGGGCGGGCCAAATTAGTATCGGGTTCAGCAGTGGCCACCACCGTGTCGGTGACTTTCTCAGCACTGGAGGCGGGAGTCTTCACGGGCGAAATCGAAGGTGTTATCGAAGGCGTAATCGCTTCTGCTGCTGCGGGCGGCGTGGCGCCTGACTGCAACGGCACTTTGTAAGAGGCAGACAGGCGATTCCACCAAAGTTGCATATCGGGGCCAACCAACGGACTAATTTGCATCTGCCGCGCAAAGGGCAAGCGCATCAATGCCAGTTCGTCGGTTTCGTAATCAGAAGGGTCAAAACCGCTATCAGCACTGGCTTCTTCGGCAGCCATTGCAGCGGCCAAAGCCGCCGAGGAGGCCGCGCCCGCTTTGCCATCGGCGGTAGTGCCGGTGTCGGGGCGTTCGCGGTCGCTGTGACGGGCACTTTCAATAGGAATCGAAAGATACTGTGCGCCCGTCAGTGAAAATCCCACTTTATCGCGTTGGATTTGCGTTTCGTTGTAGGCCGCGATATTTGTCGAAGCGCGCGAAGGCATGAGGCGTGCCCATGATGACGGCGGGTTTGCCACTTTTTGGCGTCCGACCATTAAATACGCTTGCGGCGTTGAGGCTTGCACCAAGATTTCGTTGGAAGCGCCCGCTTTTTGGTAGGCTTCCACCAGTTCTTTAAGATTATCGGGATCGGGCGGCGCACCGCCAACGCGCGACTGGCCTTGCCAGTAATCGCTGGCCGGATTCACAGTGATGCGCAAGGCGCCGTCCGGCGAATCGTCGGGCACTTTGAAATTAAAAACGCGCGTAATGTATTGCCCCGGTGTGTCGTGCGGCTCCAATAAGACATTAACGCGCACATTATCGCCAGCCTTGGCACGGTTGCGATCCGCTTCGATGCTTTTAATTATGGCCGTGCGACGCTTTGGCTCCAGCGACACATCCAAGTCCACGCGCTTGATATCGCCACGCGAAAATGGATTCATCTGCGTGAGCATAATCGTCTCGAACATATCGCCGAGCGCGGGCATCATCACATCGCTTTGCGCATAGAGAAATTCTTCTTTTTCGATGGTCGGCAGGTCTTGCATTTCCATGCGAAATTTCACGCGCACCATTTTGTCGGAGTCCATGCCAAAAGCGCCGCCCAGCGCTTCGGAACTGACCATTTGTAACAACATCGGCGTGAAAACCGGGTCTTTGATGAGGCGCACATTGTAACTGCGATCAATATCGCGCTCGGCATTTTTCAAGTGAACGTGCATCGGCACCATATCGGCGCGCCGCCCGATGGTGCCGCCAATGGCAAACTCGGTATCCTGCTGCAAAGCGCCCACTTCGCGCACTGGCGAAGCCAATTTAAACGATTGCTGGTAGCTCGGAAAAATATCGTGAATATACGCGCTGGTCATCGGCATCGAAACGGCGCCTTTGCCGAACATCGGATGACCAAAAGCCAAAATGCGCTTGCCCCAACGAAACGTAATGGTGCCGACGCCCGACATATCTAAGTCGCCCGTCACCAGCGGCACGCCGATAGCGCCGCCGGGTATAAAAGGCGGGTTGACATCGGTTTTTTCATTGGCAGCCGAAAACGCTTGCACCGGCGACGCAGAACTCGACATCACGCCGCCAGTGCCCAGCACTGGCTCAATGCCAAATGGCTCCATCATTTTTTTCAAGCGCGGCAGCGATGCGGGCGAAAAGCCGGCCATTTGCATCAGCATTGTGCAAGGCCGCCCGACCAATGTGCCGGGCACCATTTCCTGACTGTGATTGCGCGAAACGACAACCTGCGAAATGCGCTGTCCACCAATTGCAATCGGCGCCCCGGTGCGATAGGTTTCGCTTTGGAGTGCGGCACGTTTTTCGATGCTGTTTTTAACAGTTGGTTTAGTTTCGGTGTTATCCGGCAAAGCGCCTTCGATCATTTGTGTAATCGGCGTCACGCCGCCAATCGGTTCTTTGGGAAAGCCAAAACCGATGGCGATGGCGCCCAGCATTTTGCCGTTAATATAAACCGGGCTACCGCTCATGCCGGCAATAATTCCCGTATTACGCTTGACAACCGGGCCATCCAGCACTTTAATCAGCACGAGGTCGCCGCCGCCCATCACTTTTTTGAGAGTGCCGATGACTTCGATATGAAATTCTTCGATTTTCGTGCCTTGAAACACGCTGCGCCCGATACCACGCATTCCGCGCTTGGCATCGCCGGGCCGCATGATTTTGCCCTCGCGCACCAATTGGCTAATCATGGCGCGGGCTTCGGCTCGCGCCACGCGCGGCGTTTGCGTATCAGGTTTTGTCTGCGCCATAACAGGACTGCTAAAACACAAAACCGCGCTCAAAACAACAAGAACGGCAGCGATAGTGGGCATCGCTGCCGAAAAAACGGACTGACTGAATAACCCTTTTTGACTAACCCTCATGCTGAAAAAACTCCCTTGAGAAACACTCGAAATGTTGGAAGATGTCACGCCGCGCGAAAGTTCGATTTTGTCGATTTCCAAGGCGCGCCGTGACAATAATCTTATCGAAAACGCCCGCCAATGCGTCGCAAAATTATTTTGGGGCCTCTGATGCTTCGCCTTGTTCGTCAGCGCCCGCAAATAAATCGGCAATCCATTTCGTTTCCTCGAAATGCGAACAAACAATCAACAAAGTGACCGTCAAAGGCACCCCGATAAGCGCCCCGGCGATGCCCCACACCCAACCCCAAAAGGCAATTGAGAACAACACTAAAAACGCCGAAACTTTTAATTGACGACCCGAAAGCAGCGGATCAACAAAAGTGCCCAGCAGCAATTGAATGGCGCACATCACGAAAAATACCAATCCGGCGCGGCCTACATCTTGAAATTGAAACAAGGCAAACAAAGCGGGCGGCACAACAGAAATCAGCGAGCCAACCGTCGGCAGATAATTTAAAAGCGCCGCAGAAAGTCCCCAGATAAAAGGCAAATCCAATCCCAGCGCCAGCGCCGCCAAGCTGGAACAAATGCCCTGAATCACGCTAACAACAGTGCGAATCCAGAAATAGCGACCACATTTTTCGATAATTTGATCCAAAACCTGCAACGTCTCGCCTTTTTCGGCTTTATCATCAGCCTTTTCTGAAATTTCGCGCGAAAAGTCGGCGCCTCGTGCAAACCCAGCGCAACCAAACCAATCACCAGTAGCCACAAACCCAAAATAGAAAGCAGCGGCCCGACAAAAGATGTGCCGCCGGAGCCTTTCAAAAGCTGGCGCGGATTTTCCGGCAGCGTCAGATCGTAGCGCGCGGCGCTTTCGCGGGCTTGACCCCACATTTTTGCGGCCTCGTCCGCATAACGCGGCGCGGCATCGGCCATGACTTTGCCGGAATAAAAAAGCAAACCGAAGAAAAGGGCTAATACGGCTAACAGCGCCAAAAAAGTGACGCCGAAGGCCAATTTTTCCGGCAGACGCGCCTTAAACCACTTAAAAAGCGGCCATGCCAAAACAATAAGAAATAAGAGTTCCTAAATAAAAGAATTACAAAGCGGCCAAACAGATGAGTGCGGCAGCAAAGGAGACGAGTCCCTTGTGAATATCGGAGCGCCTTTCGTCGCGGATGCGGATTTTTCGGTCATCATGCAACTAAGCAAACAAACGT
>JANMKN010000227.1:0-2340 GCA_031372065.1 Abditibacteriaceae bacterium | reverse complement strand
TTCACCGGAAGACGCCGCGCCCATTATCCAAAAGGTTATGGATGGCTCGCGCGGCACGGAATATTTGTTTCACGAAATCATTATGCCCGCGCGGCACGATTCTTATGCCGATTTGCTGGCGGCGACGCACGACGCCGATGTGTTTGTCAGCCATGTGCTGCCGATGACGGCGCCTTTAGTCGTCGAAAAAACCGGCGTGCCGTGGATTTCCACGGTCTTAGCGCCTGTTTCGTTTTTTTCTGCCTACGATGTCTCCATGCCGCCGCTGGGGGCGATAGCATTTCCGCTGGCAAAAGTTCTGCCGCCCGCCCTTTTGTCGCAAATTTTCAATCTCGGCAAAAAACATACGGAAAAATGGATGGCGCCGATTTATGGGTTGCGCCAAGAATTGGGCTTGCCACGCGGCGGGCATCCGCTGTTTGCCGGTCAGCATTCGCCGCAAAAGGTTTTGGCGCTGTTTTCGGAGCATTTAGGCGCGCCGCAACCCGATTGGCCGCCGAACACGGTGCAAACGGGCTTTTGTTTCTATGATAAGCGCGGCGTCATGGCAGGCACGCGCCACGAAACACGCGGCGGACTCACGCCGGAACTGGAAGCATTCTTAAACCAAGGCGAGCCGCCGCTTGTTTTCACGCTTGGCTCGGCTGCCGTGATGGATGCCGGAAATTATTTCGAGGAAAGCGCCCGCGCCGCGCAAATTCTAAAGCGTCGCGCTGTTTTGCTCATTGGCGACGAGATAAATAAGCCGGAAAACCTGCCAAATGGCGTCGCGGCCTTCGATTACGCGCCGTATTCGCAGCTTTTCCCGCGCGCAGCGGCGATTGTGCATCAAGGCGGCGTCGGCACCACCGCGCAAGCCATGCGTGCCGGAAAGCCAATGCTGGTTATGCCCTTCTCGCACGACCAACCCGATAATGCCTATCGAATGCAAAAACTCGGCATCGGATGCCAAATTTCACGCAAGAAATACCGCGCGCAGCGTGTGGCACAGGAATTACAAACATTGCTCGCCGATTCCACCTGCGCAAAGCGAGCCGCGCATATTGGCTCACAAGTGCGCGAGGAAAATGGCACAAAAAAAGCCGCCGATGAAATCGAAAATCTTCTTTGATTTCAGCGGCGGCTTTTGCTTTTGGAAAAACTAACGAACGTGAACGGAGCGGACACGGTTAAACGGCCTGCCACTGCCACCGTTGCCGTCGGAAACATAGAGCGTCGTCTCGTCCGGCGATAGCGCGATGCCTTCCAAACCGAAGAACTGCGCTTGCGAACCGGCGCCTTCAGCATAACCCTGCGCGCCGGAGCCAGCGATGGTTTCCACAATGCCATTGCGAATGCGGCGCACGCGATTGTTGAAGTTATCGGCCACATAAATGAAGCCGAGCGAGTCCACAACCACATCCTGCGGGCCATTGAAAACGGCCTCATTCAACGCGCCATCCTTGAAGCCCGCCGTGCCCGTGCCGGTTAAGGTTGTCACCACGCCAGCGGGCGTAATTTCGCGCAAGGCGTTGTTTCCGGCATCGGCCACCAGCAAATTGCCGTTTGATAAGCGCACCGAACCGTAAGGCCGATTAAAACGCGCCGCCGTGCCGGTGCCATTGACAAAGCCCGGCGTGCCGCGCAGACCCGCCAGCGGCGTAATAACACCCGTATCCACATTCAGCAGGCGCACATCGTGCTGCGAAAGGTCGGACAAAGCCAATTGATTGGTGTCGTAGGCTGCTAAACCACGCGGCAAACCCAAATTACGCGCCACAACGGTCGCGGTTTTGGCCGCGATGTTCACTTGCCAGATGGTGCCGGAAGTGGCGGTTTCGGCGCCCGCATCGTTGTTATCAGTTTGCACAAACAGACGGCCATCGGCCAGAAAAGCGATGCCGAAAGGATGCTTAAAATTCGCCTGATTGACGATGGTATCCACTACGCCGTTGGAAATGCGCCGCACGCGATTACCATCGTAATCCGTCACGAAAACATTGCCCGCCGCATCCGTAGCGACACCAACCGGGTTATTAAATCGCGCCGTTGCCACCGGGCCATCCGCCGTGCCCGCCTCGCCCGCACCGGCTAACGTTTTGGTTTGTCCCAATCGCACACCGCCCGGCACACTACCGCCGCCACCGCAGCCCGCGAACACCAAAGGCGCTGCCACAGCCATCGCGACTGCGCCCCACTTCGTATGTTGTTTGAAAAAGTTCATCTTCATCTCCATCAGCAATTTCATAAAACGAGGATACCAAATTAAGCGCGTAAAATCCTGTTTTTATTAACTTGAGGCGATTTAAGCCCCTCCCCCCCGTCCTCCTGCCCAGAGGGCGCCTGCCCCAGCCCCTCACC